>JABHZQ010000002.1 GCA_018656555.1 archaeon
AACCCAATTATGCCAATCGTAGCAAGTTTACAAGTTAGAGGATTCCCAGCAAGAGCCTACCTACATGATGGTGGAATTGAAGCTTATGGAGAAGAACCCATAGCAGCAGCTGAAGAACATCTAATGGAAGCATTACAAAGCTTAGATGGAACTCCTGCATTAACTGGATATCCTTGGTCAGTATGTATTCTATGGGCTGATGGTGAAGATAGAGTTGTTGATGTTGTAAGATACCAACATGACATGAAAGTTTGGCCAGGCAATCCAGAAGCAGATCCTGGAGTGGTTAGAGCTGGTTGGTGGATTGAAAAAGGACCAAAAACCTGTGGTGATGGAATCATTCTACTAGGTGAAGAAGAAAAAATGAGAAGAAGAACTGGAAGTCTAGATGAATACCTATCAGCACCCAATGTTTTAGATAAACTTTAATAAGAACTAATATTTCTCAAAACTATGAAAATACTACTTTACAATTCAATTCGTGGATTAAAAACATTCTTTTGGGAAAGTGGAGATCTCCATACCCAATTTGGAATTGTAAAAGAAGAAGATCTAAAAAAAGATACAAACAGAGTTAAATCTCATGCTGGAAAAGAATTCGTAATCTACCCAGCAAACTTCTCAAACCAAATAAAACAAATTAAAAGAGGACCACAAACACTACTAACAAAAGATCTAGCCTATATCCAATTCTACATTGAAAAAGATTCAATAGTTGCCGAAGCCGGATCTGGAACTGGACTTTTAGCAGCAATCATTGCACAAAAAGCAAAAAAAGTATATTCCTATGATTTAAATGAATCCCATTCAAGATTAGCACAAAAAAATATTGATTATCTTAATATAAAAAATATTGAACTAATAAACAAAGATATCTATGAAGGCATAGACCAAGAAGTAGACACTTTAATTCTAGATCTACCAGAACCTTGGAAAGTTCCTTTGGATAATATAAAAAATGGAGCAACAATAATTGCTTACCTACCTACAATAACCCAAGTAATGGAATTTCATAAATGTAACTTACACATTGAAAAAACAATAGAACTTCTGGAAAGAGAATGGTATGTACAGGGTAGAAGAGTAAGACCTAAATCTCAAATGGAAGGGCACACAGCTTTCTTAATTATAGCTAGAAAAATATAATTATAATCTTCTTAGGATTTCTGGATCCCTTCTACCTTCTGGAAGTAATCCCCTTTCAAAAAGCCAAGGTTGATCACCAGCAAGAGTATAACCTATACAAAAAGAACCAAGTTCTTCCCCACTTTTCAATAGAGTAGCCCTCTCAACATCAACATAATTCTCATCAGTAGGACAAGCACTATCCCTCCCTATACCATAATACAAAGCCCAATTACTAGTATTCTCTTCAAGGTCACCAGTAGCAATCAATTCAGACCTAACAAGACCCCTAACCCTAGAATCATTAGTAAATCTAGTACACATACCTGAAGCAACTAAAAAACCTAATGCAACAACAGCTAAACCTCCAGCACCAGCAACAACTGGAGTTGCATAATGTACTACATTACCTAATCCAGAACGATTTCTTCTTCTCATTGAAGGTAAATCTTCATATATTGGATCTCTCATAAAAAAGAGTTTTAATTTATCATTTATAAATTTTTTCTAAGAAAAATCAATTTCTGTTTCAGTAATATATAATTCCCCTTCAACAACAATATCATCCAACCAAACAGAAGAATCCTCTAAAGTTTCCAAAGTAACAATAGCTTTATCATACTCTTGATTCAATATATCACTCAAAACCATTTCATCATTTACATAAACAGTAACAGTATCTCCAACCTCAATTCTCAAATCATACCATTTATCATTTTCAAATTCATAATCAGCAGATTGATAATCATCAAACTCCTCACCTAATTGACTATGCAAAAGCAAACCATCATTTTCAATACTCAAAAAATACCTACTCTCTTCAGCATCTATAAAATTCAAATGAAAACCTCCATCCCTCATCATAACCTTAGCTTCAACAGAATCAATTCTAGAAAATTGAATAGTAGAAAACAACCAAATATGTTCCCATCCTTCTATAACTGCATTGCCATCTTCCTCATACTCAATATGCCAACAAGGATCACCTCCGACTTCAGCAGTACATTCAGTATCACCATACCAACTTCCGATTCCTCCTTCAAAATCATAAACAGTAGTAGTCACACCACTAAAAAGACAAACACTCTCCACACAAGTATACCCCTCACCACAAGATTCATCACTTTCACAAGTAAAAGCAATAGGTTCTGCAAGATAACTAACATTTGTTAATATTCCTACAACAATCATAACTACACCCAAAATTCCAGCTCCAATCATCACCCAAAAGTAAATCTTATTACTTAACTTTTCTTTATCTTTAGAACTCCACTTACCAATAAATCCACCAACCAAAAATACAATAGTAAATATAAAAAGAGCCACACCCAAACCTTCCCAATTTCTAAGATCAACAACAATAGTCATAACAGCAAACACAACCATAGCCAAAAAAGCACCAGAGGTAAAAGATCCTTCAGCTTTCTTTGAAAAAACTATTATAGATATTAAACTCAAAATAACAACTAAAGCCAAAACAATTAAATCATCACTAGTAAACAAACCAACAACAAAAAATAATAAGGCAGAAACAAGTGCAGTAATAATTGCCCAATTAAACAACCCCTTTTCCATATACTTTCTATAGACTCTAGATTTATAAAGATTACCAAAAGACTTATATATCACAACATAGAAATCCTAGAATATGATTGACGCAGATAAACTAGGAGATTTTGCACAAGGTGTTAGTACTGCTAAAAACACAGCATCACTAGCTAAAACAATTGTAGCATTTGTAATAGTTACTGTAGTTATGATATTTTTTATGACAAGAGGTGTCCCAATATACATAGGGCTAATCTTTATCGGGTTTATGGCATTAATGGTAATCCTTACCGCTATAAGCCTGAAAAAGACAGCAACAGTAGAAATGACACCTAAAAACCCAGATGCTTCAATTAAAGTAGCAAGTACAGAAAAAATAAAAGATTACATCACAGAGGTAATGCTTGCAAACCAATTCAAATGGAAAGGTGTTGCTTGGTTTGGAACTGGTAAACTAAAATACCAACAAAATGCAATTCTATTAACAAATAAACAAATCTTATTCATAATCGTCCCTGTTAAAGGTGCTGATAAAATGATCAACAGTACAAATATAGGAACAATGCAATGGCTTCTATCTAAAGGAGATATTGAAAAGAAACTAAAAACCATGATGAAAAATCAAACAGTTAAAAAAATAGCAAACTGTAACAGTGATAATTTTGGTGTTCCATTTAGTGAAATAAAGAAAATAAAAGTAAGCAAAATGTGGGGAATCAAATTCTTTACAACTAAGGGAAATTTTAACTATGTCCCAAGAGACAGAAAAGACATAGAAAGAGCAAAAACAATATTTTCTAGATTCCTTTAAGAAACCTTTAAATAATCTTATAAATTATACTTAACCATGAAATACGTACCAGATACTTCTGTAATAATAGAAAAAGCATTAACCAGATTAATCAAAGAGAAAAAGATAAAAGGAACTATTTTAATTCCAAAAGCAGTCATTTCTGAGCTTGAAAACCAAGCAAATACTGGCAGAGAAACTGGATTAATTGGCCTAGAAGAATTACAAGCACTCCAAAAAATAGGAAATGTTGAATTCATTGGTGATAGACCCAATCTTTCTCAAATCAAATATGCAAAAAGAGGTGGAGAGATAGATGCAATGATCAAAGATCTAGCTCAAGAACACCAAGCTACTCTAATTACAGCAGACTTAGTACAAGCTGAATCAGCAAAAGCAGTAGGTGTAACTGTAATGTTTTTAGAGCCAATCACAACAGAAACAATTGAAATTGAAAAGTTCTTTGATGAGACTTCCATGTCTGTTCACTTAAAGGAAAACACAATCCCCTTTGCAAAAAGAGGTAAACCTGGAGCTTGGGAATTAAAACAAATTCAAGAAACAAAACTAACTCAAGAAGATGTTCAAAGAATTGCAAAGGAAATCATTGAAAAATCAAGAATTGAAAAAAATGCATTCATAGAGATCTCAAGAAGAGGTTCTACAATCGTGCAATACAAAAACTACAGAATTGTAATTGTAAAGCCCCCAGTATCTGATGGCTTAGAAATCACTGCAGTAAAACCACTAAAGAGCTTCAACCTAGAAGATTACAAACTACCTGAAAAAATTGTTAGTAGATTAAAGGAAAGAGCATCTGGAGTTATAATTGCAGGTCAAGTTGGTTCTGGTAAATCCACATTTGCACAAGCTCTAGCAGAACACTATGCTGCAAATGGAAGAATAACAAAAACAATAGAATCACCAAGAGATCTAATCCTAAAAGATGAAATAACACAATACTCTAAAAACTTTGCTTCAAGTGAAGAAATACATGATATTTTATTCTTAACAAGACCAGATAATGTAATCTTTGATGAAATGAGGGACAATCCAGACTTTAAACTCTATGTAGACTTAAGACTTGGAGGTTCTGCAGTAATTGGAGTTCTACACTCAGCAACACCCATAGATGCCATCCAAAGATTCATCGGAAGAATTGATGTTGGAATGATCCCATCAGTACTAGATACAATCCTATTCATAAACAAAGGAACAATAGAACAACTTTTCACAGTAACCATGAAAGTAAAAGTTCCTTCAGGAATGACAGAAGCTGATCTAGCAAGACCAGTAATTGAAGTAAAAGACTTTGAAACAGAAAAACTAATGTTTGAAATCTATTCATATGGTGAACAAACAGTTGTCATCCCAATAACTAAAACAGAAAAATCACCTGCAAAGAATCTTGCAGAAAAACAACTAAAAAAAGAAATAAGCAAATATGTAAAAAATCCAGAAGTTGAACTCTTAGGAGATCATAAAGCAAGAGTCTATGTTCAAAAAGGAGACAAAGGAAAACTAATTGGTCCAAAAGGGGCAACAATAGATAAAATAGAAAAGCTAATTGGAATTGGAATAGATGTTGAAGTAAAAGATGAAGAAATAACAAAACAAAGAAAACTCTCTTATTCATTAAAAGAAAGAGGAAACTATGTAATAATCAATTTAAAACAATCTGGAAAAATGGTAGATGTCTATATTGACAATAATTTCCTATTCACTTCAACTACTTCTAAAAAAGGTGAAATAAGAATTAGTAAAAAATCAGATATTGGTGACAAACTAGTAGAAGGTTTAGATATGAACAAGAAATTAATTATTAGAGGTTAATATTCAAAATCCTGTACAGGATAAAAACTCACCCCCGGCATAGTAAGGGCATAAGTATTCCCCCTTATTTTAAATTCTACAGAAACAGAACAATTTGTTCCATCAGCTTCCATAACTGAAAGTGGAGTAAGACAACAAACATAAGTCCAAATAACATCACTATCTTCCAACAATTCAATAGCCTCTCTAGGAGTTACAACATAAGAATCACTCACCTGATGATAGTCACCTATGGCTGCATAAAAAGCTTCAGTAAATTCTTCTAAATCTAAATTAAAATCTACTTCCATCAATCCAGTTATTTCATCCACAGCTCCAGGCCTTACTAATTCCCATAACTTCTCTAAATTATCCATAAGAAACAAATAAATTCATAATATATAAAGTTTACTATTAAACAGTAATAACTTATTCAAACAAATCAGATATGAACAAGAAATTAATTGTTAAGGGTTAATTAAGTGCTGATTTTCACCATGGAAAAAATTCATTAATTTCCCTACATCTCTAGCAGCAAATCTAACTCCATCTCCTCCTTGATTCCAAGCCAAAAAATCATTCTCTTGTTTCTTATTAAATAAAACCCAATCTTGTTTTGATTCAGGATTAAATTTTATTCTCTTAAAGTATCTTAATAATTTATCCTTATTCCCTTCACCAATAACATATAAAATTACCTTTGCTGTTCTTAAGTTTCCATAAATATGCTTCTCCAATGCAACCTTACCAGAAACAAGGTCAACCCCAGAATCATTAATCGCCCTAACAACCTTTTCAAATTCTTCAAAAATATGAATATCATTAAAATAAAAATATATTTTAAAATATTGTTTTAATTGGGTTTTCATCCTCCAAGGCCTATTTGCTTTTATATCTTTTTTTGTAACAGTTTCACAAGGACAATATTCATCAAATAATTTTTTAGATTTATTATTCCTATCCATAAAAGTCCATTTATTTGTCCCAACCATTAGATAATCACCAAGAATCTTAAAACCAGCCCTCTCAGCAATTCTATTAAACTTTAAATTAGCAAACACTGGTCTATCACCAATACCATAACAAATAACTTCAACTTGCAAATAAAAGGGTCTTCTTAAAAATTCATTAGTATCCTTCCCTAACTGAATAAGATCCCCAATTTTTAATCTAGTTCTATAATTAATTATTCTATGATTTACTATAACTACATTCCTAGCAATTGGTTCAATACAAAAACCATTAACACCATCTATAGTAATTTTAGCATGTTTTCTAGAAATTCCAACAGAAGCATTATTAGATTCATCATTTCCTTCTCTAATTTCAACATCAGCTCCTTTTCCTTCTCTCCCAATTGTTGAATTTTTATAAACTAGAATTAAACTTCCAAAATCTTCCTTCCCTTTAACAAACTCAATATAACTCATATCATTAATTTAGATATAAAGATATTTATAAAATTTTCTTAATATCAAACACAGTATCAAACAAGTAATCAGGATTTGATGCTTCTAATTTCTCATTACATTGAATTCCCCAAGCAACCCCCATTGTTTTAACTCCTGCCTCTCTACCTGCTTCAATATCACCAGAAGTATCACCCACATAAAGAGTTTCCATAGGATCTAAATCATAATTCTCAACAACCTCTTTTATTTTAGGCCCTTTAAGATAGACATGTGCAAAAATCTCAACAAAAAGATCTTTTACTCCATATTTTGTAGCTTCAGGAATTAAAGTACTTTTCAAATCTGAGCTTACCACAAATATTTTTATCCCCTTCTCTTTCAACTCAAATAAAAATTCCTTAACACCAGGATATAATTCACATCTTTTCAAATGAACAACCTTCCTAAACATTTCATCTTGATCTTCTTTAGTCAAATCAGGAAAATACTTATTCCAAAAAGTCATATAAGGAATAGTAAACTCTCGTTTAATCTCTTCTTTAGTCATAACTTTATCATACTTCATCATTCGAAAAACTTCATTAACAATATCCACATAAGAATCAAAATCATCATTCAAAGTTCCAGACCAATCAAATATAATATTCTTAATCATATCACCCAAAAACCAAGAACTCCTTAAATAGATTTCCATAGCAAGATTTTTAAATGACTCTCAGTTTAAGCAGAATATGGACCTGTAGCTCAGTTTGGATAGGGAAAAATTTAAATAAAATAAAAGTATAAAAAAAGTATGCAGATTATTTTTCAAAAAGAAAAACAAAAAGAATTTTTAACAGAAGCCATCAAACTATCAAAAAGTAAAAATATAAATCAATTCTGCAATTTTTTTAAATTTAATAGAAGAACCTTCAAAAATTGGCATTATGAAACAAACCATCTCCCTCAACCAATATACAATAAACTCATTACTGCTTTCCCAAAATTAAAAAAATTTAATAAATTTATTTTAGAAAAAAAAGAAAGTAATTGGGGTCAAAAAAAAGGAGGAAAATCTTCTTACAACAAAATGGTTTTAAAATATGGTGAAGAAGAATTAAAAAATAGACAAAAAAATGGAGGTAAAAAATCCAAAAGATACAATGAACCACTATCAATCAATATCTACAATAAACAATTCTTAGAGTTTTATGGTGCATTATTAGGAGATGGTTGGATAAGTATCATAAAAAGTAAAAAAACTAATAAAATTCAATGGATTATAGGTTTTAGTGGACATTCCAAAGATGACAAAAACTACCTATCAAAAAGAATAAAAGGAATTTGTAAACCTTTGTTTTCAAGAACAGGATATTTACATTACAAACCAAATACTAATTCAATGGAATTTACATTTGGTCACAAAAAACTATTGTATTTTCTAAATAATAATTTAAATTTTCCAATAGGACTAAAAAAGAATCTCAAAATAAGCGAAAAATATAACTCTAAATGGGAGAACTATAAATATATTATTAGGGGCCTATTTGACACAGACGGAAGCTTATATTTTGATAAAGATCCAAGATACAAAACTCATTATCCAATTCTAGAAATATCAAACAAATCAGATATTTTAGTAGAACAAATAAAAAAAATATTAATTTCTCAAAATTTTAGAATTATTAGATATCACAGTGGATTAAGACTAAAAGGTAAAGATCAATTAGAAAGATGGTTCAAAAAAATAAAACCAAAAAATAAAAAGCATATATTAAAATATAAGAAGTTCATTTCAAATAACAAGGGCCCGTAGCTCAGTTTGGATAGAGCACTTGAAACAAAAGTTGGTGAACCTCCTATCCATGTGGAGAGAGCAAGGGGTCGTGGGTTCAAATCCCATCGGGCCCGTTTATTACCATGAAAATAGGCAAAGTAAAACTAAAAAATGAATTAATTCTCGCACCTATGGCAGGTATAACTAACCTTCCATTCAGACTTCTCTGCAAAGATGCAGGATTAAGATGCTCTGAAATGATTAACATAAATGCATTAGAAAGAAATAACAAATCAACTGAAAAACTATGTCTAACTCATAAAGATGAAAAACCAGTCTCTTTCCAACTATTTGGATTAAGAGAACAACCAATTAAAGCAGCAGTAGAAAAAATAGAGGATAAAGCAGATATTATAGATTTCAATTTTGGCTGTCCTGCACACCAAATTGTAGGAGCTGGTTCTGGAGCTGCATTACTAAAAAGACCTGAAAAAGTAGGAAAGATTATTTCAACACTAGTAAAACATTCATCAATTCCAATAACAGCAAAGATTCGTCTAGGTTATGAAAAAAATAATGTAATGAAAATATCAAAAATAATAGAAGATAATGGAGCAGATGCAATAGCAATACATGGAAGAACTTTCAAACAAGGTTTCACAGGAAAATCAAACTGGAAAGCAATAGCCGAAGTAAAAGAACAAGCTAACATTCCAATTATTGGAAATGGAGATGTAACAAATGGAAAACAAGCAGAAGCCTTACTACAACATTGTGATGCAGTTATGATTGGAAGAGCTGCAATTGGTGATCCACACCTATTTACAAGAATAGATCATTATCTAAAAACAAAAGAACAATTACAAATGCCAAGTACTAAAGAAAAAATAGACATATTCCTGGAATATACAAAACTAGCAAAAAAGTACAACCTACTAAATCTACACACTCTAAGACAAAAGGCTCAAGAATTTACAAGAAATCTAAGGGGCTCAAGAATAATAAGAAAAGAACTAAACAAAGTAACCACAACAGAACTTCTAATAAAATATATGGAAAGCTTAAAATAACTAATCCTGTTGCATAACCCTTTTAAAATAAATAATTATAAATTAAATTAATGATTGCATTCAAAAATAGAGATGTAGTATCAATTAAAGATTTCTCCCGTGAAGATATTGAATTTATTCTAAAAACAGCCCAAGATATGGAAAAGAATAAAGAACAATACAAAGAATTACTAAAAGGAGAAGTAGTAACCTTAGTTTTCTATGAATCTAGCACAAGAACAAGACTAAGTACCTATATGGCTGCAAAAAACCTAGGAGCCACAATTCAACCCTTCTTATACAGTGATGGAACCTCTGCAATCAAAGGAGAAACACTAAGTGACACAATAACAATGCTAAAAAAATATGGAGCTAGTATTGTTACTATTAGACACCCTTTAGAAGGTTCTGCACAATGGGCAGCTGATGTTCTAGATGTTCCAGTAATAAACTGTGGAGATGGAGCTCATGAACATCCTACTCAAACACTACTAGATCTTTACACTATCCTAAAAAGAAAAGAAAGTCTAGACAATCTAACTATCTCCTTTGTAGGAGACATGAAGTATGGTAGAACTGTACACTCTTTAGCCCTAGCACTAACAAAATTCCAAAACATAACTTTCAATTTTATATCTCCAGAAATACTAAAACTACCTCAATACCTAAAAGAATACTTATGGAAAAAAGGAGTTAAATTCATAGAATCAACAAACATTAATGATGGAACAAACAGTGATATCTTATACATGACTAGAATACAAGAAGAAAGATTCGGAGATAAAAGAGAATACGAACAAGTTAGAAAAAGTTTTAGTTTAGAACCTGAACATCTTGTTAATCCCAAAACAGTAGTCATGCATCCTCTACCAAGAAACAAAAAAGCAATTGAAATTAATCCATTAGTAGATGCACTACCTCAAGCAGGATACATGGAACAAGCTGAAAACGGAGTTTACACTAGAATGGCAATTTTAGCTTTAGTATCAGGAAAAATAGGATCTGTAGAAACATATATCTCGCCAGAAGAAGAAGAAACTGAATTTGAATTTAAAGAAATAAGCCTAAAAGATAGACCTAAAAAAGAAGGCGGTTACCTTGTTTGGGAAATGGATTCAGGTACAGCAATAGATCACTTAGAATCAAATACAGCCCCTTTAATCAAAGAGATACTAAAACTACCTAAAGAAACAACCTGTACAATTGGAGTTAACCTTCCAAGTAAAAAAGGTGATAAAAAAGATATACTAAAAATATGGAACTATCAAGTTAATAATGAACAAATGAGAAAAATAGGTTTATTCGCTCCAAACGCAACCATTAACTTAATTTCTGAAGACACATTAAGAAAAACAAAAGTCCTTCCTCCAAAAATACTAAAAAATCTTATTTCCTGTGAAAACCCTCATTGCATTTCAAATCCTGAAAACTATGAATTTGTTCCCTCTAAATTCTATAGAAATAAAAACAAATTTATCTGTGGATTTTGTGGTAGAGAAAAAACAAATAGTTTATTTTAAAGGTTTTACAATACAAGCAAGATGAACAGGTCCTTGTAAATGCCCTTCATACAAAGTTGTTCTTTTTTTATCATAAATCTCAAATCCCATTCTCTCAAATTCACTTAATGACTTTCCAGGATGAGCAATAACCTCTCCATACAAATAATCTAACCCTTGTAAATCTTCTCTAAATAAATCTAAAGCAGAAGAAATCAACAAAGGACCAAGACCTCTTCCTCTAACTCTCTCCATTAAATTAAAATGGGCATGAGCACTATTCTTTGGATGCTTTGGCATCTCCAAAGGCATTCTAGTAAATAACCACTTAAGAAACTGCCTATTCTGAGGAGATTCAGCATACTCTCCACTAACTAACTTATCTGTCATATCCCACACAACTGGTGCACCACTCTTAATAATTCCCCACTGAGCTCTTGGATTAGTAGAACCAGTTAAATAACCAACAACATCTCCTTCTTCTTCCACAACAAGAGTGTGTTTTGGTTCATCATTAAGATAATAACCAAGCATCAATTCAGCAAATAATTCTCTATCTGAAAATAAAGGATCAATTGGTTTTCCAACTATAGCAGTATCTGCACAAATTTGCATCAATTCCCATTGATCTTGTTTTCTTAACTTTCTAACTGTCATTTTACACTACTATTCAGTAATTACATCATTTATAAGTTTTTTGGTAAGTTTTATATGTATATTTTAACATAATAAAATTATGAACTTCATATTTTGGTGTGAATTTCCAGGAAGAACCAACTGGAAAAACCTAGCAAATTGGCTAGAAGAGCTCAATCTAAACATTACTATCTATATTGCTTGTACATCTAGACAAAACTATGAATGGTGGAAAAGGGAAATTAAAAAAACAAGTAATAGAATAATAGTAAATGCTTGGCCCACCCTGTTAAAAAAAGATGGCTACTGGTTCTCAGGATTTGTATCAAAGAAGAACATAGACAAATTACTAGAATACCAAGGGTTAAATGTTAAAATAGATCTAGAGCCCCCATTCAAAGGCAATTACACAAATCTAAGAATGATAAATTATGTACTAAAATATTTATTCAAAAAAGGAAAAAATAATGACTATCTATTAAAAACAATAAAAAAACTAAGTAAGAACTCCCATATTCTAGTAAATATGTTCCCATTCCCAAAATGGTATCTAAAAAGATGTGGCTGTTATGTTCCAATAACACTAAAGGCAAAAAGACAATACATGGCCTACACTTCAATACCTGGACCAAAGCTAATGGGTTTAATGAGAGTCTATGATAAAATCAACTTTGGCTTAAGGAAAAGAAAAGAAAAGTTTACAGTTTCAATTGGTTTAATTGGTGAAGGAATTCTAAACACAGAAGGAGTATACAAAAATACAAATGATCTAAAAAAAGATCTTGAAATGGTAAAATCATTAAAAATAAATGATGTATGTATCTACTCTATTGATGCTATTTCTAAGAAAAATAAATCTTGGTTAAAAGTAATTAAAAAATATTCTACTTCTCCAAAGCAACCTTAATCAAATTAACTATTTCCTTAGAACCACCAGCTTTCAAATTATACTTAACTACTTTTTTCTTAAGAATTGGCAACTTCTTAATAAATTCTCCAACTTTCCTATCTACAGTCTTGTAATTACTTTCCTTAGAAACCATAACTAGATTCCTAACAGAATGTGCATTTAAAATTTGTTCAACATGATCTTTTATTGGGAAACACAACACAGGTTTCTTATAGACTAAAGCTTCAGCCAAAGTCAACTGACCACCAAGTGCAATAACACCTTTAGCTACTTTCAAATATTTCAAAACATCATCTGCATATCTAACATAACTAACATTCTCATTCAACTTAACTCTTTTTATATTTGCACCAAAAATCAAAAAATCTTCTTTCTTATGCTTAACTGCTATCTTATTAATATCTAAAGCCAACCTTGTACCAAATTCACTTCCACCTAACATAACCAAAATGGGTTTTTTCCTTAACTTCAATTTATTCATAAGATCTTTCTCACTAGGTAGATCCTTAGGCTCTTTCCTAACAATAGGATTAACATAAACATAATCTACAATCCTTCTTTTCTTTCCTAATGTAGGTAAAGCAACCATATGTGCTTGTGAATATAAATACTCAAAATATTTAGCTTGAGTTCTAACTTTATAATTAACTTTATTCTTCTTATCATATTCTCTAAACAACAAAGGATCATAACCAAAAACAACAAGACATTTTTTACCAAGTAGAGTTGCTAATGATAAACCAACCGGTTCAAAATCAGAAATAATCAAATCAGGTTTAAAATTAAATTCTTGTAATTTAACTTTCAAAGTACTTGTAAACCAAAACAAAGGTAAAAATATATTAGCCAAGGCAAAACGTCCAATATTAATCTTCAATTTTTTTCCAGGTAACTTATATCCTTCTATTCTTACTGTTTTATATTTATTTTTAAAATATTCATAAGAATTATCATAACCCGCAACTAAAATTTTAGCCCTTGGAAAAGCTTTCTTCACAGCACGAATATTAGCATGTTCTCTTGTTGAATCACCATATCCTATTCCAGATACTACAAACAATAATTTCATCTTAATCTATAAAACCTCTCAGCAAATTTAACTTTTACCTTTCTTCCATAAGACCTTGCCCTAAAATATGCTGGTAAGTACAATGTAAACATATACATCCACTGACTTTTAAACTTTTTTATATAATCCATCTTCTGCCTAATGTAATCCGATATATCCTCATAGTATCTAGGATAGTCCTCATCCATAATATTCCACACCTCAAACGCATAAACTCTATAAGAAACCAACCTACTATCTAATATTTCTAATACTTTCTTATGCACAGCTTGATGATCTGGATGAATATCTAAAGCAGAAGGAATAAAAATCTTCTCGGGTTTATACTGCTTAATAATGTCATAAACCTTTTTTTCAATATTCTTTTTCTTCACCTCTCTCTTCAACCTAGTATCAGCTAACCCTAAATATATTGTTTCCTTTATACCAATAAAAGCACTAGCATCCTTAGTTTCCCTTCTCCTAGCTCTCTTAACAACCCCTTCATCATGATGAGGAATAGACTTTTCACCATGTGAAAACACTACTTTAATCACTTTCTTTCTCTGCTTAACATATTTTGCAATAGTTCCACCCATTCCAATCGCTTCATCATCTGAGCGAATGGGCGCAAAAAATTAAAATATTACCCATACCAGATCACCCCCTCCACTACCCCATAAGAATTCTTTTTCTCTCTTCTATAGTTGTTTTGGGTTTTAAAATTCCAGTTTTCATCCATACTTGATATCTTGTAATTATTCTCTGATTTGAAAAACCTATTAAATTTAACCATCTTCTTAGATTATAAGGACCATCCAAATTTATAAAATTTGTTATATAAGAAAACCCCCTCTTATCTTCCCTAAAATATTCATATTTTGTATTTAAAGTAAATCCCATACCTCTTAAAGCCCATTCTAAATCTTTTACCAAAGGTTTTGAAGCAAATTGGGCACAAATTCTAGGATAATTATTAGGTTTATCTTTTTTTCTTTTTGTACAAATAAATGTAAAATCTGAATCAGCAATTCCTCTAATACATGCCTGTAAAAAAAATATATTTTTTCTTATTTCAAAAGGAATTCTTACTGTTTTTGTTTTTCTAGGTTCAATACCTAAGGAATTTAAAAAAATTCTAAAGGGTTCTGATTGAAATTGTAAGATATAAGCACCATTGGTTGCCAGATAAGGTCTCGGCAAAATTCCTAAACACCTAAAAACTAAATGAGGAAGATATTTATCATAATATTCTTTATCTTCATTTTTATTTCCAGATATTTGTATCCTATAATCCTTTCTCCTATAATTTTTATTTATACACCCATCCCCAATAATAGCCCCAATTAATTCAGCTAAATCCTCAGTCAATATAAACCCTTTAGCTAATTTATACTTATAATTTCTTCTACAATTAAGAGAACAAAATTTTCCTCTTCCCTCTTTGTGCCTACTTTGTGAAATCTCTATTTGTCGTCTACAAAACAAACAATTTTTCTTAACTTGCTTTTTATTCCAAGGTATATTCCCTTTCTCAAATCTCCCTTTAAAAATCATAATTAAATATATAATAAAAATTAATTTAAAATTAACCCCTATAATTTATATAATTATTCAGAATAACCAAACCAAAGAGTCTAAAATATATAAAGCTTTTTAAATAATTAAACTAAAGAAATTCTCATGAAGCTAATTATAACCAGACATGGAGAAACAGAGGAAAATGTTAATGGAATAATCCAAGGTCAACTTCCTGGAAAACTTTCAGAAAAAGGAATAGAACAAGCAAAAAAACTAGCTTTAAGATTAAAAGATGAAAAAATTGACCATATATACTCGAGTGACTTAACAAGAGCTGCAGATACAGCAAAGCTAATAGCAGATTATCATAAAAATACTCCCTTCACACTAACAAAAGAACTAAGAGAAAGATCTTTAGGAGAATTCGAAGGAGAAAGTGAAGAAGAATTTGGTTCTGGAGCAAAAGATAGAGATGGAATCTACCCCCAACCTAAAGAAGGAGAAACTCTTGATGAACTCTACCAAAGAGGAAAAGACTTCTTAAAATACTTAAAAAAAACTTACACAAACGAAACAATACTTCTAGTTGGACATGGAGGCATAGACTTAGCAATAATAGGATTCATTGAAAATAAAGGTCCAAAATATGTAGAACTTGGTCCATCTTTAGCAAACACAAGTGTCACAATAATAGAAGTAAACAAAGAAAACTACAATCTACTAACACTTAATTCTATTCTACATTTAGTCTAAACCATATCTTCCAACCTGACAACCACCACTAACAGATTCAATACCCATACCATTAACTCCATTTCTAGAAACCATCTGTATATATACTTCACCAACGTCATCTAAATAGTCTTCTAAAGGTCCATTATGTTCAGTAGTTCTAGACCAAAAATGCATAAAAGGACTTGTACTAGTTCTAAGAAAATCATCCCCTCTCAAAAGTTTAACAGCATCTATACTTGGAACCCATCCCAACCTTCCCTTATTTCTATAATGAACATGACAAACTTGGGCATCTCCATCCCTAAAAAACTCAGTAATCATATTTCTAGCCAATTGACCTAATTCCATCCCTTGTTCTCTCTCAACAACATGATAACCCATAGGAGTATCAAATACATCTTTAATTCCCATAAAAAGAAGTTTTAAATCACCATTTATAAGTTTTATTAAGAAAAAAGAAAAAATAGTGGGCTTAATGCCCTTAAAGATGCTTGTCAATAATTGCTCTAAAGTTCTCTACAGGTTGTGCTCCTGAAATCAACTCTCCATTAATGAAGAACGCTGGAGTCCCTTGAACACCATAACTAGCTCCATCTGCAAAGTCAGCATCAACCTCAGCACTCATTTCACCAGAATCTAAACACTCATTAAAATCATCAGTATCTAAACCAAGTTCATCTGCATAACCTTTTAGAGAATCACTATCCAATGCATCTTGATTAGCAAAAATCATATCATGCATTTCCCAGAACATATCTTGTTCATGAGCACACTCAGCAGCTTCAGAAGCAATATGTGCATTAGCGTGGAAACTCAATGGGAAGTCTCTAAATACAACTTTTATATCATTTCCATATTCATCTAATAATTGATCTATAGTAGTAGACGCTCTTGAACAGAATGAACATTCAAAATCAGAAAATTCAACAATAACAACATCTGCATTTTTACCTCCAGTCCAAGGATCATCATCTACTGAAACTTCTACAATTGTAGGTTCATCAGCTATAGCAGCACCAGCATCTACAACAACATCTGCACCACCTACAGCCATACCAGATAGATCATCAATCTTGTTATTTACAGCATTAATCTGAAACAACATTACAACTAACACAACTAATTGTGCAAACAATAAAATATAATTCCATTTTTTCGAATTCATATATTAATCCCTCCTAAGATAAACTTCAAAGAAATTACAACTATTTAAAGTTTATTAAAATAAAAGAATTAATTCTTACTAACCCATTTCATTCCAATAACAACAAAGACTAAACCAATTATCCACAAAGGTGTAAAATCTGTTTGCCATCCTAGCAAATAACCTAATGCATTAATTAAAATCATCAAGAATCCAACACCAGCCATCACATAACCTTTGATCTTTCTTTTTTCCATCTTAATTATAAAATGCACCGGCTGGGATTCGAACCCAGATCTTTGGCTCTCTTCAAACCTTGAAGTTCATGGAAGGCCAAAATTCTAGCCATTGAACTACCGGTGCAATAACTCAAAAGAAAAATTACACCTTTATAAACATTTTGCTAGAGGATATATTGTTGCATTAGCTCATAAATCATTAAAGGTACTCCTAAAACAAAAAGAAAAGAAACAAAGAAAAAATATTTAACACTTCAACTAGAGTAATCAAAATCATACTCAGTTCCCGCACTATTCATATTCATGTGAACTGTCTCACCCTCTTCATTCACATAATAATCAGCTTCAATTGTTGATCCACCACTTTCCATATAAGTTCTCATATGACACAATCCCTCATACTCTCCAGAATCAACAATCCCCATAACTTCCCATTGATAAGTTCCTGCATCATCTCCAGTTGCAACAATATTCACTGTAGCATCTTCATTACACCAATCATTACCACCTAAATTCTCACCTTGCATTACAATATCAGTATCACCATCTGAATATTCAATATTAACATCATCACCATCAATATCTACTTCAGCATCACCACCCTCCGCTTCTAGTTGCGCCTCTGCTGCCTCTTCAGCAACATACTCACTACAACCAGTAACTAAAACTAACAATAATCCTAAAACTAATAACCATTTTTTCATTTTGCCCGCCTCCTAAGTTCATCCTCAATTTCTTTTTTATTCCAACCCTTTTTTATAAGAACTTGCCTTATTGCTTCATCACCAATTCCTTTTTTCTTCGCATCAGCAACAAAACTTCCTATTTCTGAAAGTTCTTTCCCTCCACTTTTAAACTTTTTGAATTCTTTCTCAATCTCAGCCTTTTTCCAGCCCTTCTTAATCAGCACTTGCTTAATAACACCTTCACCCATTCCTTTCTTCATACCATTTTTAATAAATTTCATAATCTCTGAATCAGGTTCTTCTTTCTGTAAAACTTTTTTATTAAGCGGTTTAGACCTTTTCAAATAAAAATAAGCACCAACCCCCCCACCAACCAATAAAACTAAAACAACTAAAACAATCCAAATTAAAGCACTAGACTCTTTCTCAATACAATCTCCCACATAACATTCATATCCTGAATTACAGTCCTCATCAGTAACACATTCAGGTTCTTCTTCCTCATTCTCATAAGTAATAACAATAGTATAATCATCCAAACTCTCTGACTCAGCACCCAAATAATAATACACTTCAGAACTACCTGAACTAACATCAGATAAAACATACTTACCAATATTAGTTGAAACGGTAGTAGGTGTTAAATCAGTAGCCAAAGAAGAGGTTGATAAAGTTGAAACAATAAACACATTCAAACTATCCATATCTTCATTTGCCTGAACTGTTTTTTTAATCAATCTATAAGTTGAAACAGTACCATCATAATTTGTAATAGTAACCTTCTTACTCTCACCAACAACTTTCACAGCCTCTTGTTGAAAATAAACTTCATCTCCTCCAATATCAGCAGATATATCATTTGGTTCCACTATTTGAGTATCTTTGTAATCTTCTGTAAACTCAATCTCCCAAGGTAATTCATTCAATGCTGTTTCAATATTCCCCAATAATTCAATATTACTCACAAAACCAACTTGAGGTTCATAACCTTCAATCTTATCCTTTGCATCCTGAACTTTCCGATCTAATCCCAAAATAGAAACAATAATTCCTTCCTCAGAAGAAGAAGTCAAATAAGTAGCATACTTACTCTTAACTTCACTAATCAATTCGCTAGGTGTATAATAATCAGCTTCACTAACAACCTCAATTGGAGTAGTCTCACTCTCACCTAAAAAATCAACCTGAAAATCATAAGTTCCAATAGGTAATGAAATATTAAACAAACTCAAATCTACATCTACATTAGTACCATAAATAATCAACCTTGAACTCACTTCAGCAACAAGATTAGGTGAAACTTCTAAATCATAAAAAGCAAAAAGACTAGACTGCAAATCTTGATTATAAGGAGTAAAATCAATTTTAATATTTGTTAAATTTACACTTCCTTTAGTATCAGAAGAAACCAATACTGGGATAATACAAGTATCAGTTTCACAAACACCAGAATAATCTCCACTTCCAACATAAAATTCAAATCCCTCTGAAACACTTCCATAAAATGTCTCCCAATCTCCAAACACAATAGTTTCCTTCATCTGTTTATCATAAGAACCAGTATTAACCTTAATATCAAAATTATTATTTCCTACTGGAGTACACAAAGATCCTTCTGCAACTGGACAAGTAAAAGAAGTTGTTGTCTCTCCAGTTGTATCTGTGGGCAACTCAAACAATTGAGTAATATCATCTTCAGATATATCTGAATAAACACAAAACAAATACTCACCTTCAATAGGATATTCCATTGAAATAGAACAAGAATCTTCTGTTTTACTCTCACTTAAATCACAATTATCATTTCCTCCTGAAAAACCAACTAAAGGGTTTCCTCCTGGAACAGAAAGAATAACAGCCTTAATATCTCCATCACTACCCATCTTAGTATAACCTACAGTAATATTTACTTCTTTAGTTTCAGGAATATCAATCAATTCACAATAATAAGTATCATTATTTGTAATATAAGCCACTCCTTCTGAAACTCCATCAAAATCAGGAGAAACAAACACATCTGAATTATAAGAAACAAAATCACCAAAATAATACCAATCCATATTTCCTTCACCACCAAAATCAATAGTTACATTCTGAGGATAAGTAGCACTATATTGCACACCAGATACTCCTACTTCTACATTATCAATTTGTGAATACCTGTCTAATTCTACAGCAACATACTGTTCTCCAGCCTCAGTAAAAGTCAACATTTTACTTAATTCTGAATTAGAAGTATTCATAGGCCCAGCTTGTTCTGAAAAAGAATAATTTGAACTAGATAATATATCACTAAAAGCTAAAGTATATTCATTCCCTCCCACAGTTACTTTAAAAGTCTCATCCACAGACACTTTCTGATCTAAACCTAGAGTTACAATTCCTTCCAAAGCAGAATTCTCAACAAACCTATCTCCTTCTAATTCCAAAGTTATCAATTGAACAACAGTTTCAGTTTCAGCAGCACCAGTTCCAGAAACTTCTTCAGTCTCATTTTGTGTCTCTACCACAACATCTTCAACACAAACAGAAGTCTCACAAACAAATCCAGTACCACACTCCGCATCCTCAACACATTCTACATCCAAAGCACAAAGGCCTTCAGTACAAACCTCTCCATCCCCACAATCAGATTCATTAATACACACAGTTCCTACTTCAGCACTACCAGAATATACTATTAATAATATAAATAATACAATACCTATTATAAATAACGACTTTTTCATCCTCTTTTTCAATACTCTATGAGATGTTTTTATTTAAAAGTGTTTTCATAAATAAAAAGAATAAAGTATATAAATAAAACAAAATTATATCATTTCATGAAAGAGAAGTTCAGGGAGTTTTACCTTAAAAACTACAAAAAATTATTCATCATCCCAATCATAATTCTAATCATAGCTTTAATCACCTTAGGAGTCCAATATGCACAAACTGGAGATATCATAGAAAAGGATGTATCTCTAAAAGGTGGAATTACTGCAACTATATATACTTCAGAAGAATTTCCAGACCTTGAATCTCAATTACAAGATACTTTTCCTGGAAAAGATCTAATTGTTAGAGACATAAGTAAATTTGGATCTGATGAACTTTTAGGGATTTCTATAGAAATAAGTGATGTTGAACAAGAAGAACTAAGAGAAGCAATAGAAACTCTCACTGGAATAACATTAGATTCTGATAATTTCTCAATAGAAATAGTAGGCTCCTCTTTAGGAGAAAACTTTTACAAACAAATGATGATTGCAATACTCCTTGCTTTTTTATTCATGGCAATTGTTGTTTTCATTACATTCAGAATGTGGATACCTTCTCTAGCAGTTGTATTCGCAGCATTTGCAGATCTAAGTATAACCATGGCAATACTAAACCTAGCAAACATAAGACTATCAACAGCAGGTATAGCTGCATTATTATTATTAATAGGATATTCAATTGACACAGACATCTTACTTACAACAAGGATTCTAAAGAAAAGAGAAGGTACAATCTTCGAAGGCATTATGAGTTCAATGAAAACAGGACTAACAATGTCTATAACAACAATTGTAGCACTATCAGTAGGTTACCTTGTTGCAACATCTTTAGTACTAAAACAAATGTTCCTAATTATCATTATTGGTTTACTTGTTGATATTATAATTACATACTGTATGAATGCAGGATTACTAGTTTGGTATGCAAAAAGGAAACGAGGCTTAGAATGAAAAATATATTCACTTGGAGAGTCTGGATACTACTGCTTTTCATAGTTCTAGCTATAATTGCAATAAACCCCACACCAAATGCAGAAGGAATTGAAGTTAAAAGTGTTCCTTCAGGTTCAGCAATTTCAGAACAAGGATTATCTCAAGGTGAAATTTTATTAACAATAAATGAAAATGAAATAAATACTATTGAAGACTACAATGATGCAATAGCTGAACTTCAATATGAATCACAAGAAATTGAAATAAAAACAACAGAAGAAACATTAACTTATACAATAACAAATGATATTCAATTCTCAATTGATGAAAACTTAACACTATACAACTCAGATCTTCTAGAAGATGCAACACTCTTAGAAGTAAATGGACAAGAGATTGACACTTATGAAGAGTATGATTCTGTATTAGACATACTAATTCCAAAACAAAAACTAATTATCAGAACAGATGAAGGAGAATATGCTTACCTATCAAGAGAGGTTCCAGAATTAACAATTGGTGAAGCTGCAAAATCAAATTTATTATTAGGATTAGACTTACAAGGAGGAACAAGAGTTCTTCTACAACCCATCTCTGAAGATGAAATAACTGACGCTGATATCAATGATCTTATTAGTGTACTTGAAAACAGACTTAATGTCTATGGACTTTCTGACATAAAAATAAGAACAGCAGAAGATTGGGCAGGAAACCAGTTTGTTTTAATTGAACTAGCTGGTACAACTGAAGGAGAAGTTCAAGATTTAATATCCCAACAAGGTTTCTTCGAAGCTAGAATAGGTGAAGAAACTGTTTTCATCGGTGGAAAAGAAGACATACCTTATGTATGTAGAGATGATGGCTCCTGTTCAGGAATAAGATCTTGTGATCCAGTTGGAGATCAAACATACTGTCAATTTGAATTTCAAATAACTCTATCTCAAGAAGCAGCTGAAAAACAAGCAGCAGCAACAGAAGCTCTTGAAGTTGTCTTTGATGAATCAGGTAGTGGATATCTATCAGAAAACCTAGATCTATATCTTGATGGAGAACTAGTAGACTCATTAAGAATTTCAGAAAGTCTTCAAGGTAAGGCAACAACAGCAATCGCAATCTCAGGTCCAGGTTATGGACTCAACAAAGCAGACGCAGTAGAAGATGCATCTGCAAATATGGATCAATTACAAACAATCTTAATTACTGGTTCACTTCCATTTGACATTGAAATAGCAAAAATGGATAGTATCTCTCCAATCATGGGAGAAAGTTTTGTTAAAAATACAATTTGGGTTGGACTAATTGCAATACTTGCAGTTGCTTTTGTGATCTTCATAAGATACAGAGCATGGAAAGTTGTATTTCCAATGATCTTTACAGGTATATCTGAATTAATTCTTATTCTAGGATTTGCAGCAGCAGTTGGTTGGAACCTAGACATGGCAGCAATCGCAGGTATAATTGCAGCAATTGGAACTGGAGTTGATGATCAAATTGTTATTGTAGATGAAGTAATGAAAGGTGTAAAAGAAAGATTCAGTAACTGGAAAAAAAGATTAAAAACAGCATTCTTTATTATCTTTGCAGCCTATGCAACAACAGTAGCAGCTATGATCCCATTATGGAACGCAGGAGCTGGTTTGATTAGAGGATTTGCATTAACAACTATTGTAGGAGTAACAATTGGTGTTCTAATTACAAGACCTGCATTCGCAAATATAGTAGAAAAACTCTATGAAGAAGAATGATCATTAGCTGCATCAAAAATAGATCTTAAAAAAGCATATTCTATGCCTTTATCTGGATGACCCACTGCAAACCTAACAACTTCTCTCTCAGTTGTTCTAGCTTTAAACAAATCATGTCTCTGCCCAGGATCAGTATTAGCCATAAAATCCTGTTCAAAAGTTCTTCCTTGTAGTTCAACACATTTCCAAGCTAACCATTGTTTTATTTGATCTTGAGTAATTCCACCCAAATATTCAAATAACTCTCTATTCAACTTACCCCTAAAATGAACTCCCTGGTAACCTGAACTTTTAGGTTTATCAAAAAAATTCTTTACATCTCTTCTATTTAAATTCCAATGAGATAAATGCAAAGCAAAGTCATATACAAATCTTCCAACATCTCCATCCCTAGGAAACAAAACTCTAATTCCCAAATGATCCCATAATCTCTTCTTTCTATTAATATATTTAGTTAAAAAATATTTATCAGGGACATTTCTTTTTAATCTACTCTCAAAAACAACATCTGGAGCATATCTTCTAACAATTCTACTTTTCAATTTCCCTAATCTCTCCTCCCTCTTTAATGGCCTATTAGTAACTTTTCTCCTAAGCAAAACTTCCAAAGGAATATCTTCATTTAAGGCATGCATGTAAGTAGGAAAAATGTGAGTATCAGATAAAGCCCAATCTAATTCTGATCTCTTAACTCTAACACCTAAATCACGAGTTAAACCTTCCAAATCAGGTTTAATTCTATAAACTAAAGTTAAATGTGAAACTTCCCTAACCAAACTAGAACCTGTATGACAATAAGGACATTTTACTTCTCCTTTATTCTCCATAACATCCATTACTGAAAAAAACGTACCCTCGTTCTGATTTTGAGGCAAATACAAAAGAGATCCATGATTTTCTCCCACAACATAATCACCCTCAGGCACAACAAAAACAGCAATCTCTTTAGGATGAATCATCTCTCCTCGACTCCCATGAAGTTTCTCTCTAGACTTACTTCTCCTTTCACCCTTTTTAAGTTCAATTCTTGGCTTATTATGTGCAGGATGATTACAAACATAAGTATGCTTTTCCAATTCTACTCGATAATACTGACCAGGTAAAAATCCAAACATTGACAAATAATCCCATATCACAGAATCCATCAAAGCACCAATAACTTTTTCACCAGTTTCAAAAGTTTCTCTTGTGTCTGCAATCGCTTCAAGAATATCTGCATTTAAAAAAGAACCATTATCCCACATACTAGTAAAATCAATTGGCCAGATATCTCTATATACTCGACCATATTTTGCAGCAGTATCAAATGCTTTTTTATATAACATCTCATTAAAAGGCAGTTAATCAATATTTTATAAGAGTTTCCTTTAGAAAACTATTTAAATAAAAATAACCCCTAAAATAACTAGGTGATAATATGGCTTCAATTGAAATGCAAATACTTTTTATTTCTTACGTAACACTAGCAGCTGTAGTAGCAATGATCTATAGTATGCGAAGAATCTATAGGCTTGAAGGAAAAATAGTAAAAATGGAAAGAGCTCTTTTAGGAAGAGTTAAAAAAACAACTAAAAAGAAAGTTAAGAAGAAAAGATAATTAATCGCCTTCAAAATCAACTAAAGAGAAGATATCATATCCCTTATTCTTTAGTTTCTCTGTACCTTTTAATTCTGGTAAATCCACCAAAAAAGCACATTCAACAATCTTACCACCAAGATTTTCAATAAGCTGACAAGCAGCCAAACAAGTACCTCCAGTAGCTATAAGGTCGTCGATCACCAATACATTCTCCCCAGGACTAATGGCATCAGTATGTACCTCTACTGTATCAGTTCCATATTCTAAATCATATGTAACTGAAGTCTTGTCCCCAGGTAATTTCCCTTTCTTTCTTATTGGCACAAAGCCAACTCCTAACAAATATGCTAATGCTCCCCCAAAAATAAACCCTCTAGACTCAATTCCAACAATCTTATCAATTTTCCTACCTTTATATCTAATCATAAAGTAATCCATTGTTTTCTTAAAAGCTTTAGGAGTATTAAGTAAAGTAGTAATATCTCTAAACATAATTCCTTCTTTAGGAAAATCGGGTATTGTTCTAATACTCTTCCTTATCTCTTCCATAAAACTACTATTATTGATTCTTTTTATAAATACAATTGTAATTAAGAAATTGTTAAGGAACAATGCTATTGAAATTTGGGTTAAGAAAACTATGGTTTAAAATTTAATTCCCCAAAACAGCAACCCAAGAAACTGCATAATTTTCAATCCAACGCACTTCTCGATCAAAACTAAAACCTTGAGATACATCTGGATAAAGATAATCTCTCAAACTAACATTTAAATCCCAAACTCCACAAGTATGCTGCATTAATTCTCCATTTCTTACAGGAATATCAAGATCATAAAGATCTCTAACACCTACTGCCCCATCCCCCGTAGCATAATTAGCATTACTTCCATGACCTATAAGTACAATATTTTGGTACTTTGGATCCTCAAAAGAATCCAAAACTTGAGCTCTTGTTGCATTACTATACCAATCAACATGTCGCCCCCTTAAATTCTGTCTTAAAACCACTGGAGGATACATAAAAAAATCTACTATACCTCCTGAAAAAAATCCATCATCATTATCTGGATTATAATCATTTGAAAGAACAATAGTATTTTCTCCAGAATCAATTTTCCCATTAAAATGAGAAAGTATTGGATGTAAAGCAGTATTTAAAGTCAAAAATGAAGCTACAGCTATACCTGTCCATTTCATAAGCGTTAATTCCCAATCTTGAAAAACTGCCATAAGTTTTTTTCAAAAAAACATATTTATAAATCTTTCTATTTGTTACTACTAAGAATTAGTAAATTATAGGTTTTATTGTCCTTAAATATTTTATAGCTGTTTCAAGCTTTGTTTTATTCTTTGCATATATAGTAAATAGTATATTCCCCTTTTTCACAATATTTCTTTTCTTAAACCTTAAATAAATACCAGATTCCTTATCTTCTGGACTTCCAGAAAATCTAGCAACCTTTGCAAGCTCCTTATTATGTACCTCTTTAATAATTCCATTTTTAGTAGCTTTATATTCATACAACAGTTTAGCCATTGGAATTAAAGGCCTCTTCCTTCCACCCTGTTCAACAATAATTGCTCTAAACTTCTCATAAGCCTTCCCTGAATCTAATACTTCAACAACTTTTTTCTTAGCATTAAACACTCCAACCATTTTCAATAATTCACTAGCTAAAAATATACTCTTCTCTCTAAAATCAACCGGTCCCTCTCCTTTCAAAACAGAAATAACATCTCTAGCTTCCAAAGCCGGACCAATTCCATTACCCACTGGTTGAGTTCCATCAGTCAACACAACTCTAACTTTTACTTTCAACATCTTTGCAATCTTAACAAACATCTTTCTCAACTTCAGAGCATCTCGTTTATGCCTAATCTTAGAACCCCTTCCCCAAGGAATATCAATCAAAATATGTGTAGCACCAACAGCCTTTTTCTTTGCCATTATACTTGCCAACAACATTCCAGTAGGATCAATACTTAATGGATGTCTTATCTTAATCAACTTATCATCTGCAGCAGCCAAATTAACACCTCCACCCCAAACAATACAACCATTTGTCTTCTTAATCACTTTCTTAACCTTCTTCACAGAAAGATTTACAGGAGCTAAAACCTCCATTGTATCTGCAGTTCCAGAAGGAGAAGTAATACTTCTAGAAGAAGTCTTAGCAATCTTATAACCTAAAGCAGCTATAATCGGAACAACAACCATTGTAGTTCTATTTCCAGGAACTCCACCAATACAATGCTTATCCAAAATAATCCTAGATTTTAATTTCAAAGTCTCACCATTCTTAACAATAGCATCAGTCAAAGCAGCAGCTTCCTTCAAATTCAAACCTTGAGTATAACATCCAGAAATAAAATAAGTTAACTCAACATCAGAAAACTCATCATGAACAATATCCTTAACTAACTCATTCATCTCACACCAAGTCAAATCCCCACCTTCCAACTTCCTCTTAATATAATCTAAAGATCTAGGTTTATCTGCAATATCCACTTCAACACTAGAACCTTTTTTTAGTTTAATTTTATCAAATGCTTCTTCAAAAAAACCAATCTCTCCTTTTTTTACACCCTTAGAAGAAATATTAACAACACAAATAACCTCTTTATTCAATTTTAATCTTTTAATAGAAACTCTATCTCCAGGTCTTAAGTCTAATACTTGTGCATCTAGTTCATTCAGAACAGCAACAAAAACTCCACCAGCAGATAAACCAACCTCTTTTACCTTTAACTTCATATTAACTCTAATATGTTAATTATTAATATATGTTTTGTTTCACTTAATTCCTTCTTTGATATAAATATCAACAACCAAAATCAACAATACCAAAATCACAGGTCCTAAAATTAAACCTGTCAATCCAAACAAACCTAACCCACCCAATACTCCCAACAAAATAACAATTGGATGTATATGTCCCTTATATCCTAAAACTTTTGGTTTTACAATCATATCTAAAAATATAGTAAGTATAATCAATCCAAATAAAGTAATTGCGATACCCATAACTGTATCACCCTGTAAAAATTTAATAGCTGCCATAGGTAACCAAACTATCAAAGGACCTACTGCAGGTAATAGGGCTACTACAGCAACAATAGAACCCCATAATACTGGTGAAGGTATTCCTAATAACCAAAAACCCAAGATAGCTACCAAACCTTCAACAAGAGAAATAACAATCTCTCCATAAACCAAAGAATTGATTGTAGATTCTACCTTAGTAAATACTCTATGTTTATGTGAATCTTCAATAGGTAATGATTTCTTAAAAGTATCAACAATATTCCTTCCTTCCCTAAAAACAAAAAACAAAACAAACAACATAATAACAACACTAACAATCTTCTGGGGTAAACTCAAAACAAAACTAGAAGCTTCTAAAAATAAGTATTCGGTGCCTTGTTCAAGAATAGAAGCTATTTTTTCTTCCATACCAACTGTTAGTTCAATATTTAGACTACTTGCAAAAAAAGAAGACATATCTGTTATCTGAAAACTACTATACCAGCCAATAACTTCAGTTAACAACATATTAAAAAATAATAACAAAGGAACAAAAATAATTATTAATAATAAAAATACCATAATCAAAGCAGAAAGATTAGGTCTCTTTAACCAAGAATTTAGTTTTCTATATATTGGATAAAAAATATAACCTAAAACTAAACTAGTAAGTATAGCACCAATAAAAGGTCTAACAATTAAAAAAGATCCAATTAGTAAAAGTATAAATATAGCAAACAAAAAATACTTAGAATGCTTCTTTAATTTCATATTTAACTAATTATTATGTAGATATATAAAATTATCGCTTACAAGAAACTAAAAACTAATTCATAAATCATAAAAGGTGCACCCAAAACAGTCATTTTCAATACAGGAATGAAAATATATCTAAGGTAATAGTTTCCGCTTAATCTATTAAACATGGGAGTAACATCATCCACCAACCCTCTAAAAAATGGAACTTCTTCTTCCCACTCTTCTTCTTCCACAACTACCTCTGTCTCTACCTCTTCTTCCTCTTCCTCATCTAGATCCTCTTCCACAACTTCTTCTTCCTCTTCAACCTCTTCAACCTCTTCCTCATCATCATTGTTATAACTTACTGATCCACTTGGAAACTGTGCAACTTCCTCTGTAACTGCAGGTATTGCAACTATTGTTAGAGTTCTATTCTCACTCCAAGCACTCCAAGAAGTGCCATCATAAACTCTAACAGAAACATTCCAAATTGAAGCAGCAGTTAGATTACCCGAAGTAATTGAAGTAAAATTAGTATGATTCAAAACTCCATTCTTTGTCCATCTTGTCTCATTCATAGTCTGAGAATGACCATCTGCATCACTAAAAATCCAACTCACATATAATGTTCCATTTGTATAATTACTTGCAGAACTTGAATTCAAAGTTAGATTACCAACAACAGGTAAACTATTTCCAATAACCATTGAAACATTATTACTCCAAGCACTCCACACAGTTCCATCATAAGTTCTTACAGAAATATTCCATACTTCATTATAAGATAGATTACCTGAATCCACAGAAGTTATATTTGTAAAGTTTAACACTCCATCCTTAAACCACTTTGTTTCATTCATAGATTGTGAATCTGAATCTATGGGGTCACTATAAATCCAAGAAGAACTCAAGGTTCCATTAGTAAAGTTACTAGATGAACTTGAAGTTATATTTAGTAAAGTTACTAGTGCTGGAAAATTTACCAAAGTAACACTTGCATTATCACTCCAAGCACTCCACACAGTTCCATCATGAACTCTTACACTAAAGTTCCAGACTTCACCTTTAGTTAAATTAGCTTCTTCAATTGAAGTGAAATTAGCAAAAGTAATATTCTCCACCCCATCTGCCCACCATTTAGTTTGATTAGTTAAAGGATCTGCATCAGTATCTGTTTGAGCCCAAGCTCCAACCAAAGTTCCATTAGAATAGTTTAAACTTGAACTTGAAGTAACATTAGCACTATCAACTGTAGGTGCAGCATTAGCAACATCATAAGCAAATGTAATATTATTCATCTCAAAATCATTATTACTATTAGAATCCAAAACCTCAATTAAAAATTGAATATACCGATTATTTGTAAGACTCAAGTCTCCAGGTTTGAAAACAGTTTGTTCCCAAGGTTCAACATCACAAGCAGCATCATCACAAGTTTTCAAACTAATATTAAAATCTACAGCCCCTCTTGCATAGTGGGCAGCAACTTCATTAGCAGTCAAACTTCTATTATATATAGCCAAATCATCCATATAACCAGTATAATATTTACCTACACTCAGATTATAATAATCCACAGGTATACCATTAACTGCAGCACTCTCTCTCAACACACCATTAACATACAAACTTTGAGTAGCTCCATCATAAGTCATTGCAATATGATTCCAGTCTTTGTTAGTTAAAGAAGTTGAAAGATAACTATCATTCAAAACACTATATGCCTTAGATTGAGTAGCATCAATACCATAAGAACCAGGTTTTACAAAACCCCTATCTACTAAAACCTTAAAAGATGCTACAAAACCATCATTCCCTGTAGCTTTGTGAGATGCAACAATTACTCCTCTCTCTCCCACAGCAACATCAATCTCATCGTGATTATCAGTAGCCGCAGTTAAATAATAATTATTTAAATACCTAATAGAACCAGTTTCAGAAATTTGAAAAGTCTCAGCTTCCTTATGATTAAATCCAGTTGTAGTAGCATAAACAATAACATAATAATCATCAACTATTCTTTTTATCTTAGGGTATTCTCCAGTGTTAGTATCAAACTCATAAACATCAGTTCCAGAAACAGAACCATTATCCCAAAAAGATAAAGTCATTAACTGTCCATCATTTGCCTCATCATGATAAACAATCGCCACATGTTTATCACTAAGTTTAACAGAATCAATATTTTCAGCTTCTTCCATATCAAACTCATAACTTGCAATAGTAGACTGAGTTATTGTACCATTATCTAAAATCTCTAAAGTTTTTACCCACCCATCCAAATTTGTATCTCTATAAAAAACTCCATAATAATTATCAATAATATGGGAAATAGTATTTGCATTACTAATAGTTATATCAAACTCATAGGAATTAATAAATGTGCTACCTACACTTCCATTCTTTTGTATCTCTAAAGTTTTTACAAATCCATCAGTTCCATCTCCGGAATAAGCAATAGCATAAATGTCTCCCTCCACTTGGACATAATCAATTTGAGCATTAGCCAAACTATCTCCTATATCAAGACTATCTATCTGATTAATAGTTCCATTATCCAAAACTTGATGAGTTTGAAGCCAACCATCAGAACCACTCATCCTAGTAAACTCTGTAACTACAACCTCATCACTTACCTTAAATACCATCTTACTCTCAGAATTATAAGTTCCTCCAGTTAAAGTATCTTCATCAAGCAAGGATCCAATTGAAGCATTATCCTGGACTTGAAAAGAACTTAATTTCACTTGTTCATTAGGACTCTCATGCAAAACAACAAACAAATTATTTCTCATATGTTCAATCCTTGGATCTTTAACATCATTATTTGCAGTAAACTCCCAATTCTCACCCTTTGCATCAGCAGCATAAGCCCTTTCATTAAAACCAAAAGTTGAAACATATCCATCACCCCCCTCACCTTGATAAGCCAAATAATAAATACCATCAAAATAATAAATTTCTTGATCAGAACCAGCAGTAATATCATACTCATAAAGTTCTTTAGAAGTATCAGTAATACTTCCATTCCCTTGAATTTCCATAGTCTCAAACAACCCATCACTTCCATCACCACTATAAAAAAATGCAAAAGTTGTCTCAGAGATATTAGTAACTGCCATATCAATAACTGCAGTAGGGTCAAGTGTTACAGTATTTAATGCAGTATCAATAATAGACCCATTTGGCTGAATCTCAAAAGTCATAACATACCCAAGACTATTTCTATAAGATACACCAAAAATACTTCCATTCACATGAAAAATATGGGGATCATCTCCAGTAGATGGTGCAAATTCCCATTCATCAATTATTGATTGAGTAATTGTACCATTATCAAGAATTTCTACAGTCGTAACTACTCCATCATTTCCAGTAGTTTCATAACCAATTGCATAAACTGTTCCATTTACTTGAACCATATTTGGAGCTAAAGCCATTGTACCATTAAATTCAAAATTATCAATCTCAGATTTAACAATAGAACCATTAGAAGAAACATTAAAAGTTCTAATAAACCCATCACTACCAGAATCAGATAATACAGTTGCATAAATACTATTTCCTAAATAATAAGCACTCATATATTCTGAATCCCCTATACTTGCTGTCCAAGAATCTACTTCTCCAACAAACATCCCATCAGAACTTATATTTATAGTCTTAAATAACATCTGAGCATTACCACTACAATAAATCAAAAGAGTTAGATTATTAGACAAATTAAACAAATTATTATGTCTCCCATAATACAAAGTAGGATTATGATTCCACTTATCAATAACTCCTTCAATATAACCATTTTTAATTCTTAAAGTTTCCATCCAACCAGTGGCACTAACTCCATAATAACTTACAAGATAAACATCATCATAGACTTGAATAATATCTGGTTCCTTTCCATCTGTACCATCAAATTGATATTGACTTCTAATAGGAGAATCTAAATGTCCATATCCCCACTCTCCAGAATCAGGTTTAAACCAACCTTCCATTGTGATCTCTGAATCAAGATTCAAACTACTATCATTTCCTAAATCATAATAACCTTTATCTTCTGTAAACTTAATAGAACCATCAAAAACAGTTTCAGTAGAACTATATTCTACCTCACCAATTAAGTTACTAGTATAACTATTTCCTGAAAAGTCAACAATATTACCACTAGACTCGTTCATATGTAACAATAACATATTCCCAGTCATATTAGCTCCATTATAATCACTCTCTACAACTTGGGAATCAGGTAAAGAAGAACCATAAATACCACTTCCTGCCCAAGTAAAATTCTGCCAGATCATATCAGAACTTAAATCCAAAACAGCAGAAGTATAATTTCCAACCCCCAAATAACTCCCTTTCTGAACATTATAAATTCCTAAAACTTCAGCAGCAGTCAAACTTCTATTCCACAAAGCAAACTCATCTATACTTCCATTAAAAAATCCCCTCATCAAACTCATATCTGGTCTTGCTGCACCTAAACTCAGGCTATTAGCTACACTATCATCTAAATAACCACCCCATTGAACATTCTCATAAACTTTATACCCATTAAAATATATCTTTACTTCAGTAGATTTATTTGCATCATAAACAAAAACAACATGATTCCAACTATCATTCTGCAAAGCAACATCAACAGAACCAGAACCATCTTTACTCACAGTATCTAAATAAAATTCAATCAAAGACCCATCAGATCCCAACTCAAAATTATCATCAGAAACTGGAGAACTTTGTGCAACTAACACATTCCGAATTCCATGATTGGTCCAATTATCTAAATCTGTATCTCTCTTAAACCACATCGCAACTGTAAACTTAGTTGGACTATCCATCTCATCCACATCTCCCAAATTCATATGATCCCCCAACCCATTAAAATCAAAAGAACCATTTATCTTACCAGTTGCAACCCAAGTAGGCATAGTTCCTGAAGAAACATTAAATGTGGCATTATTATTATTTCCAGAAAAATCATAAACACTAGTAGAATTCTCTCCAGATGCTGATTCATTATCAAAATGATATAAAATAATATTATCAGTCATGTTCACCCATCCAACAGTTTGTGAACCTAAAAGTTCAGTATTTGCTTCAGTATCCAAACTAAACTCCACATAATCTCCACTATTCCAAACTAAATTACTCAAAGTACCATTTAAAACATTAAAAGTTAAACCAGTAAAAATTGAAAAAACAGATTCAGCAGCAGTTCCAAAAACCCCCAGCTCTTCCTCTTCAACAATAATAATCTCTTCCTCAGTTTCATTTGTCACATTAAGTTCAGTAATATTTTCAGGAATATTAACAATCTCTTCAGTTTCATTTACTGTTTCATTTAGTTCCTCTGTCACATTTTCAGGCAAAGGAATAACCTCTGGAACTTCAACAATTAAATAGTTCACAAAAGTACTATCCACTACATCTTCATTAACAACCAAATCCACATAAACTACTTCATTAGAAAGATTATAATCCTCTAAGTTAACCAAAACAATATTTTCAATCAATAACTCACTAGATACTGCATCATAAACATTAAGCCCTTGGCTAACTCTTACAAAACTTCCATTCAAATCCCAACTTTCATTCCAATCAAAAGAAACAAGATTGTTCTCAACAATAACATTTCCACTAATCCCCTCACAACTATTAAGAGCCAAGACTAATAAAACCAAAATAATCAATAATATTCCTCTTTTTTTCATTTTCTAATAAAATAATACCCAGTAAGAACAAATACTACCATAAACCAATTCAACCAAGTAAATATTGGAACCTCTGCAGTATCTCTAACTTCATCAATAGCATCTGTTTCTGGAACTGAAATACAACTCTCTGTTTCAGCAGGCCAAGAAGAATAATCCTCTAAACACTCTAAATCAGTAGGCATTATACAAAGAGTAATATCTCTAACCTTAGTACCAGTTAATAAATCACACTCATCCCATTCTACCCCAGTACAATCCCATTGGGCAGCACAACCAGTTTCCTCTTCCTCTTCATCAGCAGTAGTATCTGTAGTGGTATCAGTTGCAGTGGAGGTATAAGAAGCAATTATATCTGCACTATCTGAAACAGTAATTGCACCTTCACTACAAGGGTCACTCGCAGAAACATACAAACTATCACTATAAGTTCCACTAGTACCAGATATAACAATATAATAATAATATCCTTCAGTTAATACAGTCCAATAATCCATAGCACCATACAAACCCTCATCCTCTACTATTTCAGGATAAAAAGTTTCAACCAAAGACCCAGTGCTATAAGTTCCATCACCATTATCAGTAACACCATAAAGATAAAATATCACATCAGCACAGCTTCCATCATTCAAACCAAACAAATAAGTTCCTGACCCATAAGCCAAACAATTTACAGGTTCTCCCAGATCATCTAAGAAAAAATTATAATCAATTCCTTCATACAAACAACTAACTGCATCAGGTAAATCTAATTCATCATCATACTCACTCAAATTAATATCACTATCAAAAGTACAATTGGTAGTATCTGCACAAACTTTCAGATTTGTACTCTCTAAAGAACCATCACCATCTGTTAACACAAAATTATAATAAGAATCATCAAGACCATAATCATCTAATTCAATATAACCATAAAACTCATCATCCGCCAAATCAGTTGCATCAATAGTAACAACCATATCTCCTTGATAATAAGTTCCTGTTGTTTCATCATAAACTTGTTCATAAGCAGTAAAATTCAAAATCTTTGTACCACAAGTTCCATCTCCTTCCCCATACATGTAAACAGCTTCATCACTATTCATCTCAGTAATAGAAACCATAGTATCATCTAACCAATCTAAGCTACCTGCAACACAAGTACTCTCCATTGCATCTAAAACACACTCTCCTGCAACACAAGTTCCACCAACACAATCAGCATCATCAACACAAGTTGCATCACAATCTTCATCTACAACTCCATCACAATTATTATCAACACCATCACAAACCTCAGTAGCTAAAGGATTAATACTTGCATTAGTATCATCACAATCAATATTACTACACATTTCTCCATCAGCTAAAACCTCACTCAAAGCAATTCCACTAATATCTGAATCATCAGTCAACCAAACAATATAATCAGAACCTATAATTGGATTAAGATTATTATTTGCTCCAGAAGTTACAGCATACTCAGTACTTGTTGAATAATCATACAAATAAACATTGTAATACCCATCCCTATTATCACTCCACACAATATAATTTCCATAAACATCAGGATATCTCTCATCAACTCCAGATTCTACTGCAATAGATATAATTGAACTTGTTGCAATATCATAACCTCTCACATTACTATCGGCCTGAGAATCATCTTGCCACACTACTAAATCCCCATAGATTTTAGGAAATAGTTGATCACCTAACCCACTAGCAATAGTTTGTTTAGAATTTACATCTGCTAAATCTGCAACATAAATAATATTATAATCGCCATTTCCATCATCTTGGTAAACTAAACTATTTTCATAAACACTTGGAAAAGATTGACTACCTGCAGTTTTAGATGCTTGAGCAACCATAGTTGATCTAGGCATAACCACAATATCAGTTCCAGTTCCTTCTTGAAAGTTCAAAGCTTGATAAACAATATATGTTGAAGAGATCTTAGGATGAAACTTAAAAATCATATTTGAGGCATAATCTACATCATTCCAAAGAGTAATTGATTTTACCATTCCCTCTTTACTAATCCACACTGCATCAGTACCAGAATAAATTGAAGGTGTTGCAGCTAATGTAGCTGTTGAAACTTGAGTATTCACATCATCACCAATATCATAAACATAAATCTTATCATTCATAGTGTAAATTATTTTATCTCTTGCAATATCCAATCCAGATTTAGTTCCAGAAGGCAAACTAGGAAACTCTGTAACATCATCACAACCAGTACACTCATAATAACTATCAGAATCAAGATCATTACAAGAAACAACCATCCCAGTAAAATCTACATTACTTAAAGAACCAATAGCTACTGCTAAAATCAATACTAAGGGCAATACATCCCAAAAAACACTTCCCCTCTTTTGCATTAAGTAATTATTATAGTCTTTTTATTTATAAAATTAACTATATAGTTATCTTCTATACCAATAATAACCAATAAGAACAAATACTACCATAAATAAATTAAACCAAGTAAAGACTGGAACATCTTCTGTATCTCTTTCTTCATCATCAATTGAAGCAATACAACTTGCTGAAGATTCAGGGTAGGTTGTAAGATCATTCAAACAATCAATATCAGTTGGTTGAATACATAAATCTAAATCCCTAGTTTTAATTGCAGTTAAAGGATCACACTCACTCCAATCTACTGCAGAACAATCCCATTCAGAAGCACAATCAACTTCTTCTGTTTGATTAAAAAGAGAAGTGTTCATTACAGGTGGAGTAGTATCCACATTTCCATCAACTTCAAAAGTACAATTATTAACATCAGCACAAACAGTTAAAGAATAACTTGTTACATTTCCCAAACCATCATTAGCAACAAAAACATAATAATCATCCTCAGTAATATAATCACTCAAATTAAAAATTGTATACTGCAAATAACTTGTTCCAGCATCATCAGTTCCATTAACAGCTGTAAAAGTTCCTAAAGAAGAATTTAATTGATCATAATGATACAAATCAAAAGTAACAGCAGTATCACCCAAACAAGTTCCATCCTCAACAACAACCATGTAAGCTGAATCAGTATAAGTAGCATTAGTTAATGTTGCATTTCCATCTCCATTCAACCAGTAAGTTTCATCAACCAAACAAGTAGTTGTAGATGAAGCAGTTGTTACAATCTGACAATAACCATCAACACAAGTTTCTGAAGCAGTACAATTAGCAGTATCAGTACAAGGTGTTCCGATTGCACAAGTACTATTATAACAAATCTCACCACTCAAACAATTATCTGTACTTCCTCCAACAGTCCCATTAAAACAACAAGTAATATTTTCTAAATTCAAACTTCCAAAACAAAAATCATCAGCACAATCAATCAAACCATCACAATCATTATCCACACCATCATTACAAACTTCAGTAGCAGCAGGATGAATATTAGGATCATAATCATGACAATCATCTCCACCACAATCATCAGAAATATAACCATCTATATCTGAGTCCATACAAGTACAATCACTATCATCATAATCTATAAGAGTATCACAATCATTATCCACAAGATCACTACAAACTTCACTAGCCCCAGGATTTATACTTGAGTTAGATTCATCACAATCATCTCCACCACAAAGATCATTTTCATAACCATCCCCATCAGAATCAGAACATCCAGTAGAACAATAACTCAAACCTTCTGTTCCTAAATCATATAAATCTTCAACCTCACTAGCTGTTAAAGCATCATTAAAAAGAGCAACCTCATCCAAATATCCATGATAATATAATGAACCAGAAGGAGATCTACCAAAGTTTAAATCTACCTCATTAACAGACACACTTGAACTATAACTAACTGAACTATCTAAAACTCCATCCACATAAATCAATTTTTTCTGATTTCTAAAACTATCAGTTTTTACAACAGCAACATGATGCCATTGATTATCTACTACATCAATAGAACCTTCTAATTGATTAGGCCCAGTTGTAAAAGTTATTGTATCTCCCTCATTAACTGAAACACCATAAGCTGTAAAACTAAAACCAATTAATTGAGATTTACTTACTAAAGCCTCATAACCAGTCCCAGAAGTACTTTTCTTCATCCAAAACATTATAGTAAACTCATCAGTAAAATCTAAAGTAACATCATCAGTTACATATCCATAACCATCATCATCATACCCAGAATTGAACAAAACCCCATCTCCAACCTTCCCAGCACTTGAACTTCTCAATGTATCTCCACCAAGATAAGCAAAGTTCTGATAAGCACTAGCATAAGAATCATAAGTATTGCCCCATGTAAAATCATAACCTTCCTCAAAAGCAAAATAACTCACCAAATTATCTGGAGCATTATCATCATTACAAGCATCATAGTCATTCTGCAAACCATCATCATCAAAATCATCATCCTCAACAGGAATAAAAACATACCCATCCACACCCCCATCAAAATCAACAAATACTAGAGAACCCAATGCCACGACTAGAACTAACACTAAAGGTAGTGCATCCCAGAATACATTGACCTCTTTTTTCATTTTATAACTTATGAACTCAAGGATTTATAAACTTAACGAAAACAGAAAGCTATTTAATATAAGGTATATTATTATTATATATGGAATTAGGCGGAAATATAGTGTTAGAGGGGTTTGATGGTGTTGGATCAGAAAAATTAATTGTTATAAAAAAAATAGCTGGTTCTTTTGCAAAAAAGGTAAGTGATGAAAAGGGTGAATATGAAAAAGTCATTTTCACACTAGAAGACACCTACAAAATAACTATAAAAGTAATACAAAAGGATAAAGAATCAGTATCTGAAAATCAGGATAAAAATCTATTTTTTGCATTAACCAATGCAATAAAGGCTCTAGAAGCTAAATTATAAAATAAAAACATTTATAAAGGGCCAAATATTCTTCCTTCTCACTAAAAATGACTCAAAAAACAGGTTCAAGAAGAAGGAAAACTAGAAGTAAGCTAAGAAAAAATGTAGCCGATAGAGGCAAAATTAGCATTAGAAGTTACTTACAAAAGTTCAATGAAAATGACATAGTTATCCTTGTGGCTGAACCCGCAGTCCAAAGAGGAATGCACCACCCTAGATTTCAAGGTAAAACTGGAATAGTCCTAGGGAAACAAGGTACTAATTATAAAGTACAAATTAAGGATGGAAATACAAAAAAAATTATGATAACTCATCCAATACACTTAAAGAAGGTCTAAAATGGGAGAATTAACAATTATTGAGGAAAAACCTGTAACAAACACACAGGTAAAAGAAAAGTTAGTCCTATTAGAAAAGGAAAAACCACTCTCATTTAGAGGAGAAAAAACAAAAGAATACTTATCCACATTTGTTAAACTATCTCCAAAAGAAACAGAAGAATTTGTTAAAAAAATTCAAGACCTTAATATTCCACGACTAAAAGATAGACATATTACAAAAATAATTGATGTCCTTCCCCAAGACTTAGATAGTATAAGAATATTACTAAGTGGAGAGACTATTACCATAAAAGAGGAAGACATGAAGAGAATACTAGATGTTATCCCAAAATAATATCCAAAAAAATGGCAAGCAAAGAAGAAACTGCAGTAGTACTAGATTTCCTACCGCATGGATATCCGTTCGACACGAGACCCATGCACAGGAAGACACCAGTAGCGCAAGCCATGGGGAAAACAAAATTTACACTCCTTGAAGTTATACCTAAAAAAGGTATATCCTTACAACCCAATGAAGAAATTTACATTGGCGAGGGCAAGCGAGAGAAGATTCACCACGTTGTCGGTAGAATCCCTCTAACCAAGTTAACACAAACAGCAAAAGGAGAACTTGAGTTCATTATTAAAAAGCTTGTCAATGCCAACGAAAAAAAGTTTTTAGATTTCTTCAATAAAGCAGGGCCGATAAGCACAAGGAGACATCAAATAGAACTGCTTCCAGGAATAGGAAAGAAACATATGTGGGAGATCCTCGAAAAAAGAGACGAAAAAGAATTTGAAAGTTTCGAGGACCTAAAAGCAAGAGTAAAACTCATTCCAGACCCTGAAAAGTCAGTAATAAAGAGGATATTAATGGAAATAAGCGAAGAAGATAAGTACAAAATCTTCACTGGTTAACAAAACCTTTTTAAATGAGGAATTTTTCCATTACCACAACAAGATGTCAAACAAAATATTAATAAGAATAATGAACACCGATTTATTAGGTGATAAAGCTATTTATAGTGCTCTTTGTAAAGTCAAAGGAGTTAGTCAAAATTTCTCAAATGCACTCTGTATAAAACTAAACTTAAACAGAAGCATAAAAACAAATGAACTTACTCCTGAACAAATAAAAGCAATTGAAACCTTCATAAAAAATCCAGAAGGTCTTAGTACATACTTACTAAACAGAAGAAAAGATTATGATACTGGAGAAGATGTCCACCTATCAACTACAGATCTAAAGTTTAGAAAAGATTTCGATATTAAAAGATTACAAAAAACTAAATCCTATAGGGGATTAAGACATTCAGTAGGCCTACCTGTAAGAGGTCAAAGAACAAAGGGACACTTCAGAAAAGGTAAAGCTGTTGGTGTATCCAAGAAGAAAGGTAAGAAATAATGGGAGATCCTAAGAAAAACAGGAAAAAGTATACTACACCAAGACACCCTTGGCAAAGAGTAAGAATTGAAGTAGAAAAAGAACTCCTACAAGAATATGGTCTTAAAAATAAAAAAGATCTATGGAAAACCTCTTCTAAACTTGCAATATTCAAAAAACAAGCAAAATCTTTAATTGGTGAAAAAGAATTACAAGCTGAAACAGAAAAAAAGCTATTCTTAGAAAAACTAGAAAAATTAAAATTACTACCTGATGCTTCAACAGTAGATAGCGTTCTTGACCTATCATTAAAAGACATCCTTGAAAGAAGATTACAAACAATAGTTATAAGAAAAGGATTTGCAAAAACAATGAGTCAATCAAGACAATTCATAACTCACGGACATATTCTTGTTAATGATAAAAAAATTGATGCACCTTCATATCTTGTATCAGCTCTAGAAGAAAACACAATTACATTCAATGAAAAATCTGCACTAGCAGATCCAGAACATCCTGAAAGAAAAATAAAAGAACTAGAAGTTAAAGAAGAAGAGAAAAAAGAAGAAGGAGAAGAGGTGGCTAAAGAATGAAACCCGGACAAAAACCACCCTCAAAATTTAGAAAAGATCTAAAGCTTAGATGGGGAGTTGCCCACATATATGCTTCTTATAATAATACTATCATTCATATTACTGATCTTAGTGGAGCTGAAACAATCGCAAAAGCCTCTGGAGGTATGGTTGTAAAAGCTCACAGGATGGAATCTTCACCAACCGCAGCAATGTCAGCAGCTAAACTTGCAGCAGAAGGTGCAAAAGATAAAGGAATTAATGCTTTACATATCAAAGTTAGAGCTCCAGGTGGCCATAATGGTCCTAATAATACTGGTCCAGGTTCACAAGCAGCAATCAGAGCTCTTTCAAGAATGGGGATAAGAATAGGAATAATTGAAGATGTTACTACAATCCCCCACGATAGATGTAGAAAAAAAGGCGGTAGAAGAGGTAGAAGAGTCTAAAAATGGAAATGAAACAATTATCAAAGGACAAAGAACAAATTACATTTTTAGTAAAGGGTTATTCTCCTGCTGAAACAAACACACTAAGAAGAATTATGGTAAACAAAGTTCCTACAATGGCAATTGATACAATTGAAGTTATTGAAAACTCTTCAGCATTATACAATGAAATGCTTGCCCATAGAATGGGATTATTACCATTAAAAACAGATCTTAAATCATACTTTATCTCAGAAAAATGTAAATGCCAAGGAGAAGGTTGTGCAAGATGTACTCTTCAATTAACCTTAGAAGCAGAAGGTCCATGTATTGTATATGCAGATCAAATAAAATCAATGGATCCAAAAGTTATTCCTGCACACTCAAAAACTCCAATTGTAAAATTACTTGAAAATCAAAAAGTTAAATTAATTGCAACTGCAAAACTAGGTTCTGGAAAAAATCATATGAAATTCAGTCCAGGTCTGGTATTCTACAAGGGTTTACCTCAAATAAAAATTGGGAAAGTTTCTAATCCTAAAAGCGTTGTAGCTATCTGTCCAAAAAAACTTTACAAACTAGATGGAAGTAAGTTAAAGATGACAGAAAGCACAGACTGTACATTATGTAAAGCTTGTGTTGATGCATCTGATAAAGGAATAGAAGTTACAGCAAGCGATAAAGACTTTATAATCACAATAGAACCATGGGGCCAATTAAGTCCTAAGGAAATGATCGAAAGTGCAGCTGATACTATCTCTGCACAAGCAAAAGATGTTATTGATGCAATCAAAAAAATAAAATGAAATCAAATATTAACACAAGAAAACTTGTATCTGAATTAAGAAAAACTAAAACCAAGGCATGGAAAAGAATAGCTGATGAGCTAGAAAAATCAACAAAAAGAATGCCAAAAGTTAATATTCATAAAATAAACAAATACACAAGAGTTAATGAAATTGCAGTAATCCCTGGAAAAGTTCTTGGAGTAGGCAATTTAGATAAAAAATTAACAGTTGCAGCATTCCAATTTTCAGAATCTGCAAAAGATAAAATTAACAAATCAGGAAAAGCACTAAGCTTAGCTGAAGCAGTAAAACAAAATCCAAAAGCTGAGAAGGTTAGAATACTAAAATGAAAACAGTTATTGATGCAACAGATTTAATTGTAGGTAGATTAGCTAGTCATGTTGCTAAAAAAGCACTTCTCGGCGAAGAATTCGTGATTATAAATTCAGAAAAAGCAATACTCACAGGGAATAAACCCCAAATATTAGCAAAATTTAGAAGATTTAGAGAGATGGGTACACCATTTCAAGGTCCATTCACCCCTAAAAGATCTAAAGATATACTAAAAAGAACAATTAAGGGTATGGTACCTGCTAAACAAACTAGAGGCAGGGAAGCACTAAAAAGAATTAAGTGTTTCAACAAAGTTCCTTCAGGACTTAAGGAAAAACCTACTACAATTGAAAAGGCAAATGTAAAGAAATTGCCAAACACAAAGTTTATAACTCTAAGAAGAGTTTCAGACTTTTTAGGAGCAAAATGAAAGCAGTTCACGCATCAGGAAAGAGAAAAAGGGCAGTTGCTAGGGCAACAATAACACCTGGAAAAGGAATAGTTAGAATTAACTCTCTTTCACTTGAACACTATCAACCAGAACTCACAAGAATTAAAATTCAAGAACCATTAATACTCGCAAATGATCTTGCTAAAAAAATAAATATTAACATAGCTGTAAGAGGCGGAGGATCTCAAGCACAAGCAGAAGCTTCAAGATTAGCTATTGCAAGAGGCTTAGTAGAATACTCTAAAAGCAAGGAACTAAAACAAACTTTCTTAGACTATGATAGGAACTTACTAGTTGCTGATACTAGAAACAAAGAAGCTTGTAAACCTAATGACTCTAAAGCAAGAGCTAAGAGACAAAAATCATATAGATAGAATTATTTTTCTTTTATTTCTGAAATATCAACTTGAGGTAAGTTAGCTTTTTGTAAATTAATATTAATCCTATTCAAAGCAGCTAGATATCTAGCAATTCCATTTCTTGCCCTAACTACCATAGCAATCAATTTCTTCTTGTCTTTTCTTTTCTTAATATTCTGATCACCATAAATATATCCATCTAAGTTTTGTACAAAACTAGTTCCATCCACTCCCGCTCTTTTCAAATCAGATCTTAATAATTCATAATTATCTAATCTTTTCTCTACCTCTTGTGGATTCATCTTCCTCTGTCCACCGTAAGAATTAATTAATTTAAAAACTTCATACAATCCATCAAAATACTGCCTCATATCTTCTTGTTCAGAAGTTAATTCTCTATAAACTGCTTCAGCAACCTGCCTATCTTTTTGTACAGTTGCACCAACATCTGGTTTCAAAGAAACCTCTTCCATAACACTCTCCATCTGATTAAACCTAGTAGTTAATTGTCCTCTAACATTAGAATATTGAAAAACAAATGTTACAGATGAAAGATCTTTTTTACGTTTATAATTACCAAACATTCCCCAAATAGAAGTCAAACCCCCACTCTGTTGTTGAGATTGTCTATTCTCATTATTATTAATATTTTCAATATTACTATTCAAACTCTGAGTAATATTTCCAAGCAGATCATGTATGTTAATTTCATTAATAATTTGAGGATTTGCTGCATTATTGGTATTTAATTGTTGTAATAAATTTTGTATTAATTGTAATTGATTATTAACTTGTGTTAATTGAGTATTAGTATTATCGATCTGACCTTTTAATTCAGCCACTTGAACTCTTAAGTCAATAATATTCTGAATAATGGTTGGATCTCCTGTTCCTCCTCCAGCATTACCTAACTCACCTAAAAATGCTTCAAGCACTTGACTAAAATCATTAGTCACAGTATTAGTAACATCTCCAATACTTGCCCCTTCAACATTAATCACAGGATTAACTGTAACATTTACAGCACCACCAGTTCCAGGTCCCGGACCTGGCCCAGCACCACTACCTTTCAAAGTAATTGGTCCAACCATAGCCTCGACATGAGATAAACTTAAAGAAGGTTGCTCAGCACTAACTTTAATATAAACATCAGTTATATCTGCAGCTTGGAAAGGAATACCATCCCAAGAAGTATTACTAATCAAACCAGAATTAACATTTGATATAAGTACAGGGCTTCCACCAGTCAAAGTTGCTGAAAGATATTCTACTTTAACTGGAATAGCAACAGCAGGAGTAAACCCACTTGAAAACCCTTCTATCTCCCAACCAATAGTTTGAGGAGCAGTAGTAATTAAATCATTAGCAGCAATTCCAGTTATCTTAATAGAATGACTTCCTCCCCCTCCACCAGCTGGAACAATCTTAAACCTATCTGAAGTTTCTTGTATGTCTCCAGAAGGAGCTCTAACAACTAAAGCAAACTTCAAATCCTCATTAATTCCCAACCTTGAATCAGCAACCCAACTAGCATTATTAGGAGAATCTCTTGGATTCATTAAACGAATTCCTTCAGTTTTAGAAGTATCACTAACATTATATACCCACAACTCCACATCCGCCTCAGGAGTACAAGTCCAACCCACATTAACAGATTTCCCTTCCTCAACTGGATTTGGAGTAGGTTGTTGAGTAAACTGTAAATTATAAGTAACTGGTTTATCATCAACCCTAAAATCTCCAGAGTAAACCTTTTGTGATGTAACAGGTGTAGTTCCATCCAAAGGAACCAAAGCAAACCTTAAATCTCTAGCTCTAGCAAAAACATCAGCATCTAATCTAACAACTGGATTTCTACCTCTCCTACAACCATATTCTCCTTGAAGACTCTCAGTAGCTCCACTAACAGTTAATAACCTAACTCCTCCAGGAGGTGCTTTAGCACAATTCCATTGAACCTCAATCTTTTCATCCTCAATCTTTCTCAATAGTGGATCACCAAGTCTTGGACTTTCAAAAACTAAACCATAATTTGTTTCACTTTTAATCTTAAATGGTGGAGATATAGCATGACTTCCAACTACTGGGTTCCCTCCATGAATAGCATAAACTACAAAATAAAGTAAATCTCCTGCTTTAAACTTTCCACTAAAATCATCAACAACCCAATTATGATTACTAATATAGGCCACAGAAGGAATTAACTCTTCATAAGTTGGACTCCCTCCATTCACTAAATCTATTGGATGATCAGTAATAGCTAATCCAATCTGAGTAGGAATATCTCTTGTACTTGTAGACCATTCCACAGAAACAGGCGTTCCAATTGTAAGTTCATCTCCATTATTATAAGAAGTTCTTCCAAATCTCAACTTATAGGACTTAGCTTTCCTAACTTGAAAAATTGGAGATAAGGCAATTGTTCCTTCAATAATATTATTTGAAGAATTCAAAGCAGCTATTCCTAATTCTAAATCAACATCTTGAGGAAAAGTATAATTACCCAAATCTAAAATATCACTAGTTGGTAAACTTCCACCAGCAGGTGTAGTATAATCTTTTATTCCATTATATCTAGCCTCTCCAGTTCTCCTCCAAAAAACCCTAACCTTATTTGGAAATCTACTAGTACTTGAACTCCATTCAATATCAATTGTATCTTTTGCATCAACAAAATGGTCTGGATATTTTTCAAACTGTAAACCATAGTTGATAACTTCAAAATGAATAGATAAATCATTAATAGTATCAATCTCAGAATTATCCTCTGCAATAGCATAAATACTAAACCTTAAATTAGTATTCTTATCTAATCTTAAACCCAAATCCTTTCCATCCCAACTCTTCTGAGTATTTGGAAAATCAGCAACATGAATCTTTTTAGCATCTGAATCATCATCAGAAACAAAGACTCTATAACTTCTTGGTTCAGCCCCAGTAAAATCCCAACTCAAGGGGATGTCATTACCTAAAACCTCTCTATTTGGTTGCTGTCTAAAAAATATTTTAGTATCACCAGTAGGAACTCTAACATCCACATCCATTGGAAATGCTTTAGTATGGTCATTCCCATCCGCATCTTTATAATTAAAAGTAAAATCATAAGTAGAATTTTCAACAGCAAAAGTTTTATCTGGAACTGGATGATCAGTAGTATCTCCTCTCTTCCTTACATTTACACCCACATCTGTAACTGATTTTTTTGCCATTATGCTATCACCCTAAACGCAACACCAGCTGGAGCTGTTCCAGTAGGGGCTACTTCAATTTGTATTGTTCCTGCACTAACATCTCTATAACTTCCATCAGCAATAGCTGCTGATATTTGAATATTAATCTGTGTTCCTGAAGCTGTTCCAGCTGGAACTGTAAATCGCATTTCCCCTAACAAACCACCTGCAGCAGTAACATTTGAAACATCTGGTTGTCCAGCTTGTTGAAAATTAACCCTAACTCCATCCACTCCAGCCCCTGTGGCAGCATCAACAACAGCAACTGCAAAAGTACTTGAAGTTGCAGGCAAAGTTATTGTAGGCATATAAGCCACTAAGATATTCATATCTCCCACATTTCTTGGTTGTGCAGTAATCCTTTGAATTGAACTAGCAGTTCCCACAAATGATTCATGAGTAACATTAGCAGTAAAAGTATAAGGTATATTTGCATCTGCATCAGTTGGAGTAAAAATAAACTGGGCAGTATTAGCTCTTGTAACATCTACAGGTGGATTAGGATTCATTCTATCATCAGGTAATCCAGTTAATTCAACATTAATTCCATTTCCATCTCTAGGTAAAAATCTTCTAGTATAAGGTGGATCAACAGCTCGCACTCTAATAGTACATCTTTGACCAACTCTTGGGCTTGCAGGTGTTCTTGAAATCCTAACATCAGGTAAAGCTCTAGCTCCACCTCTTCCAACACTAAACCTATAAGTATTCGCAAAGTCCAATGAATCCTCTGCAGAAACCATCACAGTTAAATCTAAAGCAGTTGGAGTATTCGGAGCTTGATAAACAAAACTCATCATTCCTCTTACAGTTGTTCCAGTAGTCTCAGTTCCAAAATCTCCTCCCTCACTACTTGCAACCTCCCCCATATCAGTACCAAGTCTAATTGTAACCCCTGCATCATTCAAAAGAGGTTTTGTAAATACAGATTTTCTTCTAACAATAACTTGGAAAGCATAAGCACTTCCAGGTTCAAAAGAAAACCTTGGGAAATTAGTAGTAACTCTATTCAACAATCTTCCTACTGGACTTGTAGTTGGTAAGTTTGCTCTCAATGCAGAATTAAGTGCAGCACCAGCACCAAGAGGAACAAATCTCCTTCTCCCTTTTCTATTAATTATTGAACCAGGAATTAATTTAACATACAACATCTTCTGTTTATTTGGTCCACCACCTAATCCACCAAACCAATTTCTAATAGCACCAAAAATTCTCCAACCTCTCAACCTAAAAAATAAATACAATAACAAAGCAATACCTATACCTCCAAGAATATAGTAGCCAGTAGTTCCACCTAAACCAGCAAATAAACCACTTAAACTTGGTATTCCTAACATAGCAGGTCCACCAGCCAAAAAGAAAATAGCAATCAAAATACCCAACAAAATAAGTCCAATTATCCAAGGACCAGCCCTAGTTCCCCACAATCTACTAATTCCAGATCCAACTTGACTCCTATACCTAAACAGCAAAAATAATAATAAAGCAATAGCTAATCCAGCTAACACCCAGAAGAGCAAATTACCTCCTGGAACTGGAATAGATAATCCAGGCCCTATACCTCTAGCCAACCACATCAATAAAAGCATAACACCAATTATTAAGAATAATAAAACAACATATCTTGGAAAACTAAAACTTCCTCCTCCCTCTCCTCCTGCCCCACCAGTTTTTTTGAAAACATATCTACCTAAGAAAAACAAACCAAATATAACTGCACCAATTAAAATCAAAGTAGTCAAAGGTCCCAACCTATAGAACAATGCATAATTAACTTCCTGCATCGCCTCATCCATAGCAAACCCAACATAAGGAGTTCCAGTAATACCAGTAGAAAATCCTGGACTTGCAGATAGAGTCAAGAACAATAACCCAGTAATTGCTAATGAAATCAATATCCTAGTCCAATCAAAAGTTCCCTCTTTACTTTCTGGAACCTTAACAACAACCCCATACATGTAGTGTATTATGAAAAAAGGTGCAAACAGAATTAACATCCACTTAAAATTACTCAACACATTATCTGGTGTAAACCACATTGAAATCAAAGAAATAACAAGAGAAAAAATCATAGCAATTCTTCTTTCTTTATCTTCTTTGAAAACCTGTTGCTTAGTAACTTTATACAAAATAACAAAAATCAAAGCAAAATACATGAAACGAAGCAAATAATCTTCTTCTATTGGGGTTCCAAACAAAACATCTGCAAAAGAATCCCTAGCAGCCACAGCAAAATGAATATTCAATATAAACATAGCAATCGCTAACCATATACCTCTTTTCATATTAGATTTTTAATATTATTATATATATAAATGTTTTGGGAAGATTTTTAAATAAAACCTATATCTTTGAAAGTGATGTTTAACATAAAATTATGCAAATCAAAAGGAAGCTATGAAGTTAACCCTAAAAAAAGGATTAAGCTAAATCTTAAAGCATTAAAACAAAACTTTGAAACTATTGAAGATGCTAAAATTTTTCTAATAGTAAAAATAGAAAATTGTGAGATAATAATCCATAACTATGGCGATCTAACATTCAAAGACTGTAAGGATAAAGAAAAAATAGAAAAAATTGCAAAGGAGATATATAATGAAAGGTTTATTATTGCTTAGTGCTGGAATTGATAGTCCTGTTGCAGGCTATTTAATGAAACAAAAAATGGATATCATCGCAATACATTTTGACAATCAACCATTAATAAATAAATTAACTATTGACAAAGTTAAAAAATTAGTTAAAAAATTAGGAATAAAAAAACTACATATTGTCCCACATGGAAAAAACCAAATTGAAATTATAAAAAACTGTGACAGAAAATATCAATGTGTTCTTTGTAGAAGAATTATGTTTAAAATTGCTGAACAAGTTGCAAAAAAAGAAAAATGTGATTTCTTAATAACTGGTGAAAATCTAGGGCAAGTAGCTTCACAAACTCTAGAAAACATGTCTGTAACAGAACATGGGATCAAAATAAAAATATTACAACCTCTTCTCTGTAATGATAAACAAGAAACCATTGACATTGCAAAAAAAATAGGTACCTATGATATTTCAATCGAAGCTGGAATGTGCTGCACAGCAGTTCCTCCAAACCCAGCAACTAAATCAAAAATAGAAAAAATAGAAAAAGAAGAAGAAAAATTAAATATTGATCTTTCATTGAATCAAATTATATCTTGCTAAAACTCCAGTTGCATCTGAAAATATTTCTTTAGGTTCAAAAAACCAAAGAGTATCATCATATAGACTATTCCACGACTCAAAATCTTGTCTAAATGCAACATTATTTCTATACTGTTCACTCCTTCTTACATAATTTACATAACAACTAAACACTGGTCGAACATTCTGTTCAACCCATTTAGTCCTATCTTCTAAATCTTCTGGAACATCCAAAGACATTCCTTTCTTTCCAAGATAAAAAACATTATCAATAAAAGCCATTTCTGTTACAGCTACCATAAAGATAAATCTAAGAACACAATTAAAAAAACTTAATAAGAAAAAATTGAAAATCTTTCAATATTTCCCATAACTACTCATTCCAATCAATTCTTGTACCTTTTCTTTGTGCATCATCAAAAGAAAATCCTTTAGGATATCGCTTAGATAACTTCTCCACATTCTCCTTCAAAATCTCAGCCAGATCCCAACCATAATAATTACAGATCATAGCAGCATACCAGATAGTATCACCAAGATTCTCTCTGATTCCTTCAGTCTGATCATTCTTATGAGAAACAGTCTTTTTAATACAACCAGCAACATCACCTGCTTCACCAGCAATACCTAATCCCCAAGTAAATATCTCATGTTCGGGATGTTCAAACTCTTGTGCTATAGTCTTACAAAATTCCTGATAAGCTTTTAAATTTTCCATAATAAAAATATAAAATAAGAATTAATAAGTATTTCTACCTTTTTTTCTCATAATCCTTAATAGCTTCCTTCAAAGCATCTGCTCCTAATATTGAACAATGATGTTTTATTGGAGGTAAATCACCAAGTTTCTCAACAATATGTTTATCTTTGATCTTCTTAGCTTCCTTTAAGGTCTTACCTTTTGCCAATTCACATAAAGCATCACTACTTGCAATAGCTGCAACACAACCAAAGGTCTGAAATTTTACATCTTTAATAACCTCATCTTCTACTCTAATAAAAATATGCATTAGGTCACCACAAGTAGGATTCCCCACTTTACCAATACCATCAGGATTTCTCATTTCACCCATAAATTTAGGCTTCTTGAATCTTTTAATAACTTCATTTGTATACATGTTCATTGTTTCTTATACCTCCCATTATATTTTGCTCTCCCTTCATTTCTAACAAAAATTATCTGGGCAATCTTCAAACCAGGATAGATCACCAAGGGATTATTTGAATTATTCTTAATCTCAAAAACCTGCCTATTATTCACACCAGGATTAATAAAAAAAGCAGTAACATGGACTCCTAAGCCCAACCTAGCAAACCTACTCCTACCAGATAAAAATCCAGATATATCTTCAGGTAAATTAATCTTTTCCTTAGTTCTAGCCAAAACAAACTCACCAGGCAAAAGAGTTATCTTTTTCATATTCTTCTCAACACAGTATTTCTTAAAATCAATTCCTTCCTTTACTTTAATCTCACCTGGTTTGAAAAGCCAAAACTTTGAATCTAAAGTTAAATCATAAGAAGCAACACTTAAATTACCTCTAGAAAAAGGAGTTATCTTTACTCTCTTCTCCTTAATTTCAGTCAATATCTCTTTTCTTGTTAAAATCATTTTCCTAATGGACTTATCTCCCTTAATTTTTTTACAATAGATTTAACTTGTTTTATTGTATAAATAATTTCCTCTTCTGTTGTATACTTACTCAAAGTAAATCTAATTGAACCATGTGCATCCTCATGCTTTAAACCTAAAGCCAACAATACATGTGAAGGCTCCAAAGATCTTGAACTACAAGCAGAACCCGTTGATACTGAAATTCCTTTCATATCCAAATGCATTAACAAACCCTCACCCTCAATAAACTTAAAGGTAATATTTGCATTATTACAAATCCTCTCCTTATCTCCATTCAAAAAAGTATCTGGAATCTCTTTTAATATTCCATCAATTAACATATCTCTTAACTTCTTTATCTCTTCAACCGGTTGTTCTTTTTTAACAGCCAAACTAAAACCATGAATTCCTGGAACATTCTCAGTACCTGCTCTCAAATCTCTTTCCTGATGTCCACCAAATAGCATCCTTTTTACTTTCTTACCTTTCTTAAAATATAAAGCTCCTACTCCCTTCGGACCATGAATCTTATGAGAGGAAAAAGACATTGAAGTCACATTACTAATATCAATAGGAACTTTTGTAAAAGACTGCACAGCATCAACATGAAAGTTTATTTTTCTCTCTTTACAGATCTTTCCAATCTCTTCAATTGGTTGAATAGTACCTATTTCATTATTTACATGCATTATTGTAACCAAAGAAGTATCATCATTAATCTCTTTCTCAATCTTTTTAGGATCAATAACACCATTCTTCTCAGGTTGAACAAAACTAATTTTATAGCCTTCTGAAGCCAATTGCTTACACATCTCCTTAACAGAAGGATGTTCAATTGAACTAGTAATTATATGTTTTTTACCAATCAAACTTGTAATTGCCAAATTATTGGATTCAGTTCCACCAGAAGTAAATATAACTTCCTCAGCTAAAGCACCAATAGAATCAGCAACAACCTTTCTAGCATCATCAACAATATCTCTAGATTCCTCACCCATTGAATTAACAGAAGAAGGATTACCATACTTCTTAGTCATAACTACCTTCATCTCTTTAGCAATATCATCATCTACTCTTGTAGTTCCACCATTATCTAGATATACTTTCATTTTTTACACACACAACAATTCTTTCTACCTTTATCCAGACCCTTATGAATATTACACAAACAAGTCTTTCTAATATAATTTGTAATCCTAACTATCTCACCACTTACTGTATTCTTAGCCGTAGAAGATTTAATTTTCTTAGCAGAAATTTTAATTTGACTCAAAACAGGAGTAGAAAAATCAATATCTTTCCCCCTTTTACCAGACAGATACTGTGAAACAGCAGGCTCAGTAAGATTCAACTTCTTTGCAACCTCTTTCTGATTTAATCCCATCTCCATAAGATTCTTAGCCAGTTCTCTTCTCAGTGCTGGTATCACATACCAAACCTCAACTTCATGTGGTAGTTCCATAGTTAACAATAGTTAACTCATTTTATTTATAAACTTTATGGTTCTAAAAGAAAGAATTGAAAATCCTCCAATAAACAGCCCCAAACCCATATAAAACCCCAAAATATAGCCATTATATGCTAACCAAAACCATTATAAATGTCCCAAATTTCCTTTATCAAGAAACAAATCTTAATATAGGCTTTTATATTCTATTTTTAAGTCTTATATTCATGATAATAGGTGTTATATATGAAAACCGAAAGAATAACAGCAAGAATAACAGAGGAAGTGTTAGGATCACCACAAGAACACGTGGACGAAACACTAAAAGATGTAATCAAAAAACTTAAGGAAGAAAAAGACCTAACAGTCCTTACAGTCCAAGAACATCCAGCTGAAGAAATGGAAAACAAAATGTTCAGTGCTTTTGCAGATATTGAATTTGAAACAAACTCTATGAAAAGAGTTATGGAAATCTGCTTTGATTTCATGCCTTCTGCAATTGAAATACTAGATCCAGCAGGCGTAACAATGGATTCAAATGATTTTACTGAAATGCTGAATGATTTATTAGCAAAACAGCATAAATACTCGTTTGTTCTTAACAAACTAAAAACAGAGAACATCTATATGATGAAAAAATTAAATGGAGAAATAAAATGAAAGTTGAAAAAGGAAAGAAAATTAAAATAGACTATACAGGTACATTAGAAGATGGTACTGTTTTTGATGCTTCTGAAAAACATGGTGCTCCTCTAGAATTTGAAGTTGGTTCAGGCCAAATAATCAAAGGACTAGATGAAGCAGTTATTGGTATGGAAAAAGGCGAAGAAAAGGAAATTAAAATTCCATGTGACCAAGCCTATGGAAAACCAAATCCAGAATTAGTTCAAAAACTACCAAAAGAAAAATTACCAGCAGATATTAAAGAAGGTGCATTACTAATCAGTAAGCTACCAAATGGTCAACAAATTCCTGCAAAGATTATGAAAATCGAGGAAAAAGAAGTAACTGTAGACCTAAACCACCCATTAGCTGGTAAAGATCTAACTTTTAAAATTAAAATTGTAGAAATTAACTAATTTTTTTATTTTATTAAATTTTGATACATTGGTCTCATACTTTCTAGATTCCACATAGTTCTCAAAAAAGCATAAGGTGTATTATCAAATCTAGGATCAGGAGAATTAGCAACAGCTGCAAAAAACTCCTCTTCACTTCTAAACCCTAATGTTGGTCTAAAACCAAAAACCTTTCCACCCTCTTGATAATTGGGATGAATCATAATAACTCTCTTTCCAAATTCCTTCATATGTCCCATTTCCTGCATAACTCCTGTAGATCCAAATCTCTCATCTGGAAAATAAGCAATCATAAAATCACTTCGAGCTGCAAACAAATGAATATCTCTATGTATTGTATGTTCCATCTCTATAGGATCAGCAGCTCTTGAATCAGAAAGAGTCATTGGAACAATAACTGCAGAATAATACTGCAATCTATCTCTAAAAGTTGCTATCCTTGCCTCAACAATAGGTTTTGCATCCTCTCTAGCTTTCCATCCAGCCCTACTCCCATAATGAGGACTAGTTGGATTGTAATTCTCTTCAGGTTTAAGATCAGTTATAGGAAAACCCAAGTAACCAACAACTGGATTTGGATTAACTAAAAGTTTAGCAAGTGTAGTATCGGAATGTCCCCTAGGAATTACCAATCTTCTAATCGGGGTATGATCATTATCCTCAAAAGCAGGAGGAATCTTCATTGCAGCATCAATCTCAAAAGCAATCCAATTTAAAATCTGAGTTGGATCTGTAGGATAAGGCTCATCTGCATAAATCCCAGCAAGGGTATCCGCATCATCAATCAAAGTAACAACATAATCAAATCCATCTCCATCATCAAAAAGCATTCTCATCTGATCACTAGTCATTACAACATTAGGAACTCCTGAACCAGAATAAAGAGTCATGGGTGTATCTAAAACAACATTCATATAATTTACATCTCGTAATTGTCTACCTGCATTATAAACAGCAGCAGCCCTTAATAGTTCTTGATTATCAAAAGAAACAAAAGGTAATCTTGCAGTTGCATGCCCTAATCTTTTCATCTCATATGAGATTAAGTCACCTAAGGAAATATTCTCAACACCATCAACCAACCCATGAGTGTGTTCAACCAAACTAGTTTTTCCAACCCTAGGCAAGCCAGTCAATAAAATCTTAGGCATTAATAAGAAAAATAGAGATTAATTTAAATATATTATGTAATTAGAGTTTCCCTTCTAACTTAGCAATCAACTTCCTAATAGTATTCACAGCATCTGGATTAGCCGCTATAGAATTAATTCCTTCATTAAATAAAAATTCAGCCATCTCTGGTTTAGAACCTGCTTGTCCACAAATAGAAGTAACAACCTTATATCTCTTACACACTTTAATAACATAATGAATCTGTCTCAACACAGCAGGATGTAACTCATTAAACAACTTCTGAACCTTTGCACTATTCCTATCAACAGCTAAAGTAAACTGAGTTAAATCATTTGTTCCAAAAGAAACAAAACTAACTCCTTCCTTACAAATTTCTTCAATGATTTGAACACTTGCAGGAGTCTCAATCATAACTCCAAAATCAATATCTTTTATAGGCTCCATACCTGTAGCCTCTTTAAATATTTTCTTAGCCTTATAAATCTGTTCTACACTTGTAACCAAAGGAATCATAATCCCAATATTTGTAAACCCTGCATCATGAACTCTTTTTACAGCCTCATACTCCGCCTTCAACAATTCAGGTTGATCTAAACTTCTCCTAATACTTCTCCATCCCATCATAGGATTGTCCTCTTCAGGTTCATCCTCACCTCCAGGTAAATTCCTAAACTCATCTGTGGGTGCGTCTAAAGTTCTATACCAAACAGGTTTTCCTTTAAACGCCTTAACAACTTTTTTCATATTCTCAACCAAATGAGAAATAAACTCCTCCCCTCTTCCAGAATTAATCATATAAACAGGATGCTCCTTATTACCTAAATTAATAAATTCACCTCTCAACAAGCCTACACCATCAGCACCAGTCAAAGCAGCCTTCTCTGCATAATCGGGTAAATCCATAATCACTTTTACTTTAATATTTGTTTTAATATCCACTCTCTCTTCAGTCTCAACTTCAATGTAAACATCTCCTTCATACACTCTACCTTTGCTAGCATCAACAGTAACAAACATACCTGGTTTCAATTTATTAGTTGCTACTTCAGTACCAACAACTACTGGCAATCCCATTTCCCTACCCACAATAGCTGCATGACAAGTACTTCCTCCAGAATCAGTCACAATAGCACTAGCTCTTTCCATAGCAGGAACATAATCTGGAGTAGTCATACGAGCAACCAAAACATCTCCTTTCTTTACTTTACCAAGATCATCTAAACCTCTAACAATTTGTACTTTACCTCTTCCAACACCAGGAGAAGCTTGCAAACCAGAAACAAGTAATTTAGCTTCACCTATTTCCATTTGATCTTCTTTCTTATCTTCAACTACAACCTCTTTCTTTTTATTCAAAGTTGTAATTGGTCTAGATTGAACAATAAAAACATCCTTCCCTTCAATAGCAAACTCCATATCTTGAGGTTTATCATAATGTTTCTCAGACTTAACAGCTAACACTGCCAACTGTTTAATCTCATCATCACTCAAAGAAGAAACATTTTGGTATTTCTCAGGAACATCTTTCTTAATATTCTTACCCTTAAGATCCTTAGTTAAAAACCATTCCTTCCTAACTATCTTCCTACCAAGAATTTCCATAGTATTCTTATCAACTGTATAATCATCAGGAGTTATAGACCCACTAACCACAGACTCTCCTAACCCATAAGTACTTTCAATTAAAATTTCATTATTTTTTTCATTAAGAGGGTTAACTGAAAACATCACTCCAGCTTTTTCAGAATTTACCATTCTCTGAACAACAACAGCAATGTAAACCTGCTCATGAGGAAAATTATTTTTTGTTCTATAATAAATCGCTCTTGCAGTATACAAAGAAGCCCAACAAGCCTTAACAGCAGCAAGTATCTGCTTCTCTCCTTTAACATTCAAATAAGTAGCCTGCTGTCCTGCAAAACTAGCCTCTGGAAGATCCTCTGCAGTAGCACTACTTCTTGCAGCAACAAACTCTCCTTCCTCAGCCAAGATCTCATAATTCTCAACAATATCCTCTTCCATCTCCTTACTCATAGGAGTTTCTAAAACAATCTTACCTACATCTTTAGAAGCTTTTTGTAATTCTGCATTATCCTTAACATTGGTCTCTTTTAAAATCTTAAAAATCTTAGGTGCAATCCCCGTACTTTCAATAAAATTCTTAAAAGCTTCCGAAGTAACAACAAACCCATTAGGTATTGGAAACTCATTAGAATACATTTCACCTAATGATGCCCCTTTCCCACCTACTAAAGGTACATCTTTATTAGAAATATCCTTAAACCATGCTATATTCATTACACACCTCTCTAATCAAATAATCAGATTAGAAAATATATAAACGTTTGGGTTAAAGTGATGCAGCATAAGTCATGAAAGCCATTACAACCAACAAACCTAAAATATTAACAACCAAAGCTAAAACAGTCAACCAATTTGTTTTCTTCTTCCATTGTACAAAGAAGAACAAAAATCCCAAAAGCCATAATACTAAAGAAATCCATCCACTTAACATATAAATCAAAGGAAAGGCCACTATTCCACAAACAATACTCAATAATCCAAAAATATTATTCTTAAGCCATTCCATATCTTTATCCTAGATAAAATAGTATATAAAACTTTTGAAAAAAGATTTTTAAAAGATTAAGCATTATCTACTCTAATGAAAACCAAAATAATAACTGGATTGTTATTGGTAACTCTTTTACTTCTAACTGGATGTGGTGAAACTACTCTTACTGAAGAAGCAAATAGTGATTATGTTGGAACTTGGATGAGACAAGGAACTTACACAAATGGTGCATTTGTAAGCTCTGAGTCAGCAACCTTAACTTTTACAGAAGGTAGCTTTGATTCATATAATTCCTACTGTTCCAACTCTGGAAGTATAGAAGTAACTGTAAACACAATGGTTTGGGTAGTAGAACAAAGTGACTGCCCTTCAATTATCAGTGTGGGTTCAACAGTAACATCTACATACTCAGTAGAAGGCTCAACACTTACTACAATTAACACAGAGTATGGTGCAGAAGTAAAAGAAATATACAACAAAGCTTAATTTTTTTTATTTTTTTAAAAATAAATCTAGCTGTTTTCTAACATCTTTATCTTTTTATCCAAATCCTTCTTCAATTTAGGTAATAGTTTCTTCCAATCTTTTTTAAACAAATCATAATAATGAGTATCATGAAATTTTCCAGTAGCCTTAGATCTCTCGTCCTTTTTAAAAACACCCATTAACTCATATCCTAATTTTTGTTGAACACCCTTAGAAGCTTTATTATTTGAGTAAGTATAAGTTTTCAACTTATTTAATTTTAATTTATTAAATGCAAATTCCATTAAAACAATTTTAGCCTCAGTCATATAGGCATTTCTCCAATAATTTTCATTTAACCAGGATCCAGTTTCTCCAATTTTACTAAAAGAATTAATTCTAAGAAGATCTAACGCCCCAATAACTTTCTTTTCAGATTTTAACTCAATAAAGAAAGCATATTTTGTCTTTGTTTTTTTCTTCCACTCTTTTATACAATCATTAATGTACCATTTTCCATCTTTTTTTGTATAAGGAAAAGGAACAGATGCTAGCCATTTTGAAACATTAATATTATTCATACCATTAACCAAATCATCAACATCAGATAATTTAGGTTTTCTTAAAATCAATCTTTTAGTTTCTAATTTCATACCTTATTAACAATCATTAGAATTAATAAAAGTTTCTCATAAATAAGCTTCAGCATGTTTTTTTAAAATAGTATTATTCTCAATATCTTCAAGAGTTAATTCTCTCTTCACAACCCTATACTCACTCTTATAAGAATCCTTACTAAAATAACCATAGTTTACTAACTCTCTTCTAACAGTTGCAAAATCAGAAAAATATACTTTAATCTTCTCATTAACCTCTTCTTCAGAATATACTCTATCCTCAAAACCTTCCAATATTCTTAACAGAACAGCCTGCTTCTTAAAATCATTCTTAGGCATTCTATCATTCTTAACACAATTGTCAAACAATTCTTTAGTATCAAAAGGAAATTTCATATTTTACTCCATAAACAACTCTTTAATCTTACCTCTAGGATTAGCAACAATTCTTCTTTTCAACTCCAAGGAAACCTTATTCAACTTCTTGAACAACCTCTCATTCCTAACAATCTTTTGACCCTTACCAAACCCACTACATCCAGAATCTATTTTCAAACTACCCAGCTTAAAATCCACTTTCCCCAACTTAAACTTCTCCCAATCTGGATAAAAAGGATACATCTTACAACCTAGGGGTCTTTCAGTATAAATCCCACACCTATTCTTTTCATTCAACTTAACACAAGTATCACTATTTCCATTAAATAATCTAAAATTAAAAGCATTACCTAACTTATGACAGCACTTACCACAAGAAATACATTCCCATCTGGTATCAGGAGTAACCTTTGTTTCCTTAATCATAAAATAAAATAAAAAATAGAAGTATAAAAACTTTTACATATTTTCTATTGCTTTTTGCATTAATGGTAAGACTTTTTCCACTTCATCTTTAGTCAATCTTCCCAATTTACTAAAAGAATACTCACCATTATTAGGGTTCAAGTTTTCTCTTGAAAGTTGCAGTTTTTTCATCCCTTCATTATAACACATAACAGTAACTTTTACTTTTGTGGTTTCAAACTCTGCTGTTTCACCGAATAATTCCTTATCTAAATTTTTATCATATGGCATTTTTAAACCTCCTTAATCTATGCAAAATTGAAATGTTTATAAAACTTGTGTAAATTAAAGAAAAAATAAAATAAGTGCCATAATACACAAGTTCAACAAGTCATATATCACACTAATGAAATAGGTTGTAGTTGACTTCTCTCCCCACAAAACCATTCCTAGTTTAGTAGTAGCAAAGAATCCAAACCAAATCACTGCTGCCATCAATAAGGCACCCTCAAAAGTAGATATTCCAACATTAAACATTAAATTAGATAAAACCCAAGCTGTTAGTAACAAAGTAATAAAATACCCTAAAAATGGAGCTAACATATTGCCCTTATCTTTTTTTGTCTTATTATCCTTTTTACACATATCTCCAAACATTACTGAAGAATGCCATAACCATCCAAAAAGAAAACATACCACACTCGCAATAAGTACTGCGAAATAATCAAATACTATCATAGCCATCTTAATAACCTCCAAAGAAGAAAATAACATTTTTATTTAAAAGCATTATTAGACTAGAAAATAAAGTATGGCGCCAGGGGGATTTGAACCCCCGATCCCCAGCTCATGAGACTGGTGCTCTACCGAACTAAGCTACGGCGCCATATATTTCAAAATCCTCTTTCTATTTATAAAAGTTTTCCAAAATAATACAATTTATATAATCCCCTAATCTAACTAAATATATGAACTATAATCACACCCAAATAGGATACTTAATGATAATTGTTTTAACAGCTGTAGTTCTTTTCTATGGTGGATTTTTAATACAATCAAATTTTGATCCAATCTTTCTTATTGTAACCCTTTCAATCTTATTTCTTCTAGGTTCTTTTGCAACGCTTAATATAAAAATTGATAAAGAATATCTAAGACTTAAATTTGGTTATGGTATATTCAGGAAAAAATTCAATCTCAAAGAAATAGATTCAGTAAAAAGTGTAAAACACAAATGGTATCATGGTTGGGGTATAAGATATTGGCTAGGTTCTAACATCTGGATCTATAATGTTTCTGGTTTTGGTGCCATTGAAATAAAAATGAAAAATGGTAAAACTTCTAGAATTGGAACTGACGAACCTAAAGATTTAGAATATGCAATAAAAGAAGTGATAAAATAAGCCTTATTTCTCCAAAAACTAGGCCAATAGCCTTATATACTACTGCCATTTTTAAGCTATTTATGGGAAGATTTGAGCGTCCAAGAGAAAGAAGAGATTCCGGAAATAGGGGTCCAAGAAGAGATTCTAGAGATCAAGGTTCTAGAAGAAACTATGGAGATAGTGGACCAAGAAGAAGTTATAGTGATAATGGTCCTAGAAGAAGCTATGGAGATAGTGGACCAAGAAGAGAAAGGATGCCAAGTTTTGAAGATAGACCCAATATAAGAGGTAAAAGATACCTAGGTAGAGAATCTAGCCGTAATAACCGAAATAGAAGAGATGTGGAAATGACTAAAGTTACCTGTTCTTCTTGTGGTGTTAAGTGCGAGGTTCCTTTCAAACCAACTTCAGCAAAGCCAGTCTACTGTGATGATTGTTTTGCTAAAAAAGACAGTTCTAAGCCTTCTAAACAAGATTTTGATAAAATTAACGAAAAACTTGACAAAATAATGAAAGCTTTAAAGATAGAATAAATCAGAATTGTATAAGTTCTAGTAAATATTTTTTCCTATAATTGAACAAAAATACTCCTTACAAGGTTCAGATTATCAGCATATACAAGTCTAATAACTAGTTCTTTTCAAAAATTAAAAAAAAATTAAAAAAAAATTAAGAATAATCAATTAATAAAAATTAAGAATTATCAATTTATTCTGATTCGCCTTCAACGATTTTTACGTTTACAGCTTTTGGACCTCTATCTCCTTGCTCTACATCGAATGTAACTGCATCGTTTTCATTCAATATAACACCTTCATCTAAGGATGATCGATGTACAAAGATTTCTTTACCATCTTCAGCGGTAATAAATCCAAAGCCTTGTTTTTCATTAAAAAACTTTACTGTACCTTTCATTTTTTTACTCCATTGTTTTCCAGAAACCTTCTGACAAATAGTCTAAAAAGTCTCTAGCATTGGTATATTAGAAAAATAAGGTCCTTTTTAAATGCTTCTATTTAAAATATAATAATTATCTATCATATCTATCAATAGACTGATGTGCAAACAAAGCATATTCATCCTTTCTACTCATTTGAACAAGAATACCATTAACATCTTCCTCTTTGATTATCTCCTCTACAGCCCATACTAACCCTGATTGAGGTGTTAAACCCTCAAAAGTCAAATCCTCATTAAGTAAGATCTTTCTTCTATCTGATAAATCTAATCCTTTCATAGACCATTGGGGACCATTCTGAGAAGAAGCATACACAGCTCTCACTCTCATAAGAACAGAATAAAATGCTTCATTAACTGCCCGAGGTATTTCTGACACATCAACTCTATTCCCTGGAATATCTAAAAACCCTCTATATTCTACAAATTCATGTTTTTCTCTAGTTTTCATAAAAAACCAGCAAAAATACTCATATAAAAGAATAAGTAGTAATCTATATTACTCCATGAGCTCCTTAATCTGCTCAGCAACCCTTTCCATCTTTTTCTTAGATAATTTAGGCTGATGCCAATAATTAAACTCTACCTTATCATCAGAAAACCTAGGAATTAAATGAAAATGAACATGTGGGACTGTCTGTCCAGCTATTTTCTTATTATTTTGAACTATATTCATACCCTCAGAAAACTTCATAACTGCTTTAGAAAACTTACGAACAGTTCTCATCAAACTATTATACTCTACTGCAGGCATATCACTAATCAACTCATAATGTTTCTTAGGAATAACCAAAGTATGTCCTCCCTCTGGAACAGCCGGGCTAACACTCAAAAATACAAAAGTATGATCATCTTCCCAAATCTTAGTACAATCATGCTTACCTTTAATAATTTTACAAAACAAACACTCTTTCATACAAACTCTCAAAGAACTAAAATATAAAAAGTTATTGATTATTTTTTATTTCCTCAGAAACCTCTTCCAAGTTATCAGCTTTTGGACCCATTATTGTAGTAGTATACCCTGGATATTTATCAAAATACTTTCCCTCTATTCCAAAAGATTCAAATTTCTCATTCAACCCATGAACTGGATATAACTTAACATGGGCATGATTAATCAACAAACCTTCAAAAACTAAAGCCACCCTCTTAACTTTCAAACCCTTTTCCAAAATTTTAACAACTTTCTTAACAGCCAACAAATATTTTTGGTAAGTATCCTCATCCATCTCAAAAATATCTGAATCATAATGGTTCTTAGGTATCACTAAAGTCATTCCTTTAGTATTTGGATACAAATCAAGGATTGCAAAAAATTCATCATCTTCCCAAATCTTGACAGTAGGAATCTCTCCCTTAGCCATCTTACAAAAAATACAATCACTCATCCCTTTTAACTCCTTTAAAAATATCCCGTTTAGTTTTTCTTAATTCATCTAAAATCTGCTGCTTAGCAATTTCCAACAACCCAACTTTCTCTTGAGCTTGCATATTATTAGAAGTCATCTTAGTAGCAATTTTACCATTTCTTATCCTAAAATGTATCATAAAATCTTTATCTTTTTCCATAA
>JABHZQ010000008.1 GCA_018656555.1 archaeon
AGTTTCTAAAATTCTCATACCCACTTTTGACGCTACTTCTCTACCTTCATTCCTAACTTTATCAGTAACATATTCCAAAGGTTCTAAGAAGAACACTTTTTTGTATCTCTTTTTCTTTACAGCATCAACCAATTCCTTTGGGGGTCTAATACCTTCATGATAATAATAAGCCAATCCATCTCCAATACCTCTATCAGAAAAAACACAACCTTCCTCAAAGGCATTTTCCTTTTCCAAATATCTTCTTAAAATCTGTAATTGAAACTTATCAATAACAATCCAAGGAAACAAAGAAGCACCTTTCTCTCTTTCTTTTTGAACAATAACTCTAGCAGCTTCCTCAACAACTTGATAGCCTTTTTCACTTAAAAGATTAATAGTTGTTGTCTTCCCACTACAGGGGCCACCAACAATAGCATATTTCTTAACTTTATCATTCAACCCTAAAATCTCTAAAATCCTCTCCCACATAATTCTCCATCTCCATTCCTTTTACTTTTGCTCCTTCTGGGCCCTTAACACAGAAATCTAACATTTTATTCACTGCTTCTTCTTCACCAATAAAAACAGCTTCAACATAATCAGCAACATTTCTTACATAACCAAAGACTCCATTCTCTTTAGCAACTTTCTCAACATTAACTCTAAAGAAAACACCCTGAACTTTACCTCTAATTATCACCCTAATTTTTTTCATATTTTGGATAAGTTCCCCTCTCCATAAAAACTTTTGTATTGCCCGCAACAATCCCTTTATTATTCATTTTCATATTAACACCAGTAGACTTAGCCTTTGCCAAACAAATCAACTCATCCTTCAAAGTCATAATTGCTACAATATCTCCAATATTAATTTCAAACTCAAACTTTGCAACAGCAGGCAAAGACAACTGAGCACCATGACAAATAGTATCAACAGCATTATCCTTAATCCAAATCTTAGGCAAATGATCAACAGCCCTTTCAACAGGTAAAATCATTTCTTTCAATTTCCCTTCTTCTTTAGCATCCTTCAAATCATGCAAAATAACCCAATCCTTATCTGAAAAAGGTCCTGCTTTTGTTCTCACCAATTCCTGCATATGAGCACCAGAATTTAAACTCTTACCAAAATCATGACAAAGCTTCCTAATATAAGTACCAGCCTGACAACCAACCTTAAACAAAACCTCTTTACCTTTTATCTCTAATATTTCTAAATAATAAATAGATCTTGTTCTCTTTACTCTTTTCACAGCACTTTTAATAGGTGGAATCTGTTTTATCTCCCCAACCAATTCATCCATTTTCTTCCTAATAACCTTTGCAGGAAACTCATCATGTAATCTCATCAAACATATATACTCCTTACCAGCATTTAACAATCCTTGAATCACTTTAGTACTTCTACCCAAAGCAATAGGTAAAACACCTGTAACATTTGGATCTAAAGTCCCAGAATGTCCTGCTTTCTTCAAATCTAAAATCCTTTTAACATAATCAGAAACCTGGTGCGAAGTAGGCCCTGCTGGCTTATTCAATATAATCATTCCTAGATCTATATTATCTCTCTCTTCAGGATTACAGCCATATTCAGGATTAGTCTCTTCCTCAGACCTCACCATAACTTCCTTATTCCGCTTTTCAAATGGTAACATAATTCTATTTTATAACATATAGTTTAAAAGGATTTCCCCTGCTAAAGAACAGAAAATATTTAAAATACAAACAATCACAAAACACCATGGTAAGACTTTTCAATGATGCAGATCTCAAAAAAATCCCTAGATCTACAATTGTTGAATATGTTCTAGATGGTATTAATATCTTAGAAAGAGATATCTCTCTAAATGCACTAAATAAAGACATTGAGCTTTCATGGGAAACACCTGAAAGAAAAATACACATAAATAACCTAATAAAACTACTTAACATTCTTATTGAAGAAGGACAAAATGATCCACTAGCTGGAAAGATTCTACTAGAAGCTGAAATTTTATTAGAATTTCTAAAAAAATTAAAAAGTACAATTGAAGGAGGAGAAAAAGACTCTTGGTTATTAGGTAAGGAAAAAAGTAATCCTGAAAGAGTTAATGAAAAATTAAGAATAATCACTGTTTATTTAGAAGAATGGAAAAACACAATAAAATCAAAAATAAAACTTCCATTAGGAAACAATCATACTAAAGATACCTACCACCCAGAATTTGAAAAAACCTATAAATATATTCCAAGAGAACTTCCTCACGACCATAGATCTAATTTTTTCTTTGAGGTACATATTAAAGAATTATGTCCTTACACTACCATGATCCAATTTCTACACCCTTACTCCGATGTACAGAGTGAATTCCAAGAAACACAATCCTTTGATGAATTATCCAAAACTGATATAGATGTAGATTTAACTGATTCTATTGCAATAGAACAAAGTGATAATATCAGAGCAATTAGAATGCATGGTCCATTAGATAACAAAGAATGGCCTGGATCTTATATTATTGTAAAAGGAGGTCTTCATAGGCTTAGAGCAATTTTCCAAAAATATTTACAAGGAAAAATAAGAGGTAGGAAAAAAATACTAATCCAAAGAGTAGATGTCAAAGATTTTAAATATTCTGATTTTACTAAAGAAGCAAATAATGAAATTGAAAAAAGAGAATTAACTAGGAAAAAACTTCAATAATTTTCACCAAATCTAAATAAAGACAAAAATTCAAGATCACTATACCCATTTCTAGGAAAGGCCCTATCAAAAGCTTCCCTATTAAGGAGTATTCCTTGCTCAGTCAAAGCATTCTTAACATGATAAAAACTAGATCTACCAGGGAAATAACCATTAGAACGATTATTTACATATTCAACTTGCCACAAACCATCATCATCCTTTTCAAATTCAATCTCTCCAGCAGCTACAACATCTCCACCCTTTGCTACATCAACATGTTCATTAATCAATCCACCAATTAACAATTTACCATCTAAACCAACAATATAAGTTTGAGGTTTTGGTTGATTTTCATCAAGAACTCCTTTATGAAGATCTAAATTATCTGGAGTGACCAAAATTTGGCCTTCTTGTTTAAGCGCCCATTCATACATTGAAGAATCACCTGCAAATTTATAACTAAAATCAAAATTTCCTCTTGCAGAACCTAATGCAGCAGAAGCCAAATCTCTAAATTCTCCCTCTGCAGCAAGATATTCCTCCAAAAAGTGTTCAGCTCTAGGATCTCTTGTTTCCAAAATATAATTCAAAACTGCTTTTTGAAAAGAAGGTCCCCGATCAGAAAATAAATTTAAAAGTGGAAATAATGCCCTACTATCTTCTATACTCGCTAATGTAACTACTGCACTTTCAGCTAGATCTCCTTTTACTTCTTGAATAAGATCAAACAGCATTCCACAAACTGATCTTTCATCAGAAATTCTCAAAATCTCTAAAGCCTTAGATTTATCGTGTAAATCACCAGTAACTAATAGCTCTCTAGCTGTTTGTAAACCACCATTTTGAAGAGCTTGATATAATCCTCCATTCCTATCTGTTCCAAATCCGTCGCTAGCCATGTAGAAATAAGGTGTTTTGAGCTTTATAAGCCTTTCTATTATGTAATCACTCTAAAATGGTTAATATCTCATCTGAAAAACCACTTCTATAATTGGACTCCCATAAAACACTCTCTCTTCTTCTACAAAAACAGGTAGAAACCCCATTTTTAACCTAGGTTCAAAGCCTTTCATTGCCTTAGAACCTTCAAATCCTTTCATTGCCTTAGAACCTAAATCCATCTCTCCATCCTCCATAAGACGATCTAAATCCAAACCATCTGCAAAAGGGTGTACAGAACCAACACAAACCTTAGAAATAGGAATTGGAAACCTTCTTTCAAGATCTGGGTCTAATACATGTTTAAACCAATTACCACCTTCATGTGTATATACATCACCAGAATAATCCAAGAATTGTACTATCACTTCTTAATGCCTACCTTTTTGTCACTTCGTTTAACTAGATTCTCTGCTCTTTCTTTCTCCTCAACTTCCTTTTTCTCAGTTTTAACTTCAGGTATTTTTTCTTCTTTCTTCTCAGGCTCTTGCTTCAAAACTTCTGTTTTCACTTTCTCTTCTTCTTTCTTCTCTTCTTTCTTTTCCTGTCCTCTCTTTGCACTAACCTTTGTATCTTTTTGACCTGAAATATTCTCTATCTTTTCCTGTAACTTACTCTTCTGCTCTACTACTTTCTTATCTTCTTCTTCAAATTTCTTTCCAGGAATCTCAGCTCTTACGTAATCTCCTTCCTTAGTTTCAAACTTTTTAACGAAAACCTCAATTTTATGAGGAGGATTTCTAGTACCATTAGTCCATAAAGCCATATTCAAGTTCCTACCCAACCTTACATCTTCCACTTTCATATGTTTTTGTAAAAAGTGTTTAGTAGCTCTTACTGCTCTAGAAGTTCTTTTGTAAATAGGAACTTTCAACCATTCCTTTCTCAGAGGGATAATGTATTTTCTTTCCATTTTAAGCTTTAGTTTTCACTCTTCTCCAACTTCTCTTAACAACAGTATGCCTACCAGGATGAACCCTTCTACCAGCACCATAAATCTTAGGAACTGTCCAAAAAGGAGCCCATCTAGTCTGACGACCTTTCTTTGCTAATCTAATTTTTTTTGCTAAATGTAAATATCTACTCATTTTCTTGTGATCTTAAATCCTTTTTTTTCTGGTGTTATGTTCAACAAAATATTTTTGTACATATCATCAGTAATTTTCTCATGAATCTTACCTTGTTGAACCAGTTGCACAATCATAACAATAGATTGTATTGCTTTTTCAGTGTGAGCAACTTTTAAGTTTCCATATCTAGATACTGCCTCTGGAGTCATATGTTGTTTTGCTAACAACTCTAACTGCTCAATTTGTTGCTGGACTTTCTGCTGTTCCTGCATCTGCTTTTGCATCTCCAGGTTTTGCAGTTCCTGCATCCTTTGTTTTTTTATTTCCTCCAGTTCCATCTTTCATCCTAACCAAAGTATCTAAAAATGATCTTCCTTTTGGAGTCACAATTTTACCTTTGTGTACTCCTTTCTCAACTTGTTTGATTAAACCTTCAGCCTCTAACTGTTGAAGGATTGTTCTAATAATCTTACCAGAAGCTTTGTAAAACTTTTCAGGTTTTACTCCTCTATTTTTTTTACAACCATAAAAATTTCTTAATTTTGAAACCCCTATTGGTCCTCGAACATAAACTTTTCTTAAAATTGAAGCAGCCCTAACAAACCACCATTCTTGGTTATCAGGAACTCTCTCCTTACCAGCACCAGTCTTAACATATAGAGCCCAGTCTGGAATTTGTAGTGCTTTTGCTTTTTTAAGCTCAATTGCAGCTTTGTTGATCAATTCAGTAGGATTTATGTCATATGCGGTTGCCATCTTCTTATTTTATCCTTATTCTTTATTTTAACCTTATTTCAAGGTTATTCTTTAGAAAAATGTGCAGTTTAAATAGTTTTCTATTAGTTTTTTCCTCCTTTATTATAGTTCAATCATACCTGAACCATAATCTATAAATTCTTGTTCAATAGCTCTACCAATATCTCTATCTGGTCCTCTCAAATCATAAGCTCTTTTCAAAACACTCTGAGCATTTGCCATTGAATGATAACCAATTCCTAACATTTCAAAAGCTTCAGGAACACTCATAGCTCCTGGATAAACATCATCAGTCAATCTTCTCCAAACATTAACAAAAGCATCAACAACTTCAGAATCATCTTGACCAACAATAGGAGTTAACTCATCTCTATTAAACAAACTAATAACAGATCTAACATCTACAGCAGCATCTCTCAAATCAGCAACTCTTTCTAAAGTACTTCCAGCTGTTGTAGTAACATCTTCTAAAACACAAGTCCTATTTTGAGGAACGCCTAAAAAATATCTATCAGCGGGATCACCATGAGATTTAGATTTTCCTCTTCCCATAGATAAAACATGACTTCCAGTACCATAAGTCCCAGAAAATTTAGCCAATTTCAATTGAGCAAGTATTCCTAACTTGGTTGCTCCTTCTTGAACACCATAAAAACTATCAACTTCCAACCCTAATTCCTGTGCTTTTGCTACAACAGCGTCAGCAATACCCTCTGCAGTAAAAACATCTGCCATAGGAATTCTCCAATTAACATACCAGTGAGAAGTTCTTTGCGACTTTAAGGTTCGACCATCAGGAAAAAAACCAAGAACATGCTTCCCCTCTGGCAAATCCAAACCAAAATTATCTAATAATCTATCTTCAAAATCCATTTTAAAAATACAAAGAATAATTATCTTATAAACATATATATAGTAGAATTATCTAGTTCTCATATAACCCAAAACATCTTCTAAACTTCCATACTCCAAAGAAAGTCCAGATCGAAGTAATTGAAAACTATGATCTTTAGGTAGAAATCTTCCTCTCAAATAATTTCTAATTGTTTCTGCAGAAACACCTGTTCTATTTGCAGCCTCTACACTATTAATCCCCAAATCATCTAATGTTGTTCCCATATAAGTAGCAAACAATCTATTATCTTTTTGCACTGCCCGTTCATCTGCAGCATCCCTTTGAATTTTTGTCCTATCTGCAGTACTATTGGGTTTTTTTCTTCTAGGTTTTGTATGGACTCCCTCTACTAATTTTTCTCTTAATAATCTTCTCTCTACATATCTCATATGTAACTGCACTCGAGGGTCACCCAAATCAGCATCTGCAGGTAATCCATAACGCTCAAAAATATCGTCCATAAATCTAGGAAAAACACACAATTTATAAAGCTTTTCAAAACAATTACTAATATGAAGTTAAATTCAACATTTTCAGAAGAAGTAATTAAATTAAAATCAAATAATATAATCTCCAATAAAGAAGAAATAGTAAAAAAACTATCTATACTATTAACAAATGCAGTTAAAGGAGAAAAAGTAGCAATAGGATTCTCTGGAGGTATTGACTCTACTCTAATTGCATTTATCTGTGAAAAGAAGAATATTCCTTTTACATTATACTCTGTTGGATTAAAAAATTCTCCAGATCTAGAATATGCAAAAAAAGTAGCTAAGTTTTACAATTGGAAGTTAATTGCAAAAGAATTAACTGAAGAAGAGGTTGAATCAATCTTTAAAAAACTAAACATCCTACCAAGAATAGATGTAGTAAATATAGGTGTAGGTGCAGTTACCTATGCAGTTTGTGAGCAAGTGAAAGAGAAAACAATACTTACAGGTTTAGGTTCTGAAGAAATCTTTGCAGGTTATGAAAGACATAAAGGAGAGATAAATAAAAATTGTTGGTTAGGTCTAGAAGAAATCTATGAAAGAGATATAGTAAGAGACTCTACAATTGCAAACCATTTCAAACTTAAAGTTCATTGTCCATTTCTAAACAAAGAACTAATAGAATACTCAATGCAAATAGATGAAAAACTAAAAATGAATGAAGAATACAAAAAACTCATTCTAAGATACACAGCAGAACACTTAGGATTAAACAAAGAATTCTGTTGGAGAAAGAAAAAAGCAGCACAGTATGGTTCTTATTTTGATAAAGTTCTCACAAAGTTAGCAAAAAGAAACAAACAAACAAAACGAGAATATGTCTCCAAGGGATTGAGGGTATCTGCCCCCAACCCCCCAGAGTAACAACCCTTAGGGGAACATGATATGTGATAATCTCCTTCTTCTATCTTCAGATTGCAAAGCCTCAAACTCTACCCTATACATCTCAGCATTCTCCGCACCAACAGTTTCAGGATCAAAATAAACATAAGGCCATCTCTTTTTTTCACCATAACGCAATGCATCTTCAGGAGGCATCTCTCTTAAGAAACCATTTTCAAAAGCAACTTTCCTAGTCTCCTTTGTAGTTAAACCAGTGGGAATTCCCATTACAAAAGCCAAAGCTCCAGTCACACTTCCCAAATGAGTCAAAGAAATATACCTTTCATACAACCAATTATGAAAACTCTCACTCTCAGCAACAATCCTTCTATAATGTTCAACCATTTCCTCACCAACAGTTTCAGGAACAAAATATAAAGGAACTGATCCAGGACTAGTCAGTGCCTTAATCGTCTCTATAAGAGGTAACTCAGTTAGATAATTTCTTCTAAACAATTCTTTTCTAATATCTTTAACCCTCTTATCAACACCCAATAATTTAATTAAAGATCTTTTGTATTTAGGAAGTCTATCAATATCATAGAAGGAACAGATATTATGTTCTTCTAAATACTCTTCAACCTCTTTATCATTATTAGTTGCTACATAACTCTCAAAGATTCTTACTAGATCACTCATAGAAACCCCTCCTAACTAACTGATTTCTCATAGCTCTAGACTTAATTTGTACACCAAAAAGAGTAGCAAGACCTCGAGATCTAAGAGCTTTGTTAATTGTTGGAAAATTTCTTTGAACCTCTTCTCTAAAATAATCAGAACTAAGAACTATTTCTCTATGTTCTTCAACTCTATCACCTACAATCTCTGAATCAAGATAGGGACTTATACGCCCTTTTGTTGAAAAACTTGCAGCAACAACTTCAATTGGAACTTCAGTAAAAAATCCTCTTCTGAAAAACTCTCTTTTTAGATCTTGTCTTTGACTTCTCCTAACTCCCATTAACAAATAAATTCTATTAGGTATTGTTCCACCCAAATCATGCAAAGAATCAAAATTATTTTTAATCTCTTCTCTAAACTCTCTACTTCTAATAACTGCTTCCCTATAATACTCTACCATATCTCCTACAACATCCTCTCTTAAATATGAATTAGGGGCTCCTGCTCTTTCCAATGTATCCAATAATTCGGAAATATCAATCTCAGTTAAAAAATTCATTTCAAATAAAGCTCTTCTTAATACAATAGGTTTCTGCCAATCAACTTGTAAAAATTTTGAAATTCTATAATCGCAATCAACCCCATTCAAAGATCCATATCTCTCACAAATAGCTTCACCAAACTCTTTACTATCAATAACCTTCCGTCTATTTACCTCAGCATCATCACCAACAATTTCAGGATCTAAATAAGGATTAATTCCTCTCTTTCCTTTTGTTACTATTTGATAAACAATATCCTCAAAAGGTAATTCTTGCAAAAAACCTTTATTATACAACTCAAATCTAACTCCTTTTGTTCTTCTTTGTTCTATACCCTTTAATCCTAATAAAGTACCTAAACCAGGAAATCTACCAGTCACATCCATCAAACTAGTAATCCCTCTCCTCTCCATATACTCTTCAATCTTTCTTCTCTTCTCCCCATCCACATACCCATTCATTAATGTTTTAAGATCACTCATAGAATCCCCTCCTAACCAACTCTGTTCTAAAGTCTGTAGTATTTAATGGCTTATCAAAAAGAGTAGCCAACTTACCTGATCTCATAGCATCATTAATAGTTGGAAAATTCCTAAGAAGTAATTCCCTAAAATAATCAGAACCTAAAACAAGTTCTCTATGTTCTTCAACTTTATCTCCCACAATTTTAGAATCCAAATAAGGACTTGTATGTCCCCTAGGACCAAAACTATCAACCACTCTTTCAACAGGTAATTCAGTAAGAAAACCGCTTCTAAATAATTCTCTTTTTAAATCCTGACGATGTCCTTTATCAACCCCCATCAAAACATAAAATCTTGGATTCAAATTTCCACTTATATCATATAAAGAATCAAATCTCTCTCCAACCCATTCTCTAAATTCATCACTTCTGATAACTACTTCTCTATATACTTCAACCATATCACCAACTACCTCTTCTCTCAAATAAGAATTGTCTAGACCCTGATTACTAATATTATCTAAAACTTCATTAATATCTATTTCTGTTAATAAATTAAGTTCAAATAATGCTCTTTTCAAATCAACATACCTGTTCCAATCCACTCCCAAAAAATTAGATATTCTTGCATCCACACCCACACCATTCAAAGAACCGTACTTCTTACAAATAGCCCCACCAAACTCATCACTATCAATAACTTTCTGTCTATTAACTTCAACATCCTCTCCAACAATTTTTGGATCAATATAAGGATTGGTTCCTTTCATTCCTTTAGTTGTTACTTGACCAACTATTCTCTCCATAGGTAATTCTCTCAAAAACCCTCGCTTATACAACCTAGTCTTCATTCTTGTTGCTCTTCTATTTGTACCCTTTTCAAAACCTAATAAAGAACATAATCTCAACATACTAGCTTTAACATCCATCAAACTTGTAACACTCCATTCTTCTAAATACTCTTCAATCTCTTTCCTCTTCCCATCATCCACATAACCAGAAAGTAATTTCTTAAGATCACTCATAGAAACCCCTCCTAACCAACTCTGTTCTAACTTCATTAGATCCTTTTTTAAAACCTAAAAGAGTTGCAATACTTCCAGATCTATAAGTTGCACCAAGATTAGAAAAATTTGTATATAAATAATTCCTAAAATAATCAGAACCTAAAACAATCTCTCTATGTTCTTCAACTTTATCTCCAACAATCTCAGGATCTAAATAAGGACTAATATGTCCCCTCTTCCTTAAAGTATCAACAATCCTTTCAATAGGTACCTCAGTCAAAAACCCCCTTCTAAATAACTCTGCTTTAAGTTCTGATCTTCTAGATCTTTCAATTCCAAACAAAGCATAAAATTTTCTATTAATATTCCCAGAAATATCATACATAGAATCAAATCTATCTTCAACCAATTCTCTAAACTCCTTACTTCGAAGAACAACCTCTCTATAAACCTCAGCCATATCACCCACAACATCCTCTCTTAAATAAGAATTAATTGGACCAGACCTATCCAAAGTGCTAAACACATCATCAATATCAATCTCTGTTAATAAATTAAGTTGAAACAAAGCTTTTCTTAATTCAAGAGGTTTCCCCCAATTAACTTGCAAAAATTCACCAATTTTAAAATCAGTAATTACTTCACTCAAAGAACCATATTTCCTACAAATTGCTTCCCCAAATTCATCACTTTCTAAAACCAATTGCCTATTTCTTTCTACATCATCTCCTACAATTTCAGAATCAAAATAAGGAAGATTTCCTTTTAAACCAGGAGTCACAATTTGATCAACAACTTTCTTAACTGATAATTCTTGTAAAAAACCTAAGCCATATAACTTTATTCTAAGCTCCTTAACTCTCCTCTTATCAACACCTTTTAATCCCAATAAAGCACCCAATCCCTGCATCTGAGAATTAACATCCATCAAATCCTCTACCTCTTTACTTTCTAAACAATCTTCAATCTCTCTTCTCTTCTCACCATCTACATATCCTTCCACTAAATCTCTAAGATCACTCATTTCCATAACCTCCCACAACCTCTCTAAGAACTTTTCTATCAGTATAGAAACCTCTTTCAACTAACCCTCTTCTCATATCTCCTAATTTTCCATCAATTCCCAAAAGAGTTGCAAGATCCTTTGAATAATTTGTATCACTCAAAGTTGGATACCTTTCATACAACCAAGCCTCAAATTCAGAAGACTCCAAAACTCTTTCCCTATATTCCCCTAAATCATCTCCCATTACTTCAGGATCCAAATAAGGATTACCCCCAGAACTACCTAAACTATCAACAATTTCAGCAACAGAAAACTCAGGATAAAATCCTCTTTCCCGTAAACCTCTCCTTAGAAGCTTCACACTTCTATCTGCACCAAATAAATTTCCTAAACCCCTAAAAATTCTAACATCACCTAATCTAGGATACAAATCATATAGCCAATCTTTAAATTCCTCACTCCCGATAACAGCAACCTTATAACTTTCAACCATATCTCCTACAACTTCTGAATCAAAATAAGGGTGGTAACCTTTTTTCCCCTTAATCTTTTTTATAACTTCTTTAATTGGAAGTTCAGTAAGAAAATTCTCTTCAAATAATGCTCTTCTCACTTCAGTATTTATGGGTTTAACTCCAAGAATCCTTGCCAAAGAAGTTTTTACACCTCTAACAGCCATTAAAGAATCAAAATTATCACAAATCCATTTCTCAAACTGCTTACTCTCAATAATCTCTCTCCTATACTCTCCTGCTCCCTCTCCAACAAAAATCTTATCAAAATACCTTCTCTGATCATTAGTACCTAGTCTATCAACCACATCAGCAACAGAAAACTCAGGATAAAATCCTCTTTCTTGTAACTCTTTCCTTATATCTATTGCATTTCTACCCACTCCTAAATAACCACCTAATGCAGTATCAGTTCTAATATCATCTAGAGAAGGATACTCTTCATACAACCATTCTCTAAACTCTCTACTTCTCAGAAATCTTTCTGTATACAACTCAACCATTTCCTCTCCCACAGTCTCAGGATCAAAATAGGTGTTATGATTTTTTGCAACTCTAATCTCTAATAATAACCTTTCCACAGGAAGTTCCGTAAGGAAATTCTCTTCATATAATGCTCTTCTTATTTCTGTATTTCTTGCCTTTACTCCAAACAACTTAGCCAAAGAAGTTCTAACTCCTGTCAAATCCATCAATGAATCATAATTAGAATTAATATGATCTGCAAACTCTTGACTATCAATTACTTTTCTCATATGTTCATAAACCTTATCACCCACGACTGATCGATTAAAATGAATTGGAACAGCAGTTGTAGATAAGCTCTCCACAATACTAGCAACAGGAACTTCAGAAAAATAACCTAATTCAAATAAAGCCTTCCTTAAAGCAAGCATACTTCCTCCAGTACCTAAAATTTTTCCAAGTTTAAACAGAGGCCTAGTAATAGCCTCAAAAGAATCAAACCTTCTTTCAACCCACTCTTTAAACTCTTCACTATCAATAATTTGTTTTCTATATTCTTCAACTTTATCTCCTACAATCCTAGGATCTAAATATGCATGAGCAGGTCCATTCACATCAATTGTATCAACAATATCATCAACAGGAAGTTCAGTAAAAAAACCAGCTTCAAATAACTTTTTCCTAAGTTGACTTGCTGAATCTTTACGTTTATTTAATCCAAATAATCTCATTAAAATTGCATCTCTTTTAACCTCATCCAAATATCTATATCCTCTTTTTCTTATTCTATCTTCTATCTCTCTTCTCTTTCCTGCATCCACATACCCAGCCATTAACTTCTTAAGATCACCCATAGTAACCTCCATCGACAAGGGCTTGTCTTAAAACCAAAATCTTATCCTCAACCTCAAGAACCCTAGCTAAAGATCTATGTGTAGTAACTAAATCTTCTGGAGTAGGATAAAGACTATGTAAATATTCTCTAAACTGGGGACTACCAAGAATAACTTGTCTATTCTTCTCTACATCATCACCAACAACTAAAGGATTAAGATAAGGACACAAAGCTCTACTCCCAACAAGCTCTTCCATTCTATCTAAAGGAATCTCAGTAAAAACCCCCAAATTATAAAATTCTTTCCTTAATGTATTAGCAGATGCGCCATAACCCTGTCCAAAAAGATTTGATAACTTCCCACCCAGAGGAATATCTAATAAAGAATCATATTTATTAGTAATATAGTCTCTAAATTCTTCACTCTCTACAACTCCAGCCTTATGATTTACAGCATCATCACCAACCATTCGCCTATCAAAATGTGCACCAAGATAAAGATCTCCATCCAGTCTTTCAATTACCTCTTCAATATCTGGTTCAGGATAAAATCCTTCATCATACAACTTTCTCCTAATAGTACTCTGTCTAAAGTTAACTCCCAAAAGAACACTCAAATTTTTCCTCAAAGGAACACTATCCAAAGTAGGATACATAGAATACAAGGCCTCTTTGAATTCTTTACTTCTAGTAAAAGCCACCCTATAACTCTCAACCATATCACCAACAACAGCTTCATCAAAATAAGGAACTCCTACAATCGAATTAATATAATCCTCTGCTTTATCATAAGGTATTTCAGTCAATAAACCAACTTCAAACAAGGCCTTCCTAAGTTCTTTATATCTCAAAGGAGATGTGTCCAAAATAAATGCCAATTCAGCATCTCTAATTACTATATCTCCTAGTGAACTATATCTAGAACAAACCCTCTGAGCAAATTCATCACTATTAATAATAACTCTTCTATAATGTTCAACCATTTCCTCGCCAACCACCTTAGGATTCATGTAAGGATTTGGTTCAGATCTATCTTTACTTAAGTTAGCTAAAACATCTGCAACAGGAATCTCAGTAAAAAACCCCATTTCAAACATCGCTTTTTTAAAACCAAGTCTAGTGGTATCCCAACCAAAAAGCCCTGCCAAAGCAAAATCTGTCATCATTCCTATCAAAGAATTAAATTTATCACAAACATAATTATCTAATTGCTTACTATCTGCTATCTCTTCCTTAAATTTTCTAACATTATCCTCACCAACAACTCTAGAATCAAAATAAGGATTATGATACTTAACAGCATGAGTTAAATCAGCAAAAATAACATCAATAGGCAAAGTATCATAATAACCATGTTCAAATAACCACTTCTGCAAAGTCTTTCTGGGATTTATAGGACTAATACCTAAAAAATTATTCAATGCAACAGAAGGTTTTCCTTTGAATAAAGAAGGATATTCTTCTCTAATAAAAGCATCAAACTCTTGAGAAGCCACAACAATTCCTCTCGTTCTTTCAACTCCTTCTCTACCAACAATTGCTTCTTTGTTATAAGGATTAATACCTCCAGTTCCCCCAATACTTGCAATTACTTTTTCAACAGGAACCTCTCGTAAAAATCCAGACCCATACAATTCCTTTCTAAGTTCTATTACAGATTTACAAACTCCCAAAAGCGTTGCTAAAGATCTAACAGGCCCAACATCACCCAAATCTCTGATTTCAAAATGATCTAATTTAGATTGAATCTCTTTCCTCTTCCCTTCATCCACATACCCAGCCATTAGCTTCCTAAGATCACTCATAGTAACCTCCATCGACAAG
>JABHZQ010000009.1 GCA_018656555.1 archaeon
ATTCATCTAAAATCTGCTGCTTAGCAATTTCCAACAACCCAACTTTCTCTTGAGCTTGCATATTATTAGAAGTCATCTTAGTAGCAATTTTACCATTTCTTATCCTAAAATGTATCATAAAATCTTTATCTTTTTCCATAAGTGTAAAAATAATTATTTTCTATTTAAAACTATCTATTCAAGAACTATAATCTTTAAAAACAAAAAAATCCAGAATTCTTAAATGCAAGAAAGAAAGTATATTATAGTCACTGGGGGTGTTCTTTCAGGCCTTGGAAAAGGTATTGCAGCCGCTTCTGTGGGAAAACTTCTATCAACTAGATTAAAAATAGTCCCATTAAAATTAGATGGCTACCTCAATGTAGACCCAGGAACAATGAATCCAATGGAACATGGAGAAGTATTTGTTCTTGATGATGGTGGAGAAGTAGATATGGACTTTGGCCATTATGAAAGATTTCTAAATGTAACTTGTAAATTTGAATGGAACTTGACTATGGGTAAGGTATTTGAAAAAGTAAGAAAAAAAGAAAGACATGGAGATTATCTAGGGAAAACAGTACAGTTCATTCCCCATGTTACAAATCAAATTCAAGATTGGATAGTAGAAAGAGGAGAAAAAGAAAATGCAGATCTTATTCTAATTGAAATAGGGGGAACTGTTGGTGATATTGAAAATGAATTATACATTGAAGCTTGTAGACAACTAAGTGATAAAGTTGGAAAATCTAACATAATGTACATCCATCTAACCTACATCCCAATTCCCACTGGAGTTAATGAACAAAAAACAAAACCTTCTCAACAATCAGTAAACTTGCTAAGACAAAAAGGTATTCAACCTGATGTAATCATAGGGAGATGTTCAGAATATATTGAAGAAAAGAATAAAGAAAAAATTGCAAGATTCTGTAACATTGATAAAAACGCAGTAATAACTGGTTTAGATGTGGATAACATTTACAAAATCCCATCTATCTTTGAAAATGAAGGTCTTGTAGAAATCCTACACAAAAAACTACAAATTTACAGCCCACCAGACTTAACATCTTGGAAAAGACTAGTTGCTAATCTAAATAATCCAGAAAAAAACATCAATATCGCAATCTGTGGAAAGTACACCGCACTAGAAGATTCCTATGCATCAATTCTTGAAGCATTAAAACATTGTGAAGCTAACTTAAGATGTAAAATTAATTTAAAATGGATCGAGACTTCAGAAAACTCAAATTTTGCAGAATTATTAAAAGACATTCAAGGAATTATAGTTCCAGGTGGCTGGGGATCAAGAGGTGTTGAAGGAAAAATTGCAGCAGTAAAATATGTCAGAGAAAACAACATCCCTTTCTTGGGAATCTGTTTTGGTTTACAAATGGCAGTAATTGAATATGCAAGAAATGTATGTGGACTAACAAGGGCAAACTCACTAGAAGCTGACCCACAAACCCCTCACCCTTTAATTTTCCTACTCCCTTCACAAAAAGATGTAGTAGACATGGGTGGAACATTAAGATTAGGAGCTCATGATGTAATAATCAAACAAAATACTCAAGCATTTGAAATGTTTGGAGAAAAAACAAGACAAAGATTTAGACACAGGTATGAAGTAAATCCAGCATACCTCCAACAACTTGAAGAAAAGGGATTAATCTTCTCTGGTATTTCCCAAGATAAAGATAATGTAATGCAATTAATTGAACTACCTAACCATCCTTATTTCATGGCAGGTCAATTCCACCCAGAACTAACTTCAAAACTGGAAACTCCTCATCCAATGTTCTATGGACTCATAAAAGCCGCAATTGAAAGAAAAAACTTAAATAATCCAGAACCAACAACAAATCTATGAATACAATAATTATTCTATTGATAATATTGATAATAGCTTACATTCTATTCTCAATTTTTGCAAAATTAACTAAATTTGTAATGATTGCAGGAATAATAATCCTAACAGCAATACTCATAGTTTCAATGATAAACACAATGGCAGATGAAGAACCAGTAATTGAAGAAGAAATAAATGTAACTTTAATCACAAATGAAACTTTAGATACTTCCGAGGATCTTAACCAATCTCTTCCTTCCGATGACCAAGAGGAAAGCGGCTAACTTAGGACCCTTATCTTTTTCTATTAACACATTATAAAACAGTTTAAAGAAATCTTTTGGCTCGTATTCCAAACTCTTACAAATAGTATAAATCTCCTCATGAAGATCTTTATCAGACATTTTATCATCTACTTTATTCAAAACTAATTTTATTGCCTCTTTTTCTTTGCTGGTTAGTTTCTTACTTATTTTCTTAACAATATTAAACTTTATATCATCAGGAGCATACATTTTCAGCCAATTCAAAGCACATTGAGCCCTAACCTTTACTCTCTCAGCATCTTTACCTTTAACTCCATAGTCCTTAGCAACTGCATCTAAGTCTCCTTCATAGATTTGAACAAGTGTAGTTAAATGTCTAAAAGAAGGTTGAAAGGGCATCTTTTTAGGAACCTTATCAACTACAGACAATTCATAAATTCTCTTTTGATTATCAAACTCCTTATCATTCTTTGCATCTTGTTCCTTAAAATATATTCTTTCACATTTATCAAAATCTTCATAATTCTTTATAACCTCTAAATCAAAGCCAATTGCAAATTCAGCTCCAGGTCTTGTTCCAGCAAATAACCATCTAACCATAGCCGGTTCATAAACATCTAAACAATCCCTTAAAGTAATAACCTCTCCAGATGAAGAGGATATCTTACCAGCTCCCCCCTTAATACTAATAAAATTATACATCAAATAAGTTGGAGCAGTCCAATCATAAAGTTTTACAATCTCTTTACAAGTACTAAAACTTCCACCCTCTGTTGAATGATCTTTGCCTCCAGGTTCAAAATCAACTTTCTCATAATCCCACCTCATAGGCCAATCAACTCTCCAAGGTAATTTCAAAAAAGGAGACTTACTAATCTCTATCTCTTTACTCTCTCCACACTCATCACAAAACATCTTAATTTTATTCTTTCCATCATAATCAGAAAAACTAACTTCATCCTTACCACAATCTGGACAAAATCCAGTTAAAGGCATCCAATCATCTTCTAATGGTATTTTCCTATACTCATTCAAAATATCCTTAATCTCTTTAGTATGCTGTAAAGCAACTTTTATTCCGTTAACATACTTCAAAGCTCGATATTTCTTTGCTTGATATAAAAATTCAGGTTTAATCCCCACCCTTGCCACATCTTCCTCCACATTAACCTCGTGGTATCTTGCATAACTTTCCTCTCTACCAAATGGATCAGGAACATCAACAATAGGTTTTCTCAAATTCTTATTCAACATATCTTGCTTAGGCATATTTTTAGGAACCTTTCTAAAAACATCATAATCATCCCAAGAATAAATAAATCTAACTTTCTTACCCCTAAACTCTAATGCTCTTTTAACTAAATCAACAGTCATAATCTCTCTGAAATTACCAATATGTACACTACCTGAAGGAGTAATTCCAGCTGCAACAGTATACTTAGCCTTATCTCCCTTCTCAGCTACTATTTTTCTTACTATTGAATCGGTCCAATGCATAAAAACTAAAATCCTACAGAACTTTATTAACTTTTCTAAATATTCCTAAATAGTAAAATCAACTTTCTCACTCTACTCTCTTCCCAACCCTTCTCCACAAGAACATTTACCAAAGCTTGCTCATTAAAATTAGCAGCAAGTTTAGAATAAATAAACAATGCCAATCTATCTTTTGGAACATCCCTAACTTTAAGCAAAACTCTTTCAATCATATTAATATCCCATCCCTCTTTCATTAAATTAATCTTAAGTTTATTCATATCTTTAGCCTGTGCCATATTAAATATTAAGTAATACTTCAACATACCAACATTGCCTACTCTTTTACTCTCTACTTTAATATCCTCATCATAATACTTCTTCTTATTCCACTTAAAGATTAGTATCAACTTCATTAAATAATAAACTAACAAATTACAAACTACTAAAGTAAAGAGTACCCAAAATAAACTCTTACTTGCTTCAGTTACCTTTTCTCTCAATTCTCTCTCTTCTTCAATAGCTCCAGTAATTGCCTCTGTAATCTCCTCTATAATACTTGGTTCATTTGGACATTCAAATGCACTAATATGATAGACTCCAAACTCTTCAATATAAGGACTAACAAAGTAATAGTAACTATCATCTTCATCTACATAAGAAGCATAATATTCTTCTCCTTCTTCTGATTCTACACCCAAATTTTCTAAACTACAGGATGATTCAGTATTTGCATCAGCCCAATCTTTATCAATAGAAAAAACAAAATTCATCTCACCAATATCATTATCCACCATATTAGAAGGACTTACATCAAATCCTAAATACTGATTTGATTCATCATTTCTTTCCCTATAAAAAGTAACACTAGTTCCATTAATATTTTTATTAGGTGTAAATTCAACATAAAGTAAACCAATACAAGGATCATAAATTTCCATTTCTACCATTTCATCTTTATACAAATAATCATAATTCAAATATATCAAATCACCACACTCTTCCTCATACTCTTCCTCTTCCTCTTCGATTTCAACCTCTGCCTCAACAGCACCCTCACCAGATCCAGATGAACCAGTATCTGCATCTCCAGTTGAATTTGTAAGTGCTGCAAACATAATAGTCCGATAGTTAGTAGTATTAATTGCAGTAGATCCTTCTACATTTGTAGTAGTCTGTAAAATTTCCCATTCCATATTTGAAATATTAAATTGAAGAATATAAGGTCCTGCAATCACATCACTAAAAGCCCCATGATATAAATACCAAGTTGAATTTGTGATATTATCTCTTAGATTCTCATCAACAACCAACATATATTTTGCAGATTGTCCATTCAATAACCCTTCACTAGATCCTTCAAATTGTTGAGTATATTCAGCTCTTAAATATTTCACATAAGCATTTGAAATATTACTAGCAGTGGTTAAAGTAAGATTAACAAGATCCAACCCTATCGCACTCTTAAAATTAATTGTCTGACTTTCATTAGCAGTGAAATTAACTTTTTCATAATCCTTACCTAAACCATTAGGTATTGTTTTAACAACTGCAAAGCTAAGAGTATCATTAACAAAAGTATTTGCACTATCATTACATCTTACATAATAAGTGTAAATCCCATAAGAATCAATCCCAGTGATTACTCCATGAGTTCTTAATCCAGTATCCGTAAAGAAAGTCCAGTTCATAGTCCCATTCTTATATTGACAATCTGAATCTTTTGAAGTTGTAATATTCAAATCTACAGCACTATCATTATCATAAACATAAGGTATTGTATAAGACAACATATAGGGAGTTTCTTGTAAAACTATTGAAGCATTTTCACTCCATTGACTCCAATTACTACCGTCATACACTCTTCTAGATACATTCCATACTTCATCTGCTGTAAAGTTTGCACTTTCAATCCAAGTATTATTAGCAAAAGTGGTATTCTCTACACCATCTCTCCACCATTTTGTTTCATTATTAATTATACTATCTCCATCAGCATCAAATTCACTCCAATTAACAAATAAGGAACTATTAGTATAATTATTAGCATCTGTTGACGAAAGATTCAATCTTGGTATTGCTGGAGGAGCATTCAAGATAGTCAATCCTTCTGTATATAAAGTCTCACCATCTATATATCCATCATTAACTGTAATTGAAGCATTCCATACTTCATTTCTTTTAGTAGTTTGTGATACAATTAAATCAGTTCTATTATTATACAAAGCTCTTATCTGTTCATGACTTAAAGATAAATTCCAAATCCTAAAGTTATCTATGCTTCCATTCAAAGGCTTACTTCCAGAAAAATGATTTCCCAAGAAAAAAGCATCTGATGATCCCAAAGTTCCAGTCATATTATGAACAACACCCTTATCCCATTCACCATTAATATAACCAGTCATAGCACTATTATTCATAACAAACACAAGATGATTCCAAGCATCATCAACAATTAATTGTGTACCAACCATTGAAAGACTATCTGTTTCATTCTCAATCCTATAAAGTAAATACTGGGTTTTTAAATAAACATAATAAGCACTTACTATCCCTCCCCCTTTTCCTTTTGAGAAAATATATTGGTCCTCTCCATTCTGAACATTCTTAAACCATAATTCAACAGTCAAAGCTCCACCCATATTCATATTATAATTTAAAAGAGTATTATTGGCTATAATCAAATAGTTCTCATCTGCACTATTAAATTCAAAAGCACCCCTTCCATCATAACCTCCCGTTCTATTCCATAAAGGATTATCAGCAGCAGTTATATTATTTCCATAAGGGCTATAATCTTTAGCAAATGAATTGTTACTTCCTCCTTCAAAAGGCATATTCAAAAGAAGTATTGATGTATCATTCCTATACCAATTAATTACATTACATACTCTATCTCCATCTAAATCACTAGTACTTTGATTCCAAACAGTTAAATTAGCACTACTATAATTAGTACCTAAAGTTGAATTCAATAGAGGTGTTGCATGTTCTGGAAGAGCATTAACTAGTGTAATACTTGAATTACTACTCCAAATACTCCAATCTACACCATCATAAGATCTAACTGAAAAATTCCAAACCTCTCCTTTAGTCAAATTAGAACTTTCAATTGAAGTATAATTAGCAAAGGTTGTATTCTCGACTCCATTCTTCCACCACCTTGTTTCATTATCTTGTTCAACATCACTATCTCCATCAGTAAACTCCCAAGCTCCAACTAAAGTTCCATTAGAATAGTTCAAAGAACTACTAGAGGTAACATTAGCACTAACAGTTGGAACATTATTTGCTGCAAGAACAATTATATCATTACTCCACAAAGTTTCACCATCAATATAACCATCATTAGGAGTCATAGTAGCATTCCAAGTTTCGTTTAGTAATGTTTCTTGAGATACAATTAAATCAGTATTATTCTGATACAGAGCTCTTACTTGCTGATGAGACAAGGATCTATTCCAAATTCTCAACTCATCAAGACTTCCATTCAGAGGACTATCTACTGCATTAATATTTCCAATAAACATATGTCCAGAAGTACCTATCCTCCCAGTAAGAGTATGTGAAGTATTAACATCGATCTCCCCATTAACATAACCTACCATAGCTGTCTGATTAACAGTAAGCACAACGTGATACCAAGTCCCTAATTCAAAAGCATTAGTTCCTGCCATAGCAGAAGATTCAGTACCATTTTGTATTCTATAAATTACTTTATCATTATTTCCTAAATAAACTCTATAATTACTCTTATCCGCAGCATTAATTCCTTTATTCAAAAAGTACTGTTCAGTAGAAGTATCAAAATGTTTAGCTCTTAACTCAATTGAAAATTGCTCTCCAGTATCCATATCAAAATTTAGATTAGTTACATTATCAATTAAAATAAATTCATTAGTTGTCCCATCAAATTCAAAGGCACCAAATCCATCATAACCCCCAGTTCTATTCCATACTGGGTCTGCAACATAAGCACTAATATTATTTCCATAAGGGCTATAATCTTTAGCAAAGGTATTATTACTTCCACCTTCAAAAGGCATGTTAACAACAGTCAAGGACGTACTATTCCTATACCAATTAATTATATTCTTAACAACATCCCCATCTAAATCAGCAGTTGTCTGATTAAACAAAGTCAAATTATCAGTTGTATAATTACCTGCCGAAGTAGCATTTAATGTTGGAGCAGTATGGCTGGGGGGATTAGTAGCATCTTGAGGTTCTAAAATATCTTCTTGATCTTCTAAAACTTCTTCTGGTTCTTCTGGTTCACTCTCATTAACTTCTGGTAAAACTTCAATAATCTCTTCAGGTAAAGCACCAAATAGCATATAATTCAAACTTTCACTATCTACTACACTTTCATCAACAACCAAATCAACATAAACTAATCCAGTTGTTAGATTATAATCAAGTAAACTAACCACTACTTGACTATCAATCAACAATTCAGAAGTATCTCTATCATAAACATTTGCTCCTTGACTAACTCTAACAAAACTTCCATTAATATCCCAAGTTTCATTCCAATCAAATGCAACTGTAGTGTCATCTATAATCACATAACCGGTATACTGCATAGTCATAACTATTCCAACTAACAAAATCATTCCCATCAATCCCAATAACAAATTATCTCTTTGCATGTTTACCTCTTTTCTTCTTAGCTTTATCATACGATGTCCAAATCGTCTTGTAATCTCTCTTCAAAAGTTTAGCAATCTCATTAAAACTCAAACCCACCTCATCCTTCAAATACAAAGAAATTGACTCTAACATACCCAAATCAGGGCTAAAAATTGAAACTGGAATAGAAATCTCCTCTTCCCTCTCCTTTGCCAAATCCATAGCCTCTTTTTTACTTAAATTAAACTTCTTCTGAATATTAGAAAGCAAAATATCTACATCAACACTACTAGACTTGGACATCTAGTTCTTATTAAATAAGAATTAATTTATAAATTTATCCTTTTTTTCCTATTTAATAGGAAAAACAATAAAGCTTAAATATTTAAGAATCTAAGCAAATCTAATGAAAACAGGTGTAAAAGTAGGAGATGCCATGACTGAAGCTCCTGTAGTTGTAAAGCCTTCTGAAACTCTTCAAAAATGTGCTAAGCTAATGCTAAAAAGAAAGATTGGTAATGTTCTTGTAATCAAAAAAGAAAAACTAATTGGAATAGTAACTGAAAAAGATCTAGTCAGAGATGTGGTATCAAAAGGTCTTGATCCAAAAAAAACACTAATTGAAGAAGTAATGACTAAAAGAATGAAAACAATAGAGCCAGATAGAGACATAATAGAAGCAATGCAACATATGAGAGCAAATAAAATTAGAAGACTTCCAGTTCTACACAAAGATACAGTTGTAGGCATAATAACACAAAAAGATATTATCAGACTACAACCAGCAATCCTTGAAGTAATAGCGGACAGAGGAAAAATAAAAATTCCTAAAAAAGAGAAATATATCGAAGGTGTTTGTGAGATTTGTGAATCCTATGCTCAACTACATGATCGAGAGGGAAAATTCATCTGTGCAGAATGTATAGATCAACTTGGAGAGAACGTCCAAGAGGATTAGAAAGGTTTATTAAGCATTTTTCTATTTAATTATATATGGGAAAAGAAAGTGGAGAGAAACTCTCAGTTTTTCAAAATTATAGGATGGTCCAAAAAGGACATCTAGATATTAATGGACTTTTTGCAGTTCTACCCAAATGGTTTGGTGGTTTTGAATATGATTACTGGGAAAGTGGAATGGGTCAAAAAGACATAGGGATAGGAAAAGAGTACACCTCCGATTGGAAAGGTGTAAGGGAAATTAATGACTATGTAAAATTTGAAATAATTGTAAAGGTATTTATTAAAAATATAAACAAAGCAAAAGATCCTAATGTGGTTCATGCTGAAACAGAAGTTTACATTAATAGTGCAATGTACAAAAACCATATGGGTACTTTTGGAAAAGATAAATTCCAAGAAACCTTAAGAAGAATATACGAAAGATATGTCAGATATCAAGATCTTATTGATTATGAAGATAAACTAGCGTTTGAATGTGTAGATCTCCTTAATCTAATTAAAAGCCACTTCAAATAGAAAGTTTTATATTATATAATCTCTAATTTATATTTATGACTCAGAAAGATTTTATAGGTCCGGATCAAACAATAAAAAGAACTTTAACCTATAATCAAAAAGACCTATACCAATATTTTCTAAAGTGGTTCAGTGAAAGACATTATGACATTATTGAACTAGAATATGATGAAAAGGTATTAGACTCTGGTACCAGAAAGATTAATTGGAGATGGATCCCAGAAAAGAAATGTGAATATTATGTCAAATTAATCATAGATTTCAGATTCGAAGCTAAAGTAAATGATGTCATGGTAGAAACCTCAAAAGGTAATAAGAAAAAAATGCAAGAGGGTTATGTAGAGGGAAAATTCAGAGCCTATATCCTAAGAGATGTAGAAAGTGATTGGACACTAAATAAAGAAAACCCTACAAAAAGACTGATCAGAGAGATGTATGACAAACTTATTTCTAAGAAAAAAATGTCTAGATATGAAGACGAAGTCAAAGAAGATATGAAAAATATTATGAATGACTTTAGAACATATGTAAAAACCTACAAATATTAACAAGTTTTATAAACAATAGATGTTCCCAAAATCCCATGGATCCAAGAGTAACAAAATTAGCAGAAACTTTAGTGAATTATTCTCTTAAAATCAAAGAAGGAGACACAATTCAAATAAATGGAACCTATGAAGCAAGGACACTTATTCTTGAATGTTATAGACTTATACTAGAAAAAGGAGCATATCCAAAAACCAATATTATGCTTCCAGATCAATCATATATATTCTATAAATCAGTCTCTGAAAAACTATTAAAAAAAATGCCTAAAGTAGCATTATTTTCAGCAAAAAATACAGATGGTGTAATCAATATTGTAAGTGCTCAAAACACAAGAGAACTAAGCAATGTTGATCCTAAAAAAATGAGTATTAGAAGCACTGCCCTTAGACCTTTAACTGATATTAGATTGAAAAAAGATAATTGGGTAATCTGTGGATTTCCAACACTTGCTGCAGCTCAAGAAGCAGACATGTCTTTGGGTGAATTTGAAGACTATGTTTACTCAGCAACAAATATCAACTGGGAAGAAGAGTCTAAAAAGCAAGAAAAATTAAAACAAGTTCTTGATAATGGAACTGATGTTAGAATTATTGGAAAAGAAACAGATATTACTTTCTCAATAAACAATATGTGTGGAATAAAATGTAATGGCCATAGAAATATGCCAGATGGGGAGGTATTTACTGCACCCATTCCAAAATCAGTTAATGGAAAGATCTACTATGAATATCCTGCAATCTACAGAGGTAGAGTTGTCTCAGGTATAAGGTTAGAATTCAAAAATGGTAAAGTTGTAAAAGCAAGTGCAGAAAAAAACGAAGAATATCTAAAAGAAATGATCAAATTAGATAAAGGTGCATCATATATTGGAGAATTTGGAATCGGAGTAAATTTCCAATTAAATAAATTCATAAAATCTATACTTTTCGACGAGAAACTAGGCGGAACAATACATCTGGCTTTGGGTAGAGCATACCCAGAATGTGGTAAAGGTGGAAACAAATCAGCTCTTCATTGGGACATGATTAAAGATCTAAAAAATGGTAGATTCTTAATAGATGGTAAAGTAATTCTAAAGAATGGTAAGTTCTTAATTTAATAATTCTTATAAACTACTTAAAAAATCTAGAACTATGACAATACTGTTCGCTTGGGATTTTCATGGAGTTCTTGAAAAGGATACAGAATATGCTGTTGTAGAAAGGACAAATCTAACTCTCAAAGAATTTGGATATGATCTAGAACTCAGTCTAGAAGATCTTCGTCCATTTTATGGTATGAAATGGGGTGATTATTACAAACATTTTATTCCTGGAATAAGTGAAGAAAAAGTAAGAGAAATGGTAGATTGGGCAGTAAAAACAAGTCAAGAATCTATAAACAAATTCATCAAACCCAATGATCATGCTGCAGAAGTTCTCGATACATTAAACAAAAAAGGAAATACCAACATCCTTATTTCAAATACAAATCCTGAAGCTATATTCTGGTTTACAGACTCAGTAAAATTAACAGATTTCTTTGAAAAAATAATTGGTCTTGATAAACATCTAGAAAAAGAAACAAAATCAAAATCAGAAGCCATTCTTGAATTTAAAGAACAAAAAAACTTTGAAAAAATTGTAGTAATTGGAGATCATGAAAAAGACATTGAAGAAGGAATAAAAGTTGGAGCAATAACCTACTTATTTACAAAAAAAGATCCTTCAACAATACAAACCAAAGCAGACCATATAATAACAGATTTAAGAGAAGTCTTTAATGAGTAGTTATATTTACATCCTTGACAATAACTGGTGGAGTAAAAGTTGGAATACCTGACTCCCAAGAATAAATTTGTTCTTGATCCTTACCTACTTGAGTAACATTCTTCAATAACTGCAAAACATTGTCAGTAATTCTAATCTCCTTTAAAGGTCTAACAATCTTTCCATTCTCAATTAAAAATATTCCATCTCTTGGGATTGTAGAAAAATCACCAGTAGAATAGTTCTGAAACCTTGTATACCAAACATTGGTTATCCAAATACCATTTTTAATCCCTGCAAACATCTTATCTTTACTATACTTGCCTTCTTTCATCATTAAAGCATGAGGATCAGGAGATATCAAACCAGCATTAGCCGTAGTCTTAACATTATATCTCTCGGCACTTGAAGTGTTATGTAAAAAACCTTTTAAAATTCCTTTATCAATTAACAAATTATTCTGTGTAGGAACTCCCTCAGAATCAAAAATAGAATAACCAAATGAATTTTTCATAGTTGCATCATCCATAAGAGTAACATTATCATTACCCACTTCTTTACCCTCTTTACCCTCTAAAAAACTCAAACCAGCCTCAACAGAAAAGATTGAAGCAGACTCTCCAACTGTATTCAAAACATTAGCCCATGCAAGAGGCTCAAAAATAACATCAAATTTTCCACTTACTCTTTTCTTAGCTCCTAAACTCTGTTTAGCAATGTCACAAGCTCTCTTAGCTACATCTCTAAACCCTAATTTATTCAAATTTCTAGAAACTGCAACAGTATGTCCAGATGAATTCTTATCAGCAAGAGCCCTAACCGAATAATAAACAGAAGTTCCTCTCTCATAAGCCTCAACATTATTAGAAGTCAACAAATAGTTCTCTCCAACAGTATCCTCAAACACCCCGGCAGTTCTTCTAACTTTATTTTCCTTACAAATATCAATTCCTTCTTTAACAATATCATTACCATTCATTCCTTCAATACTTTGATCATATTCTTCATGTTTAGAATAACTAAATGGTCCTTTTGCAAGTCCTCTATAACTCGTACTAGGTTGAATCTTCTTCAAAAAATTAAAAGACCTATCTAAAAGTGCAATTGCATCTGATTTTGTAAACTTTTTCAAAGAAGTCATCAATACTTTCTTATCCTTTGCCAAAAATAAAACAATATCACTAGAATCCCAAGTCTTCACAGCACTAATCTTACTATTAGCAAACTTAGATTGAGATTTTTTTGATTTAACTACTTGTACTACTACATCATCTGCTCCTTTCTTCTGAGCCTTCTCTAATAAGTAAACAGCTAAATCTTTGTTCATTTTATTCTCAACCCCTTAAGCAAAATAGAAGGACCACCCATAAACACAGGTATCCCTTGCATTGGCTCACCCTTACCACAATTACCAGAAAACAATTCTAAATTATTAGCAACTTCATCAACAGCATGATAAAGTTTAGTAGTAGACACTTCTAATACTGGATTAATAACTGGTTTTGTCAATTCTCCATTCTCAATCAAATAAGCCTCAGCACCAGTATACTTCTGATTCAATCTTTTATCATCAATATTCCATTCCATAAAATTCTTAATAAACACACCCTTCTTAACATCTTTAAACAAATCATCTTCACTAACTTTTCCAGGTAACATAAAAGTATTAGACATTCTCACAATACTCTCCTTATCATAATCAGTAGCTCTTGAACTACCATTACTTTCCAATCCCATATGATGTGCAGTCTCTCTATTATGCAAGAATTCAGTAATCATTCCATTTTTAATTAAAAACTTCCTTCTAGCCTTAACTCCCTCATTATCATATTTATAATAACCATAACTATTCTCTAAAACTGGATCATCCACAACAGTAACCTTCTCATTACCAATATTAAATCCAACCATTTTTTTAGTAATAAAAGATTCTCCCGCTTGTGCAGCCTCTCTTCCAAAAATCCTATCTGCTTCATAAGGATGTCCTGCAGATTCATGAACCATTATTCCAGTAACCTCTGGACCACAAACAATAGGCATTATTCCTTTTGGAGTTTTAACACCTTTTACTAAATTAGTTTTCATAGAAACAACCTCTTCAGTAAATAACTTATTCAAATCCCAACTCTCTGGTATCTCCCAACCCCCACTTCCACCCTTACCCGAATATCTTTGAGTAACTTTATTATTTTCAGCAATAGTCAATAAATAATACATATTAACTTTAGGAACAGTTGCAGTAATTGCAGTTCCATCAGAATTAACCAAATGTTCTGTAGTCATATGATCAGAATAACCAATAAATCTTGCAGGAACATTAACACCAGAACTTTTTATAGCTTTTTCAGATTCCATTATCCATTTAATCTTCTCATCAATATCAATATCTAATAAGTTATTCTTCTGTTTAACCTCATACTTATCTTGATGAGCAGTATCATCTGCTAAAGTTAACTTTTCACCATACTTCTTAGAAGATTTAGTTTTCTTAATAGCTTCAACAATTAATCTTTTTATTTTGGCTTTACTATCTAATCCATTTGTAGAAACAAACCCTAGCTTTCCTTGAACAATAAACCTCATCCCCAATCCATCATAAGTACTAAAAGTAGAGGCCTCTAAATTACCATTCTTCAAAACAATTCCAGTAGTAGATGTATTCTCTACTCTAGCCTCAGCATATTTTGCTCCTTTTTTTTGAGCATATTCAACAGAAAAGTTAGCTAAATCCTCCATAGAAGAATAAAACAAGACTACCTATTTATAGTTTATGGTTGAACTCTGACTCTTTTACCACTAGAGGTATAGGCCATAAAAACTAAATCACTCGGTGGATTAGGATGTAACTCTCTTAAATATTTCAAAGCTTCTCTAACTTCAAATAAAACATAAGATTGATGAACATCCAATAATCTAAAAGGAACTAAATATAAATCTCCCACCCTCTGGAAACTATCCCAAGCAGAATCCCTAACCTTAACCTCTCTAGGTAGCCATCTTGCCTTCCCTGTAAGATAATCTCTAACCAAAGGATATAAAACCTTCTCATCTGTAAGTTTATAAGCAACAATCCTAAACCCATTCATTCCACCCTTCGGCTCAAATCTTTTATGATGTACCACAGGATTAACTAGAATTTCCTCTAAGGTTGCACCCCCACTAACCAACCCAACCAACTTACTTTCTTTCATTAGTTATCACTTACCAAACATTGCATTTATAAAGATTTAAGTGAAATAAAAAATATATTTTCTGATATATGTTTTAGTAAACAAGTATATATAAAGCACTTCTCCTTCTACCTAAATATCCTAAAGAGGGGGCGTAGAAATGACAAAAGATATCAAAGAAGATGTAAAAAATATTGTTAACAAATTAACAATTGACACAAGTTCTGTTTTCTCAGAAAAAATATATTACCTAGCTGGAGAATTAGGAATAGGAGAGCTTCTTGTCAAAGAATCACTCCAAGAATTAATCAATGATAAATTCATTGCTGAACCAGTAATGGGTATAATTAAAAGAATTTAACGCCTATTTTCTGCATTTATTTCTAATAGGTGTTGCAAATGATCTCTCTTTATTTTCAATAAAGCTTTTCTATCATTAATATACTTCTCCAATAATATTGAAACTGACTCACCTGACATCATATGAGGTAAGATAACATAATCAGCTCCTTCATCATACAAAGTTAAAGCTACATCCAAATCATCTGCAGTAATAAAAGTTAAAGCAGTTGATTTAACCTCTTTCAAATGTTCTAAAAGAACAATATTATCTTTTTCCTTAGGATTAGTTGAGATAATTACTTTAGCATGCTTAAAATCAATCCTCTTCAAAATTTCAGGATTAGCCATATCTCCATACATAGCAGAATACTTTTGTTTAATCAAAGTTTCAATAGCCTCTGGATTAAAATCAATAACCAAAACACTTCTCTTCATTTTTTTCAAAGCTTTCAGAAAAATCACACCAATCCTATGATAACCAAAAAGAACAATCTTCTTCCTCTGCCTAGTAGATTTGGTAATATTCCTCTTCTTAATTGCCAATTTTTCAAAAATACTCAACACTGGACTCAAAAAAGTATAAATCTTAACTTGGAATTTAATAAAATATGATGTCAATCCTATTGAAATAATTGCAGCAAGTATGGTGGTTGTAAATAAAACTTCAGAAATATTAGAAAGAGACATAACTAAGATTAAAGAAAACTCAGAAATCTGTGCTAAAGAAATAGCAGAAGCAAATGAATTCCTTTTATCATATCCCATAATACTCAAAATAATCATAATAACAAGTGGTTTCAATAATAAAACTACCAACATAAAAACAAGTAATGGAATCATAATAGTTCCAAAAGTACCCACACCTAATTGCAAACCCAAACCTACAAAGAAAATAGTTGCAAAAAAATCCTTCAATGGACTAATTCTACCCACAATATTCAGATTATAAGGGAGATTTGCAATACAAATACCTGCAAAAAATGCACCAATTGCAATTGAAATACCAAACAAATAAGCCAACAACACAAAGAAGAAACAAATAGCCAAAGAAGTTAAAAACAATAATTCCTGAGACTTTGCTGCAAATCTAAAAGCCCTATGAACAACAAATCTACTAAACAAATAAACAACTAAAATCAAAGCTAAAAACTTCAAAGCAATTCCACCTAATAAACCAAAAGAAAAGCCATCTGAAGTACCCAATAACACAGTCAATGCAATAATAACAAAAATATCTTGTAAGAATAAAATACCAATAATAATCCTTCCGTGCAAAGTATCCAATTCTCTTTCATCAGAAATCAACTTTATAACAATCATTGTTGATGAAAAAGCCAATATCAAACCAGCATACATAGAATTTGTAGGATCAAAACCTAAGACATATAATGAAATGAAATAACCAGCAGCAAAAGTCAAAATAACCTGCAAGGTTCCAACAACAACAGCAGTTACCCCCAAACTTTTCAACTTCTTTAGATTCATCTGAACCCCAACAATAAACAATAAGAAAATAATACCAATCTCAGCAATCACATTAATAATTTCAATATCCCGTATAACACTCAATCCCAAAGGTCCAAGAAGAATACCTGCAACAATATAAGCAGGAATCAAAGGTTGTTTAATCATCTTAGCAATATAAGCAACAATAGCTGCAAAAATCAAGACTAAACCAATATCAAATAATATATTCTGAGGTAAATTTTGTAATAACAAAACAAAATTATCAGTTATACTAGAAATCCCATTAGGAAAATAATTATTTATCACCTCTAACATATATTATTTAGTTACTTAGTTAATTTATAAATCTTTTTAATAAAAATAATAAAAAAGAAATTAAGTCTTTTTCAAGTAAACTTCAATTGTAGAAACTCTAACTTGTTTTCCTTCTTTGTTTTTGAATTCTTCACTATCAACTTTCACATCAAAAACTTTAGCTTGTCCTTCTAAAAACCTTTTAGATGATACTTCTGCAATATCTACAGCTTTAGAAATAAATTTTCCTCTTGCCTTAACAATAACTTCTGGTGCATTTTTTGTTGTGAATTGCATTACTACACCTGTCACATAATTCATAAATGGTTTATTACCTACAAATATTGTATGGTCATTGTCAGGATTAACTGGTCGTTCTTCGTTCTCCATTTTTCACTAACCTCCTCAATCAGTATCTTTTGTTACTAATCTAGTAAGATAACCTGCTAAAACATTTCTAAGTTTTTTAGAATAAACTTCTGCAACTTCAGGGATTGCCTTTTTATTGTGATCAAAGTCCTTACTAAACTTGTCTTTATGTAAAGCATATAGCTTATTACCTGTTCTCTTAATCAATGTAGTTTTAATTCTTCCCATATACCCTTTAAATTTTAAAGCCAATTTATAAAGGTTTCGGCTCTAAAAGCACCATTTAGAAGTCATTTTCTGGCAGTTTCTAGCCTAGTTGGATCATAATTAAGCATATTTCTCCCTAAATCAATAGTTAACTTCCTTTCACCACCAGTCCTAAAAAGCTCATTAACTATCTCTCTAGAAGGATAAACTCTAACAATTGTTCTTCTTTTATAAGGATCATCATCAACTTTAAAACCAGCCAATTCCTCATCACCAATCACCTCATCAAAGAAAAGTTTACCAATAGACAAACCAACCACATGAACAATACCATTTGGCCCTCTTCTAGCCTCCAAATATGGACTTTCTGCAAAACTAGGATACATCTCATCTCTAAGAGATCTAAAAAAAGCTTCATAATCCTCAACCCAACCCATACCTACTTCTGGTACAAACCAATACTCTCTAAATTGACCCCAAGCCCCATTCCTTCTTGGAAGAAAATTAACATCAAGCCCTCTAACCAAATCTGCTGTATTTCTCAATCTTGCAGTTAATTGGGGATGACTCATAATCAGAAAAATTAAACAATTACTTATAAAACTACCTTTTCTCTAGTATTAAAATCCTTCTTTTCAATTTAGAGGTAGGAGTTTCATATTCAAAACTAGTAACTTTAAATCCTGTTAAATCTAAATCTAATTCAAAATTTCGCCTAGTTCTAGTAAAAAATACTGGAACCACAATAACAGCTTTTTTACATCTAATACTTTTAATTTCTTTCAAAACTGCATTATACATCGGTTCTAATTTCTTAATTGTTTTCTTAGCATCTTGTGGGGTAGGTAACTTCCTCAAAAAAGGACCCATAAATGGCTCTGAAACAACATAATCAACTTTCTTAACATAACTACTCATTCTAGTTGCATCCCCTAAAAACAACTTAAAAGAAGGCTTAACAGAATAACTCTTCCTTAACCAAGCAATATTATTTTTAGCAGATTTCAACATAGTTGCACTTTTGTCAATACCATAAACTTCAACTCCTAACAACATGGCCTCTTGTAAAATAGTCCCAATACCACAAAATGGATCTAACAATTTATCCTTTTTCTTAGCACCAGACAAATTTATCAAAATCTTAGCCAATCTTATTGAAATAGAATGCAACCTCTCTTGATCTGGTCTCTTCAAATCTCTAGTCTTATGATCATTAGGATTAAAAATAGCAATAGTCTTTCCAATATACTCATCAAAAACAACAATCTCCAAAACATTCTGAGCCTCAGAAGGATTCAAATAAGTCTGTTTATGGTGAGACTTCTTCAACATAGCCTTCAATCCTTGAGACTTAAAATACTGTTTTAACTCCTCTTTCAAATCAGAAACATCATCTGAGGTATAATTAGAAATTGCATACTTCAACTTCCCCTTGCCACCCCTATACAACCCATCAAAATCCTCAATAACTCTAACAATCTTCTGAGATCCACCAATTTCCTTCATAACCTTTTTACAATTCAAAGAATCAGGTAAATCTAAAACCACCCCTACATCAGATTTTTTAATAATCTTATAACTAATACCTCTAGAAGTTGAATAACTCTCAAATTCAGCCAAACCTAATTGCGGATCTCTCCCTAAAATCAAAATGCATCTCATAATCCCTCAAATCTCTTCCGGGTTTATAAGACTTTTCTTCCCCAAATCTCTTCCTTACCTCATCAAGAACCCCTTCAATCCCTCCAGGACACAAAGTCTCACATTCTGGAACTAAAGTAACTCCTCTTTCTTGAGCAATCAAATAAGCCTGTTTATGACCAATCACTCTTTCTTTCTCAATAGATAAAAAATGCCTAGATACAAAACCAGTCAACCAATACAAACTATCTTTTTGTTCAACAGTTGGCTCACTTCTTGTAAAATCACCAATTAAACAAATATTCAAAACTCCATAATTAGGAGACTCTCTTGGATTAACTAATCTTCCATGTTCCTCAACCTGAGCACGACTCTCAAAACTAGCACCTACAGCAGCACCCATTACAAACCAAAATCTTCCCTCATAAATCATTCCATCTCTATCAATAACCCAATTATAAGCAATATCAGATTTATCATTATTCATATGTGCTTCTTGAATCTGTTGAACAGTTGCAATACTTGCCCCGGGTCCTGAATGATGAACAGCCAACCACTCTAACATATTAGTATCAAAACAACCCATCACTCCAAAAATATCAAGCAAAGAAAGATCAAAGTCATGAAAATGTGTATACAAAACTGAATGTGGATCTGGATTAGGATCTCTAGCACCCCACTCTTCTCTTAAAATAATTCTTCTATCTTGAGAATAAGCTAACAAAGGCAAAGCAGCCACCAACCTAAAACTTTCTCTTCTAGAAAAATCCATAATAATACTTTTTAAGAACTAATATATAAAATTAATTAAAAGAAAAAAAAATTAATAATATGTTTGTCCTTCCTTGTCCAAATCATAATCTTCATCTTCATCATCGCCCATCTTTCTAAAGGCTACAACTAAGATAATAATTATGATGATCACTACAATCACAATAAACAAGATTTTCAACCAGTCAGCAATTCCACTGTCACTTGCAGATTCTTCAACAGTAAGTTCAACAGTTTCCTCATGTAGTAATTGTTCATCTCCATCCAAGATCTGTAAAGTAAAACTATACTCACCAGCTTCATTTGGAGTCACATAAACATTTACTGTTTCTGATTCGCCACCTTTAACCATCACAATTGAAGGTTCAATCTCAGAGTTACCCCATTGATCTTCTCCTAAAACATCAATAGTAAAGATTTGACTAGCTTCTCCAGGATTTGAAAACTTTACTTCATATACAGCTTCTTCACCAACTAAGACATCAGTATTCTCTAAATCAACACTAACACTAACTTCACCAACTTCTTCAGTTTCGGTTTCGGTTTCAGTTTCAGTTTCAGTTTCTGGTTCAACAGACTTCACATAAAGAGTTGTAACTTCTTCAACACTATCATGTCCTCTATTGTATGAAACATCTACTTCAATATCATAGTATCCTTCAGCATTTTGTGGAACTTCTAAGTAAAGGAAAATTGAATCTGAGCTTTCTTCATCCTCATTATCTAATTCAGGAGCAGCTAACTCATCAACATAACCACTCTCAGTAATTCCAAGTTCATCAACAGATACTGTAACTTTAATGTCTTCTTCTTTGCTCTCACCAAGGTTTTCTAATCTTACTTCAACCTTTGCAAGTTCATCAGCATTTACTTCACTATCTACTATTACATCCATAACAGTAATATAATGTCTAGGCCTTTCGATGAATAAAACATATGCTTCTCTTTCATAATCATCGTCATCATATACTTCTACATACAAAGTAAAAGAACAGTCATCTCCTTCTTCCAAATTATTCTCTTCATCCATACAAACATCTAAGTCTTCTGGAAGTTCAAGGTTTAATGTTTTAAGATAAGTTACATTTCCTTCAACATCAAATGAACCAGTAGTATCTTCCATGTCACCATATTCGTAACCACCAATCCAAGCTTTTACCTTAACATCATCAATATATTCGCCAACTCCAGTTAATTCTGCTTTAACTGTTATTTCATCACCCAATTCAGCACTAATTGCTGTCTGTCCATTAGGATCTAATTCTACACCATCTAAGTAAGCTGCATCTATTTCATAATTATCACTAGCTGCACTTACAAAAGTGGCTAAAGTAACTAGACCTAACAGTAATACTAAAACCATACTTGTAATTTTTAATTCTTTTGTCATTTTAGGCTACCCCCATTATAGTAATTATATCTCTCATTTTGTGGGTGAGTTTTATAAACATTGTGGTGAGAATAAATCATAAATACCACCACACTATAACAAGAAAATAATATCTGTTATTACCACTGGAACCGAATATCAAAAACCTTCAATAGCCAATAGAGAGTTTATTTCGCTCACAGAGACCGCACAACCTCTTAATTTCGCACCCCACAAAAAAGCATCAAGAAGATCTTTCTCATTACCTAATTTTTTATCTGGAATATATCTATCTAATAATCCTAATTCATAAGCAACTAATCCTAACTCCACACTTCTAATTATTCTCAAAGATTTAAACTCTTTAGAAAACCTATCCAAAACCTTCCTATTAACAAATATATCCCTATGTAATTTTCTCTTCAAATAATCTCCCAACTCAAAAGGTCTTTCTAGTAACATTCTTGTAGTTCTCTCGTCGATAACCACTGCCTGTGAACCTAACTCCTGTGCTAATACTAAAGCACTAACCTCTCCTTCATGTAAAACTTTTAAATCCTTATTCCCAGAACTAAAAATCTTATTCATCAATCTAACCAACTCTTTTGTTTTAGAAGCCAATTTAGAATCATCATAAATTTTAAGATCTCCCTCTCTAATCACCTTCAAAACCTGTAAAGCTTCAAATTTAAACTTCTTTGATTTTAATGGAGTATCAATAATTTCTTTTTTAACAGAAAGTGGAATATAAAATTCACCCCTAAACTTCTTTCTCAACGGCTTTAACAACCAAAGTAGATTATTCATAGCCAAAGTAATTATAGTACTACTATCAAAAACCAAACTCTTCATACGTTAAAAATCCTCCTAGCATATTCTAATCTCCCTTCCACATCCTTTCTATAAGTAGGACCAATATCAGATAACTTAGTATTACCAATATAATTCATCATCTCCCAAGAAGAAACACCCAATAACTCAGAAACTCTTCCCACAGAAACACCATGCTCAAAGATCCTACCTCCCTTCTTAATTCTAGATTGTTTAATAACTTCAGTAATATACATACCAAATTTCTTCTCTAATTTTCCAATATAAGCAAACATTTTTTTTATAACTCGTCTATAATCTGCTACTTTATCCTTAGACAAATTACTTTGAGCTTCACTAATCATATCCAAAAAGTCCTTTTGGAATTTTCTAAAATCTTTACTTCTCTTTATCCTTTCTCTTGAACAAATCTTATACAAAGAGTATACAATCACAGCAACAGAAACAGAATCTTGATCTTGATACATACTAGAATTATGCAAAGTATAGTCACTAGTGAACTTCATAGAATCAGCATCCCACTTCTTTAAAGCAGAATAAACATTTCTCAAAACAGTAAGAACATCCTTCTTTACCTCTTTTTCCATAATCTATCAATGGTTAAGAATTATTTAAAATTAACGTTTAACTAAATAAATCCTTAAAAATATAGAAATTATATAATTTATATAATGAAAAGAAACATAATTCTCATGGGGGGCAAAACCCATGTTATCTCTCTACCCCTAAAATGGATTAAAAAGTACAATGTCAAGAAGGGAGAAGAACTTGAATTAAAAGAAGAAGAAAATAAAATAATAGTTTCTACAGAAAAAGTACACATAAGACCACCAATAAAAATAAATCTAGAAGGAGCAAATGCCTCTGTAGCCATTAAAAACATAACAAATGCCTATCAATTAGGATATCCTGAACTAGAACTGATTTTCAGTAATACTACAACAAATGATAAAACACAAAAAGCAGTAACCTCTCTAAACCTAATCCAAGAAACTTGTGACCAACTAATTGGTTTTGAAATAACAGATGAAAAAGAAACATTTTGCAGAATAAAAGATGTTGCAGGTAACTCAATAAATGAATTCAAGAACATTCTAAGAAAAATATTCCTAATGATCAACACCTATGGCACTGAAACTCTAAAAAACATAGACAATCCCAAAAAATTAAAAGAATTACACAAAAAACACACAGACATAAGAAAATACTGTAATTACTGCCAAAGATATCTAAACATAAAAGGCTTTGAAAACAAAACAGCACAATACAATGAAATCTTAGTTAGACTCTTAGATGTCAGTAGAACCTACAGATTCATAAGCAAAAACCAATTATTAAACAAAAATAAGTATTCCAAAGAAACTCTCAAAGTTCTAAAAACTACAATTAAACTCCAAGAAGACTTCTACAAGTTATTCTACAAATTCTCACTAGCCAAAGCATCAGACATAACAAGAAAGAGAATAGATATCTTCAAAGTAATAAATGAACTAAGTAAAAAGGAAAATAGTGAAAATCTTATCCTCATACATAGACTTCCTTTTATTCTAAATACAATACTATCTCTAATGAACACAACAATTGCAATAAATTTTAAAGAGTAGGATATAAAAATATAAAAAGAAAAAAATTATCTTATATTTATGACGGGAGATCTAGAAACTAAAACACTAAATAGTAGATTATTTGAGGATGGTTTTGAAGCTATAGAGGTTATTCCCAATGATAAACTACCTGAAAGATTAACCACAACAATGATTGATTTAGCAAGAGGGAAATATCTTGACATGAAAGTTATACCTGGAGAACTTGCTTTTGAAGGTATTGAGTGGCAAATAGAAACTCCCTCCCATATTATTTATGCAAAAGTTAATACTGAATATCCAGGACATGATCCTAAATCTATTTATATTGTCCAAACTTTTTTTAAGCACTCTAACACTGGAGAAGTAGAAATACTAAGAATATGGCATGGCCGTTAATTTCAAAGAATAGATCCAATTCAAAAGATTTTTATATCGTCAATTACTTTCATTTAATATGACCCAGATAGTAATCACACAAGATCTAGGATTAGATCCTAAAGATATTGAAAAGTTAAAGAAACTTGGAGAATTAACAATTTATGAAAAAGTATCAAAAACACCAGATGAATGGCTAAAAAGATGTAAAAATGCGGATATTATCTGCACAGGTAAGTTTGGATTAAAAACCGAAAAAACTTACAAACTAAAAAATGTATTTCTTGTTTTACCTTTTGTAGGAACTGGATTTTTAGACAAGCAAAAATTAAAAGAAAATAACATAACTGTATCTTACTGTCCAGGATGCAATACAGATGCTGTTTCTGAATGGATTATTGGAATGATAATAAATCTACTTAGAGATTTACCAGAAACATTGAAAAACAAACCCTTAACAAAAAGAGCTTTCCCTAAAGAGACACTTAGTCTAACAAATAAAAATATAACTATACTTGGAAAAGGAAATATTGGGAATAGAGTAGGTAAAATTTGTAAAGCATTTGGTATGAAAGTTAATTATTTTTCTCGTAATAGTAAGTTAATAGAATCAGTTAAAACTGCAGACATTATTGTAAATACATTAAGTAAAAATCCTTCTTCAGAAAATCTCCTAGGTACAAAGTTTTTTGACTCTCTAAAAAAGGGCAGTTTTTTCCTTTCTGTTACAAGTCCTTCTATCTTTGACACAGATGCTATGATAAAAGCTCTCAATGAATGTAGATTAGAAAAAGTAGCTATTGATGCAGGTGGAATTCAAGTAGGAAATATAAATGATCCATATTATCAAAAAATGCTAGCTCATCCAAAAATACTGTTAACTCCCCATATTGCATTTAACACAGATGTTACAAATGAAGTTAGTAGCAAAATGATAGTAAAAAACATAGAAGCATGGCTAAACAAAAAACCAATTAATCTTATAGAATAGAACCAATTCCACTACTCTTCAACTCTTCTCTTAACCCTTCCCTCAATCTTCTAACACTTACAGCCTGTCTACGCATAGACAATCTAGGCATATAAGTCTCAGCCAACAACAAAGACTCCTCAGCATGATCTAACTGAGTCAAAACCTCTTCCTTACCTTTACTAACCATCTTTCTTGCAGCCCACAAATGCAACACAAACCTTCTAAGGTTATATGCAACAAAAAATCTAACATATTCTCTTTCATCAACAATCTCTTGTCTATCTTTTACAATCTCTCTTGCCTCATTAACCCAATTTGGATTTTCAAAAAACTCTCCTCTAGCTAAAGCACTAATAGCAAAATAATCTTGTAAAATAGCACTCCTTCTATCATTTGAAAATTTAAATCTATCCTCTTCAATCTGTCTAATAACATCATCCTGACAATAACCTAAACAAGTTAATTCAAAATCTAACATAGAAAACCTTTTTCCATTAAACTTAACATTCTTTGAATGTAAACTTCCATGAATTACTCCCTCATAACTCCCTCTCCAAATTTTTAATAACTTAACTAAAGGTTTAGCTAATCTGTTTAAATTATCTCCCCTATATCTTAAAGACTTCAAAATCATTTCCATTTCATCTTTAAATTTATATCTTTCCACTCCATGTAAACCCTTAGCATAAGCAAAATTATGAAAAAAGGGTAACAACCGAACAAATTGATGAGTTAAATCCAAACTACCTATCTCTAAAAGAGTTCTACCTTCAACTCGACCCATAGCTATTATACTAGTTCTTTGATCTTTTCCATCAAAACAATAAACTGGTAAAGGAAAATCCAAAAATCCACTTGGAAATGTTTCTCTCAATCCTTTAGCAACCTGATAATCCCTATACAATCTACTAGAAGGGGAAGAATCCACCCACAAACCAAATTCATCCTCTCCAAAAAAAGGATCTGCTGTTTTTGTAACAAACTTCCTATTTATTCTTCCTTCTAAATCAGAAATAACCTCCACCAAGTATCTGTCTCTTTCAGCAAACACAGTAACCTTATCATTACCCTCTTCCAATCTATTTGTTAAAAGAGTTGAAGATTGTGGAATACCCACCTTAACAGATTCATACATCCAATCTAGTTTTCCTGATCTTTTACTGATATCAAAAATCTTATCAGCTAAACTTTCAATAACCACTTCATACAAACCTTGTGGATCCTCTCCTTCCAACCAACCATCATCCCCACCGTTATCTAAATAAGATCTCAAATTTCTCAAAAAAAACATCTCTTCAAACAAACTTCCCCCATTAAAACCTAAATAAATTCTCAAAAAAGCATTTTGATAGTCCAAAAAACTAGAAAAATCAATATTTTCAAGTACAGTATTAAATGCAAAACCATATCTAACCACTGGCAACATTTCAACAAACTCTTTCAAAAGAGAATAATCTCTTTTTTCAACCGGCATCCAATCCAACAACCCATCATCCGGTCTTAATTCCATGTCCATATCACTATACAACTCTTTAAAGTCAATTCCTCTCTCTTCAAACACTCGATCCCTCTCAATTCCCCAATCATCATATTCTTTCAACAACCTAAAATACTCTGGTTGATCTTGAACAGAAAATAATCTAACTCGCCATTCTAATTCTCTAGAAACAACATCATAATTCTCCCATAACATTAATTAAACTAATTATTAATTATTTAAAAGAATTATTCACATAAAAAACAACTTTATCAAACCATATGGCTTCTTCTCAATCTTAATCTTCCAATCTTTAGGAAAACACTGTAAATAAGTCCTCCAAACATATCTCTCATCTAAAAACACAATTATCCCTCTATCCTTCTCACTTCTAATACACCTTCCTGCACTCTGCATTGTTTTGATAATCGCAGGAAATACATAACCATAATCCCAACCCCTAGAAAATCTCTTATCATAATAATTAATCAACTCTTGAGTTTCCAAATCGGGCCTACCAAGAGGCAACCCCACTACAACAACTCCTTTCAAATAATCACCAGGCAAATCAATACCTTCTGCAAAGTTTCCACCTGCAACACCTAACAGCACTGCACCTTGATCCTTGTATCCTTTAAACCTCTCTAACAAATCCCCCTTTTCTTCTTTTGTCAAGCCAGAATCCTCTAAAAACACAGTTTTATCACAAGCCTCAGAAAAAAACTCATTCACTTTATCTCTAAAAAAATAACTAGGAAAGAATATAACAATATTCCCTGGAACATTCTTAACAATTTTAACACATCTCTCTGCAATCTCCTTATACATCTTCTCCCCTCTTGCAGCATACTTAGAAGTTGTTTCAGGCAAGATAATATTCAATCTATTCTCCTTAGGGAAAGGATTATCAAACTCTAATAACTCAGCATCCAAACCTAACAAATCCTTATACATATTCAAAGGAGTTAAAGTACCAGACATTCCAATAATTGCATGTGCATTCTTAATATCTGCCATAATCAATTGAGGATCCAAACATTTGTAATTCAAAGAAAACACAGGTTTACCTGTCTTCTTACTAAAACCTCTATTTAACACCCTAACAAATCCATCATCTTGTCCCATCCAAAAATGCATAAAGTCAGCAACACTCAAAGAAAAACTTCTTCTCTTGGTTTCCAAAACCTGATCAGCAACAAACTTAAAGTTACCAATAAACTCTTCATAGTCTCCCAAATTATGAACTTGTGAATGAAAATCATCCTTCTTAATCAAAACCTCATCCTTTTCAATACTGATCTTATCCCTAACAAACCTCTCAACAACATTTTTAATTCCTTTAAGATCATCAGCCATCTCTTCATAACCCAAAACAGCAATTTCCTTAGCCGCCCCATCTAAAACAAAACTAGTAACACTAGTACTCATCAAATGTCTTGCTCTTGAAGGAAGATTATGAGCCTCATCAAAGATAACAATAATATCTTCCATTTTCTTATTAATCCTTCTAAGTAAATTCTCCCTAACAAACTTATCTAAAACATAATTATAATCAGCAATAATAATATCAGCTTCTTTTCCTAACAAACAAGCAACCTCATAACTACACATATTCCTATTTGAACAAACAGTTTTCATCCCTTCAACATGTTGAGGTTCCATTTGTTTCAACTCATCTAAAACCATTAAAGCTTCAGGTGAAGTTTTACCTTTTAATTTAAGATTCTCATAAAAATTACAGTGATTCTTCTCTCTAAGGTCCTTACAATACTCAAAAAACTCCCCACTACTCAACAGATTAACACCTGCTTGATCACACATATGTCTTTTCCCAATCAAATCAACAACAACAAACTTCTTATCAAACTTCTCTCTAATTTCCCTAAGTGTATCAATAGCAATCAAATGCTGAGTATTCCTAGAAGTCAAGAAAAACACAGTCTTCCCATTTTTCAAAGCATAAGTCAAAGCAGGAGCCAAAGCAGAAACCGTCTTTCCAATACCTGTAGGAGCATGAATCAATAAGTTTTTTTTATTCAAAATAGTATCGTATACTCTATCCATAAACTCTTGTTGTACATTCCTCTTCTCCGGATAAGGAAATAGAAAATCCATAATCTTTCAATATAGAAACAGTTTATAAGTTTTTATGAAGTTTAGCCAGAAATAATCCAGTCAAAGTACTCTGATCAGTAATCAATCCTTTTTTTATCATACTTTCAACCCTATTAAAATTAAAAAATCTAACCTCTTTAACAAAATCAGTATTATGCACATCCAATTTATTCTTCAAATCAACTAAAAAATAAAAATGCTCTTTATTACTAATTCCCATCCATGGATTTCCTTCCCCTAGTCTTTCAACACCTTTAACCTCATAACCCATTTCATCTTCAACTTTCCTTTTAACCGCACTCAAAGGCATCTCTCCACTATCAATCCATCCACCAGGAATTTCCCAACTATAACCATTAGTAGCAAATCTAAAATTCCTAACCATACCTAATTTATTATCCTTAAACACAACCCCACCAACAGAATTATGATTAGCATCAACAAAATTATGTTCTATAATCTTACCTGAAGGTAATTTCAAGTCTACTCGCTCCACATTTATCCACGGAGAAGAATACACCCTTTTTCGATTTAATACTTCTTGCATCTCTATAATTTCAAAACAACATTCTCTATTTAAAAAGTTTACTAATTCAAACTTAGTATTTCCCCTTCTTCACTAACAACTGCTTCTAAGGGTTTATCATTAGGAAACAATAATGAACTAAAAGGAACAAAAACACCAGGACTAATAATACTACTCCTTTGTTGTCCAGCATAACCCTTCCAATGTTTAGAAAGATTTTCCCCATAACAAGGCAAATCAATCTGTTCTAAAGCAGCATAATACCTAGAAGTATGTACTCCAACATTAGCCATAACCAAAGCACCATAAGCAACAACACCAAGAACAATCCCTCTCTTAAACCAATCACCCATTTTCAATCACTATAACCCATTCATTAATTATAAAGTTTATGAATCTCTTCTCTCAAAAGTACTCACAATATCGACCACATACTTTCCATCATCTAATTTATACACCAAAGGTTTCCCTTTAAACATTGCAACCAAATCCAAATCATACTTACCTGGAGAATTCACTCTTATAGATTCAAAATCCAAAACAATTGGCTTATCACTATGTTCCTCTCCAACAATATCTAAAACATCTTTTTCTATCTGCTCTTTTTCTTTTTTAGATAAATTCTTAGTAACTTCTTTAGCAGTATCCACTGCCTCTTCTTTAACAAAGAAAAAGAATCTACCCCCACAGCCACATCCTTCTAGCAACTCCTTACAGCCTGCAGGATATAACTTCCCACACCTAACACATTGATGAGGCATCTATTTTCTCCCGTTTTTTCGTTTTGCTCTTGTTTTAGATAACAACAACTCTACTTTATCCGGATTTCTTTTGATATCTTTAACAATGGTTGCAGGTCCAATTATTGTAAAACCTTCAATATCACCCACAAGCATTTTAACGAAAAACTTTTTGAAAGCATTATTTTCCTTTTGAGGAAATACAGTACAGAGCTCAATTCCTTTAAACTCTTTGGTCACTTCCTGCATAGTCTTTTCAATCAATCGGGTTTCTTCAGAAGGTTTTAATCTTCCTTGCATTAAAACAATCTTATTCTTTTTAACCAAAGTCATTAATTTGCTTACTCTCTGGTTGGAACTCAAGTTCTCTATATCATTATATGGTACAAACTGTAATGTCAGCATCTACTATCACCTCATTTTACTACTTTTAGTAAAGCATCATAAAATTTATCAACATTCTTCCCTTTTGTAGCTGAAACTCCTACAACTTTGTACTGTGGGAAAGCTGATTCTATTTTTTTAATGTCGGACTTCTTTAAATCTATTTTGTTTCCTACTATAAGAACTGGAATGTCCCTAGCAGCAAGATTTCCAATAATTGTAATATTAACTTGGGAATAAGGATTCACAGTAGAATCCAAAACAACAACAACTGCATCCATATCATCCAGCCACTTAATAGCATCTATAACCCCTTTAGTTGCTTGTTTTGCTCTCTCTTTAGCATCCTTTTTATTCATCTTAAACTTTAAAAAATCCTCATAATCAATCTTAGTAGCGATTCCAGGAGTATCAACAAGATTAAAGGACAACTCTTTTCCTTTTTTCTTAATCTTTATCTGATCTCTAATCTGAATCTCTCTAGTTTCATGAGGAATAGCAGAAGCAGAACCCATCTCAATCTCTTCACCCAACCAATCTTTACACACCCTATTAGCCAAAGAGGTTTTCCCAGCATTAGGTGGACCATAAAGTCCTAATTTTATCTCTTTTTTCTTACCAAATATCTTAGTAATACCCATCAGAAATTTCTTTAGTTTCTTTAACATTTCAACCTATAAGATAATTATAGGATTAATAAAGATTTCTATGTTAAAATCTCTTCTTTGATTAGAACATCTAAATCTTGCTTTTCTCTACCAGAAACAATCATCTCTCCAATTAATCCAATTGAAGTTACTTGAACTCCTAAAACAATCAATAAAACACTCAACAACATCATAGGCATGTGATGAGACATTGGTTCTCCAAAAGACCAAAGCCAATATAAGTAAAATCCTAAAATAGTACCCACAGAAGCAGCAACCAAACCAATAACACCAAAGAAATGTAATGGTCGATTATTATAAGTCATAAGATATTTTACAGTCATCAAATCTAAAAATCCCTTAAGTAATCTTTCAATCCCATATTTACTAACCCCATGTTTTCTTGGGTGATGTTTAACTTTAATCTCTCCAATTTTATACCCCTTCCATTTAGCCAAAGCAGGAATATTCCTATGAAGTTCACCATATATTTCTATATTCTTTACAACCTCTTGCCTATAACACTTGAAACCACAATTCGAATCATGAATATTAACACCAGTCATATAAGAAGTCAACCAGTTAAATAGTTTTGAAGGTAATGTTTTACCCATGGGATCATGTCTTCTAAACTTCCAACCAGAAACCAAATCATAACCTTCTTTCATTTTCTTCAAGAAGTTCGGAATCTCTTTTGGATCATCTTGCAAATCTCCATCCATAGTAAACACATACTCTCCTTTGACTCTCTTGAAACCAACCTGTAAAGCATAAGCCTTTCCAAAGTTTGCTCTGAACTTAATTAATTTAACACACTTGTCTTTTTTCCTTAATTTCTTCAAAACAGAATAAGTTTTATCTCTAGAACCATCATCAATGAATAAAATCTCATATTTCAACTTATTCTTCTTCAAAACACCAGAAAGAACCTTATGTAACTCTTCAACATTCTTTTCTTCATCAAATACTGGAATTACAACTGAAACTAACATGTTAACGACTTTTAACTTGAAGTTTTTAAGGTTTATGACTTCTCTAAAGAATTATTTATAAAACTTACCCCTTATTGGGGAAATTCAACCAACCACCTTGAGAATATAAGCCATTACTAACTAAACTAATACGTGATTTATCAGTCACTTGACCAATTACTTGTCCTTCAATATCTTCATATCTCTCCAAGACTTGCATTACTCCTAAAGGATTAGGAGTTATCACAATAAAACCTTGTCCCATATTCCAAGTTTGATAAGCCATTTTATCTGAAACATCTCCTTCTTGTTGAAAATAAGACATAGCTCTAGCTGGATCAAATAAATTATCCATTGTTGCACCCAATCCAGGTCCCCCAAGTACTCTTTGTAACTTACCAACTAATCCTCCACCAGTAACATGTACAAAACCATGAACATCGATTTCTCCTTCTTCTTCAAACCTACCACACATATCCAAAGTAGCTCTTGTATAAATTTTTGAAGGAGTCAATACTCTCTCTCCTAAAGAAACACCTTCTAGATTAACATTATGCCAATCATCTCCATGAACATCAGTAGCTATTTTCCTAACTAAAGATAAACCATTAGATCTAAAACCCCCTTCTTTCAATCCAACCAAATAATCTCCAGGTTGTATCTCTCTTCCAGTAAACAGCCTATTTACATCAGCAACCCATAGAGCAGCTGCAGCCCAATTAGCATTAAAAGGACCATACCCACCAACCCTCATTCCAATTTCAGCAGTCTCTCCATCTATAACTGCAACTTGAGCAAGATCAGCAGCTTCTACATATCCTCTTGCTAATTGTTTTACATGTTCAGCAAAAGGTTCACCTACCTCATCCTTAAGTCTATTAACATCTAAAACAGAACCAACAGCAAAAGGTTCAGCACCCAGTACAATAGCGTCCTCTACAGCCATTGCAATTAAATCATGAGCAATTGTAGTATAATCTCCAATCCTTTCTGCCACTTCAATTTTAGTTCCAATACCATCCAAAGCCATTCCTATCCTTGTACCTAATGGTAAATTAGAAACCTCAAAACCTCTAGCACCAGAAAAAGAATCTTTTGCAACTTGAATCTCACCAAATCTTCCAGCTCTATTTTGCCAAGTTAACTTAGAAGCAGCATACAACATTTTAGAAACTTCATCACCTAGTGCAACATCCACTCCAGCATCATCATAGTCTGTCATTCTTAATCATTACTTACTCTAGGCGCCAGTATAAAAGCTAATCTTAACTTATCCAACAATTTATACTCTGCTCTTAAAGGATAATCATTTCCAAATTCCAAAGAAACAGAATCAGCCAACTTAGAAGCTTTAGAAACTTTCTTCAAATACTCAATTGAATATTTTGAACTTGCCTCTTCCTCAGAAATAATAACAGTCTCTTCAGAAGGTAAGATTTCAACTTCAGCATCTCTCATATTAGATTCTGATTTTACTAACAACTTTTCAGCACTTGCAACAAGAGCAACACTCTCAGCAACAATACCCATATCTTCAATAGCATCATCAAACTTTGAAGAAGACATTGAAATTTTTGATGCAAAGGTCAAATTAGGTAACTTTTGTTCTGATTCTTCAATATTAATTAAAGGAATATTAAACTGCCTTGCAGATGTTCCTCTCAAAGAAATATTTAATCTATTCTTATCCTCATCAAGATTCAAAGTAACAGTATCTGTAGGCTTAG
>JABHZQ010000010.1 GCA_018656555.1 archaeon
GCAATTACCCAATGAATTGCTTGGTTGTCTCCAAAAAGTTTTGTTTTCTCTAGAATAGCATAAGTAATAATCCAAACTAATGCAAAAACAAATACTGGAGCAAAGTATGACAAAATACTCATATCAAGTACTGATGCCATTAGTTACCTCCCTTCCCTAATTCATTAGGAAGTTTTCCAAGGTAATCTGTAAACTTACCCCAAGAGTTTTTATCTTTTGGTTCTGATACTACAAACCAGACGAATAGGAAAAATAATACAATTGCAATAAGGATATTTCTATCTTGACTCGTTAACTGGAGCCACGAAGGTAGTCCACCTAATACAACTCCAGATGAAGTTAGCAATGCATAGATTATAACTCCTACAGTTATTATAATTCCCAAAAATAAAGGTATTCCACTCCAACCATTTTCAGTTGGTCCAATTAATATACCTAAAAGTAAAAGGAACATAATGAATATTAAAGCTAAGAATGAAACTTGAGGTAAAAATGCATTCATTGTTTCTACAAGCGATTGTACTCTTATTACCAAAAATGCCATTACTAATGCAATTAATAGGTTGAATCTTTTACTTTGTTTACCGAAAAGTTTTATCTTTTCAAGCATAGCAAATATAATTGTAAATACTAGTAAGAATGGCAAAGCTACTGAGTAGAAGCCTATTGATTCCAATGTGCCCATAAAGGCATCGAAGTTAAATTGTTCAACTACCATATATTATTCCTCTGCTAAATCTCTCCCTCCAACCACAAAAGCAATTATCCCACCTATAACTAATATAACTGCCACCAATATAAAGATTACTACTCCATCACCAAACAAATAATCTGTGATTGGGGTTAACCAACCAAATGAATGTAGGAAAATTAAGAAAATTGAAAGACCAAAAACTCCAGCTAATGGAAGTTTCCAACTTTCAAAGGATTTTAGGAAATCAAATTCTTCTTTGCCAGATGCAAAAGATCCAACTAGCATCAAGAAAGATACTATTGCAATTAGTAGTAATGCAACTATAGGTAATGATTCCTTCATTGCGTCTACTATTTCTTTTGCTGCAACAACAAAGAAAGCGATAACAAATGCAACCATTGAGTTAATATTCTTTTTTGGAGCTCCATCATAAGTACCAAAGACTCTGGTTTTCTCAAGAATACCAAAAACTACTGTAAACACAAGTAAGAATGGTAAAATTACATCAAAAAAACCAAACTCCTCTAAAAACTCTACTGCAGCACCTAAGATTGTCTCACTCATTATTTAACTTTATACTCTATTTTAGTATTTAAATCTATCGATATAAATAATTAAAAAGAAAATTATTCTTCACCAGACTCTTCTTCGTATGAAGGAACAGCTGATTTTGAAATAATAACAATATCTCCAATTGCTTTAACTAACTGATGAGGCACAATAACACCTTTTGCTCCACCCAGAATTCTTGATAGGAAGGACTCTCTCGTAGCTCTTATCCTCCAACCTGAAATTTTATTACTTGTTAGAACTGCTTCTTCTATATCACCAAAATAATGTCCTTCATCTGTAAAAACTTGAACATTGTAAAGATCCGTTATATTCTTTATTTTTAAGGCCATTGTCTCTCCCTCCAATTGAATATTATAGTAAATCTTTTAAGCCTTTAAATACTTTTCTTTTCTCTAATGGTGGATTATAAAAACCTTAAGATTGTTGGAACATCACATATTGCAGTATCTAGTATTAAGGAAGTTAAAAAAGAAATCCTGGAGAACAAACCAGAATTTGTAGCCTTGGAACTAGATAAAAATAGATTGATTGGTTTAATGAGTAATAAAAAGAGAAAGATAAAATTAAAAGACATTCGAGGATTGGGTATTTCTGGTTTTTTATTTGTGGTGTTTGGTCAATGGTTAGAAGAAAAATTAGGAAAGATGGTGGGTACTAAACCTGGTGGGGAGATGAAGATTGCAGTTAAAGCTGCTGCAATGGTGGGATCAAAAATAGTATTGATTGATCAAGAGATTAATATTACAATTAAACAATTGATGAAAACCATTACATTTAGAGAAAAATTAAGATTTGTTTGGGATATTTTGAAAGGATTAGTAGGAAAGGGTGATGTTGAAAAATTTGATTTGAGAAAGGTTCCTTCTGATAAATTAATTGAGAAAATGATAAAAAGTGTTGAAAAGAGGTATCCTAGTGTCTATAAGGTATTAATTTCAGATCGAAATAAGGTTATGGGTAAGAGATTACACAAGCTTATGAATAAGTTTCCAGAGTCTCAAATTATAGCTGTTGTTGGAGCAGGTCATGAAGAAGGTATTATAGAAGAAATAAAAAAATATAAATAGTTCTATAGTTCTATTAGTTTTATGTTTACTAAAAAAGAATGGATTCATTTTGTTATAATTGTTCTAGTTGTAGGTTTTGCTTTAGGATTTAATGATGGTGCTGATGAGTTTGTTATTGGTGCATGGTTGTTAAATTTACTGATAGTTACTATTATGGTTGCTATTTCATTGTTCTTATATCAATGGGCTCAAAAAACTGTTGCTAAAGTGAATGGGTTTATTACTGAGTTTAAAATTTGGGGAGTTGATACTTTCCATTGGGGGCTTTGGTGGGGAATTATGTTGAAAAAAGAAAAGGATCTACCTAAAACCTTTAAATTCTTTGGTAGAGAAATTACAATTAAATCTGTTCCAATTGGAATCTTCCTTTCTATTATTGTTACATTAGTTACTAATGGGCACTTGTTTTGGTTGGGTTTAACAAATTATGATTTAATGATTAAAAGATCTAAGAGGTTAGGTAGGAAGTTTGTTAATGTAACTGGTTATGATGAAGCTAAGATTGCCTTGGCTGGTCCAATGACTTGTGTGGTTTTAATGATTGTATTTGGATTGTTAAATGCGCAAGGAATGTTCACCAAAATGATTATGATTAATACTTGGCTGGCTGTCTTTAATATGATTCCATTTTTCCAATTTGATGGTGGGAAAGTATGGAATGGTTCAAGAGTCTTGTATGTTTTTAGTGCAGTGTTTATAGCTGCAATTGCAATCTTAGTTCATTTCTTGGATTTTATGCCTTTGTTAATTGTTAGTGTTATTTTAGCTCTTACAGCAGCGATTATCTTTTTTGTGAAGAGGTATGTAGAAGATAAATAATTAGAAAAAACTACCAATTCCTTTCTGTAGAAGCCAAACTACTCCTACATAAGTTATCCAATTATAAAACACCCCAGTTAGAGCTAGAATTGTTATAACTACAACTATTAGGTCTACAATACTTGCAAAGGATTTAATGAACGCTATAGATTTTATTGCGATAAATGCTGTTGCAAACCAACAGACTTGAGTTAGAAGGTCCCACCTAGCAAAAAATAGCGAAACCCCTGCTATAATATCTATTATCCCAAGTATGAATACAACCATAGAATTATTAAAAATTGGTTCTGTTTTTAAAGGTTGTGACAGGGCATATGCACGCAGAGCTTATAAAGAAAAAGGTAGTTTTTAGATAAAATGTATGAAATTAAAGGGTTTAAGCCCAGATTATACCAAGAGAACATATTTAACACTTGTACTAAAGCTAATACTTTAGTTGTTTTACCGACGGGGAGAGGGAAGACTAAACTAGCTATTCTTGTTGCTATACATAGATTGAATAATTTTAAGGATTCTAAAATTGTTTTTTTAACTCCTACAAAACCTCTTGCTGCCCAGATTGTTAATGAGTTTAAAGATAGTACTAATATTGAAGATGTAAATTTGTTTACTGGTGAGATGAAACCAGAGCAAAGGGGGGAATTATGGAATGGGTCTAAAGTTATTGTTTCTACACCTCAAGGATTTACAAATGATGTGATTAACAAAAGGATTGATCTAAGAGAGGTATCTTTAGTTGTTTTTGATGAATGTCACAGGGCAACAGGAGACTATGATTATGTCTGGTTGGCTAAACACTATAACAAAATGGGGAACTTTCCAAGAATTATTGGTTTGACAGCTTCTCCAGGAAGTGATTTGGTTACTATTAATGAAGTTTCTAAAAATCTTTTTGTTGAAGATGTAGAAGTAAGGACTGATAAGGATGAAGATTTGAAACCTTATGTACAAGAAACTAAAATAGAGTATGTGCTTATTGATTTTCCTGAAGACTTTAAACAGGTTCAAAAATACTTAACTGATTGTTTTAAATCCAAATTAAGATTGTTAAAGGAATTTAATGTTCTTGGTGCTATTAGTATGATTAGTAAGAAAAAACTATTAGATACTCAAAGAGAATTACAAAGAAGAGTTGCTAGAGGAGAGAGAGACCAGCTTATTTGGCAGTCAATTGCTTTGGTGGCTGAATCAATAAAAGTTCAACATGCTTTAGAATTATTGGAAACACAAGGAGTTATGGCTTCTATGGAGTATTTTAAAAAACTGTATAAGGAAGCTGAAATGGGCAAAGCTAAGTCTACTAAAAACTTAGTCCAAGATGTTAATTTTAAGTCTGCTTATGCCAAATTGAATTTAATGGATGAATCTAATATAGAGCATCCTAAATTAAAGAGATTGCTTGATATTGTTAATCTAGAATTAAAAAAAGGAGTTAAGATTTTGATATTTAATCAATATAGAGATTCTGCTAATTTCTTAGTTAACCAATTGAATGAACTTGATAATGTTAAAGCTAAATTATTTGTTGGACAGATGAAGAAAAAAGGAACTGGTTTGACTCAAAAAGAACAAATTCAAATAATTCAAGATTTTAAAGATGGA
>JABHZQ010000011.1 GCA_018656555.1 archaeon
AAAACCACAAGAAGACAAACCTAAAAATGAGGATTATGAAGATTTAAGTGGAATGCTTAGTGATATCTTCTCAAAAACAAAGACTTAGGTTAATTCTTTTAATCTTCTTTCTTTTGGTACCATATTTCTTAGAACATTATTTACAACTCTTCCACAACCAAGAATATCATCTTTAAACTTAACAATAACATAATCAGTACTGTGTTCAATCTTAACATCTTTCCCCATAACCCAATTTTCCATTCCATCAGCATCTAACTCGACCACATTCTTCTTAGCATCAATAAATTGAGAACCTTCAATAGACAACCTTAAACCATCCCTTTCAAACTTCCCAAAGTACATCCCTTTGTTATTTACTTTTAATTTATCAACATCCAATTTCTCATAATCTCTTGATAATAAATAGATCTTATCCTTTGAAGAAACCAAAACAATAGAATCAAACTTTCCAATATGGCCATATTGTTCATCCAATTTCTTGTAAAAATCCTTTAGTTCCCTTGAATTTAAAGCTTTTAATTTCTGCATAGAATCTGATAAACACAATATATTTAAATATTTGACTATATTTTAAACAATCATGGATAAAGAGATCAGAAGGCTAGTAATCCAAAATGCTAAGAAATTTAATGGTAGAGCAAACCCTGGAGCAGTAATTGGTGCCCTTCTAGGAAAAAATCCAAAACTAAAAGAAAAAATCAAAGATATTTCTAAACAGGTAAACCAAACCATAAAGGAAGTTAACCAATTATCTCTAGAACAGATAGAAACAGAATACAAAAAGCTAGGTATCAAAGAAGTAAAAAAAGAGAAAAAAACTGGGTTACCTGAAATCAAAGTAAAAGGCAAGATGGTCACAAGAATTCCACCTGAGCCATCAAAGCATCTCCACCTAGGACATGCACTAACATTCTTAATCAGTTACTTGTATGCTAAAGAGCACAAAGGAGAGTGTGTTCTTAGATTTGAAGATACTAATCCAGAAAAAGCAGAAAAAGAATACTACAAAGTAATTGAAGAGAGTATTAAATGGTTAAATATTAAGTGGGATAAGAAAGTTATTGTCTCAGATGATATTCCAAAATTCTACAAATATGCAGAACAACTAATCAAACAGGATGATGTTTATGTATGTACTTGTAATCAGGAAACAATGAAAGAATTCAGAAATAAAGGTTTTAATTGTGAACATAGAAATCATAATCCAGAAAAAAACCTAAGAGAATGGAAAAGAATGCTTGATAAGAAGTATAAAGATGGTGAAGTAACTTTAAGATGGAGAGGAGATATGAACTCACCAAATGCAGTTATGAGAGACCCAGTTCTATTTAGGGTTACAAGTAAGAAACATACATTACAAGGAAACAAGTATGTAGTATGGCCTATGTATGATTTTGCAAGTGCAATTGAAGAAAATCTTTGTGGAGTAACTCATGTTTTCAGAGATAATACCTTTGGAACTATGAGAATTGAACTTCAAGATGATATTAAAGAAAGATTAGGCCTCAAAAAACAAGAGATAAAACAATATGGAAGATTTAACATAGTTGGAGCAGAGACAAAAGGAAGAGTGATTAGGGAGTTAATTGAAAAGAAAAAAGTTACTGGGTGGGATGATCCAAGATTAGTAACTTTATTAGCACTAAAAAGAAGAGGATTTATTCCAGAAATGTTCCATGAACTGGTCTATGAAGTAGGCTTATCTCCTTCCTCAGCAAAACTAGACTGGACAAGACTATCCTCCATAAACAGAAGACTAATAGATCCAACTAGTAAAAGGATATTTTTCATAGAAAAACCTACAAAAATCAAAATAAAACATGATCTAAAAGAAGTTGAAATTCCAAATCATCCTGAAAAAGATTTAGGTAAAAGAAAACTAAAACTAACAGATGAATTTTACATTGGTGATAAGATCACAAAAAAACCAATTAGATTAATGAATCTATTCAACTTTCAAAATAATGAATTCATCTCAAAAAAACATGATCCTAAACTAAAAGCAAAAATCATAGATTGGATTCCAGTAAAAGAAGCAGTTGATGTCAAAGTTCTTATGGACAATGGCAAGTGGATAAAAGGAAAAGCTGACTCTGGAGTTGAAAAATTAAAACAAGGAGATATTAT
>JABHZQ010000012.1 GCA_018656555.1 archaeon
AGTCATAAAGTAAGTATTACCTCCATTATAATCCGATACAGGGAGTTCGTAGTTACCACTGAAATAATTTCCAAAGAATCTATTATTGTTGTTTGAATTACTATCAATCTTAACTCCAAATTCTGAACCAGCATTACCATTGTTAGAGATATTGTTTCCAGAAAAATTATTCCAGTTGTTACTAGAACTATCCAAATAGATCCCATGTCTTGATGAACTTTTAATAGAATTGTTAATGTAGAGGTTGTAATCTGTGTCTGTTTCTATATGTATCTGGTCTATATAAGAACTACGGAATGTATTTCTTTGAATGGTACTTATATAGGTATCATCTAACCAAATACCATAATTATTATATGAAAAATTTGAATCTTGTACTATTACTCCTTTAACTGTTGCATCAGTATATACTCCCCTATCAAACTCTCTGAAGGAACAATTTTTAATAGTTACATTACTATCTCCTAATCCTGAAAGCATTACCCCATTACCATAAATAGAACCATGGGAATTTGTGAAAGTTGAACTATTACAGTTTAAATTAAAATTGCTTCCAGTGATTTCAAACATATGTTGTCCACTACTTACTGAGAAAGAATATGCGGATTGACAGATCAATAATTCTCCAGAAACTTGGAATCTATTTGCATCTACTGCAGTTATGTTATCATTAGCTGCTATAGAGTCTGAGTCTGAAGGATCTACACAAATTTCATCTTCTTGTATTCCAATAATTTCATCCCAACCTCCATAACCACTAAATGACTCTACTGTAAACCAAAGGAAAGTATCATTTTGTTCAAATGTTCTTGTGTATTCATACCAACCAGAATCACAATTATGTGTTGTGTAATTCCAAGTGTCACATTTTTTTATTACATTAACATTTCCTCTTTTTGGGAGGTATATAGTTGCAGAGATATTTGACTCTACTTCCATTGCAAGAATGTCTGTTGTTGGTTGGTTTGTTGATTGTACTCCGATTATCTCACTAACTTCATAGTATAATTCTTGTTGAAGTATTGAAATGTTTGAGTTGAGTAAGACTAAAGCTGTTTTACCGGTTGTGGATTCTAATTCTATTTGAGTTATGGTTTGATTAGTTTCACCAGTAAGATTACCTGAATCAACGATTGTATCATTTTCAGGTACTGGTGTTGGGGAGGTTTCGTTTGATGTTAGGTTATGAGGTGTTGTTTCATTCAAGGTTTCATTTAAAGGTGAGAGGTAATAATCAACTGATTCAGAATCTACTACTTCTTCATTTACAACTAGATCTATGTAAACTTCTCCAGTGGTTAGGTTGTAATTTTCTAAATCTATTGTGACTGTATTGTTGTAGATAATTTCATCAATGTGAGTGTCAAATACATCTAATCCTTGACTAATCCTAACAAAACTTTGGTTATAACTCCAAGAACTATTCCAATTAAAGTTTACAGTGTTTTCTTCTACAATTGCTAAGCCAGTAAGGTTATCAGAACATCCTAGTAAGGCTGTGGCTAAGAATGCCATTACTAAGAATCCCATTATTCTTACTGCTTTCATTTGTATTTCTTCCTCTTTATGAATTTGATAGTTTCCTCACTCTTTCTTATCTTTTCGAGTGCATTTTTGTAGAAATCAGAAACTGCTGCTGGGCTAATTTTGAGTTTTTTAGCTATATCTTTCTGGAGAATTCCTTTCTTCTTTAATTCTAATACTTCAATCTCTTTCTCTGTTAGCCACATTTTAGTTAAGTTAGGTAACTTGATTTAACTTATTCTCTTTATTAAGTTAATCTACTTAACTTTTAAGTTTATAAAGGTATCGTTCCATATAGCAATTTTTTTAAATAGATAATAAAAAATAGATATAATGAAAGTATTTGTGAAAACCTTTGGCTGTACCTTAAATCAGAGAGATTCTGAGAATATAGTTGGAATTCTTCAAAAAAATGGATTTGAGATAGGTGAAGATGCTGATATTGTTATTGTGAATACCTGTGGGGTGAAGAGTACTACTCAGAATAAAGTTATTTCTTATATCAATAGTTTGGATAAGCCAGTTTATGTGGGAGGTTGTTTGCCCAGGATGTTAGATTTGAAGAAGCTGACTCCTAATGTGAAAGGTTATTTTGATACTAATTCAATAAAAAAGTTGGTTGAGCAGATTAAAGATGAGCTTTTTGAGAATTTTTCCTTAGAAAAAGAGAATAGACTAAATATGGAGATTGTTAGAAACTCAAAAGATGTTGCAATTATTCCTATCTCTCAAGGTTGCTTGGGAAATTGTACATACTGCTCTGTTAGGTTTGCAAGAGGTTCTCTAAAGTCTTATTCTGAAGAAGAGATACTAGAAGAGGTTAGAAGTGTTAAAGACTATAAGAAGATCTATTTGACCTCTCAAGACACTGGTTGTTATGGTAATGATAGAGGTACTGATTTGATTAGTTTATTGAAGAAGGTTATTTCTATTGAAGGAAAGTTTAAGGTTAGATTGGGGATGGCAAATCCAGAACATATTCTACCTATTTTAAAAGAATTAATTGAAGTGTATAAAAGTGATAAAATAATTAAGTTTATTCATATTCCTGTGCAATCTGGTTCTAATAAAGTTCTAAAAGAAATGGGAAGGAAATATAGTGTAGAACAATTCAAAAAAATTGTTAAAGCTTTTAGAGAGGAAATAAAAGATATTCATATTTCTACAGATATAATAGTGGGTTTTCCTTCTGAAAGTGATAAAGATTTTCAAGGAACTTTAGATTTATTAGAAGATATTAAACCTGAAGTGTTAAATGTTTCTAAGTTTGCACCAAGACCTAAAACAGAAGCTGCTAATATGAAACAATTGAAGTCAGAAGTTATTAAAGATAGGTCTAGGATTATCCACAATACTCATCAATAGCTTTTACTATATCCAAAGCAGGTTTTTTTAATTGATTATAAAGTTTTTTTGGTAATTTTAAGGGTTTTCCACCTTTGCTTACATTTGTAACTCTTGATCTTGATTCTCTCATCTCTCCACCAAGATATTTTCCATTTATTACAAATACTCTAACATCCCAATAGTGTCTATGTAATAGTTTAGGAACTATCCTTTCTTCTACAATTTCTTTTCCATAGACCACAGGCATTTGTTCTCCTCTTTTTAGAACATAAACTCCTCTCCCCTGACTTTGGTCTAGAGGTTTTACTACATATCCCTCTTTGAATATATCTTTGTTTACTGAGACTAATTCTCTTAACTCTTCTGTATCTTTTACATAGAAAGATTTAGGAACATTTACCTTGGTGTTTTCACGAACGATCTTCAAAGTTAACATTTTATTATTTACTGTTTTCTTTACTTTATTAGAATTAATTACTAATGCTTTTTTGTCAAACCAGCTACTTAGTGGACGATTGTATCTAAATATACAAGTGGGTTTAAACACTTCTCCATAAATATCTTTTAGAGTGCCTCTTCTTTTTACATTCTCATCACAGTGACAATATCTTAAATTCTTTATATGTTTAGATAGTTGATGTGCAAACCAAAGACTGTTTTCTGTTTTAGTTTTACTATCTGAATATCTTGAAATTAAAACAGAAGGTTGACTACCTGATTTTTTCATTAGGTTTGCAACATGTTTTGTTATTACCTCTTTGCCATAGGTTTTTTTTATATTCCTGGCCCCATGTGGAGCATAGTTTGCTTCAAGAAACCAAAGATTATTATTCTTATCAAAGATGAAATCTAATCCTGCAAAGAAGTAATTATTAACTTTCATAATATAATAAAGAAAAAAGAAATTTATAAGTTTTTCAGTTTTGTGTTTGCATCTTTCATGCTCTTCCAGGAGATTTCAAACATATTTCCTAAAGCATTTGCAAAGAAAGGTGTGTTTACCCAAATACCAATATCATAGCTAGGGTGTACCTCTTTATCGTCGGTAACCATAAACATTATTTCCTTGTTATCAACAACACAAAATCTAGCATTTATCTTATCTACATGTCTTACTTTTGAGAAGCTCATCAGATCTTTTGCAACTTCGGAACAATCTTTGTCTATTGGTGCTGCAATTTTAATCTCAACTCCCTTTTTAGCCAGGCTTTGTAGAACTCCCTTCATAGATTCAACTTTTCTTACCAATCCCTTGGATGAGGTCATGATAGAGACAGATTTCTTTGCCCCTTTTACAATTGTTTCCATATGGGTATAAATATTATGTCTACCTCTTAGTGCTCCACTTAGATCACTAGGTTCAATAAACTCGATACCTTGTTTGTGCAGAACATCTAGCTCTTTTAGTAGCTCAGAACCCCTTAAACCATCTAGTTTCTTAACTTGTACTTTAGCAGTTTTATTAACTAGTTTCTTTGCTCTTTCTAGTACTTCTTGGGGTTCAACTGCAATGTAATTTATAGGTTTCCCTAACTTCATTACAATAAAACCTTTTTTCTCAAGGCTCTCTAGAACATCATATGCTCTACTTCTTGGTACGTCTCCAATTTCGGACAACTCTCCTGCTGTAGAAATTCCTCTGGATAACAATGCTGTCCAGATTTTAACTTCATATAGATTAAGATTAAAAAGTTGCCTTAGTTTGTTTAAAAAATCTTCTTTGACAATCATATACAACCCCTCCTTGGGTGCAACCCTCTTTTTGTTGTTATGTTCAGTTGTAACACATAACTATATCTGGAGAATGAAAACTGATATTTAAACTTATCTGTTTTTACTACTCTAAATAAGGGAAAAATTCATTCAGTGTCTAGGTGACTCTTTAAAAAAGGAGTTACTTTTGCTCTCTATAAAAGTGAGAAACTTCATTTAATGTGCTTATGTCTCTTATCCCTTTGTCAAGCCTTAATCTGATCACTCTTGGGAACCTTAAAGCATAGCCAGAACTATAGTTTGTACTCTTTTGTATCTCTTCATAATTAACTTCTACTATTATTTTTGGTTTTACTGTTACTGTTTTACCTTTTTCTTCTAAGACTAAAGGCTTTAATTCTTCTGTTAGTTCTTCAAAACTTACTCCCTCTTCGGACTTTTCTTTTATTCCGGTTCCTACCTTACCTATTTCTAATAATTGATCTTTATCTCGACAGGCAAGGGTAAATGAAGATAACCACTTTGCTCTTTTACCTTCTCCCCATTCTGCTTTTAGAATTACTAGATCTAATGATTCCATTACAGGTTTAATTTTCATTCCATATCCTACTCTGCTACCGGGTTTGTATATTCCCTTCTTGTTCTTAACCATTACACCTTCATGACCTTTTGCTAGACATTCTTGATAATATTTTTCAGCTTTTTTAATATCAGAAGTGATTAATTGTTCTATTAGTTCTATTTTGAATTTATCTTCTTTAATTATGGCTTTTAGTTTCTTTCTTCTATCTTCAAATTCAAACTGAAGGAGATTCTCTCCATTTAATTCTATAATATCAAAGACATTTATGACAACAGGAAGAATTTTTGCCATTTTTTCAATATCATGCTTTCTTTTTATTCTTTGAGAGATGTTTTGAAAAGGAATTGCTCTTTTTGTTTTTTTATCTATTCCAAGTATCTCTGTATCTAGAATAAAATCTTTTGAACGAACATTAGATCCTACTACTTTTACTACATCTGGAAATTGTTTTGTAACATCTTCAAGCCTTCGAGTAAATAACTTTATTTCCTCTTTGTTTCTATGAATTTGCATTCTAAATCCATCTATTTTAGGTTCTATTATTGCAGGAGTACCCACAGTTTCAAATGCATCTTCAAAATCTTTTGCTTTTTTATAGAGCATAACTTTTATTGGTCTGCCAACAGTTAAAGAGAGTTCATCTAAGGATATATTTTCCTTTAATTTTTCAGCTATTAGTCCAAAGTCTGTTGTGACATCAAATGCATGTTGTACTTTTTCACTGATTTTATTATACTCCTCTCTTTCTTTGGTTACATCCCCTTTGATTTGTTTTATTCCATCTTCTAAATCAAAAAGATTCTTTACAACCTCTGGATAGAAAGCCCAAACAATGGCATCCCTTATTGTTCCATCTCCTACTCCAGTTCTTAATTCCTCTAGAACGGTTCTTATAATAAACTTAGATTCTACTTTATCTGCTGAACTTAATAGTTCAGATATTAAACCTACTTTCCTATTTACAGTTCCTTCCCCTTCCATCTCTGCAAGTTTTGAAATATTTGTGATTATTTTTTTGATAGTGAGTTTTGTAGAGAATAATGTTTTTTGTCTCTTGTTCTCCATTAACTCTTCTGCAACTAAACCTAAATCTCCTTTTTTACTCCATAAGGATTCTATTTTATCTGTTGAATTCCCTGAAGCTTGGGCAATAACTTTTACCAGAAGTCTTGAACTCATCCCTAATTTTCTTTCATCCCATGGTGCAAATACCCTACCTTGTAACAAATATATTACTTCACCTATGTCAGATTTTGGAACTTTTTTTAGAAATTTTGAAATGATATATGTTTTTTCAAGTCTTTTTGATGTTTTTTCAAGAGCAATATAGACTTCTACTAGTTTTGAATAATTCATAGAAATTCTTATATATTTGTTTATATTTAAATTTTCTTATGGCTATGAATACAGGCTCCATGATTTTAGCAGCAATTATAGTGTTTGTTATTGCTATTATTATTTGGTTAATCAGTAGATCAAGAGGAACTATTGGTTCTATGGCAAGAAAGGGGTTTGGTGCTGTTATGTCTGAAAAAAAGGGTGCTGAAAGATCACAAAGGGATTTTGACAAAGCAGCAGGGGATTTTGATGATGAAAAAGTTAAGGATAAGGGTGATTTAGCAAAGTTAAGTAAGGCTTTGGCTAAAAAGAAAAAAGAGATGACTACATTGAAAAACCATTTAGCAGAAGATAGGAAATTGGTTAAGACTTTTTTGTCTGCTGCAACAAATACAGTAACTAAGATGAAAAGTAATACTGAATTACAAGATTTAAATAGTCCAGAAAATACAAGAGATGTTATTTCTAGTATTGTTAGTCAAATTGGTAAGGCTGAAAATTTTGTTGATCAAGTAAGGAAAAAAGAAAAAGATAATACCACTTTGATTGATACTATGTTAAGACAAGTTACTGAGATTGAAAATAGAGTAAATGGTGTACATAATTTAGTTGAAACTGCAGTTAATAATGAAGGAGCTACTTCTGAAGATCTAAGGAAAATAAAAGTTGATAATGTAGCTATTATAGCTTTAGAACCTAAATTAGTTGATATTGCAAGACAGAGAGCTGGAGTGGTAGGAGAGATTAGAGAGATTAATAAAAAACTAATTAAGATTAGAAATGGTGTTGAAAGTTTGATTAAAACTACAAAGAGTAAAGTTGAAGCTCTGAAGAGAGCTGCTGAATCAGTAGAACCAGCCGCATAAAAAAGTTTAAATAGTTTCTAAACAAATAAGTTATCATGCACTTTGAAGATGTAGTAAAAGAGAGAAGATCAATTCGAAGATATAAGGATAAATTTGTTCCTCTTTCTTTAGTTGGAGAGCTTATTGATATTGCAAAACATGCTCCTTCTGCAGGTAATCTACAGAATTGGAGAATGATTATTGTAACTGAATCAGATATGCGACAGCAGTTAGCAGAAGCTTCTATGGAACAATATTGGATGGTTGAAGCACCAGTGCATATTGTTATTTGTAATGATTATGATAAGGTTAAAGACCATTATCCAGTTATGGGAAAGATGTATTCTATACAAAACTGTGCTGCTATTGCTTATGCTATAATGTTAGCTGCTCATGATGCAGGATTGGGAACTTGTTGGGTTGGTGCTTTTGATAATGAGAAAGTTCAGAGATTATTGGATATTCCAGATAATATTGATCCAGAGATTATACTTACTTTAGGGTATTCTGACGATACAAAAAACCCACAACTAAGAGATCAGATCAAATATCTCTGTTTCCAAGAGAAATGGGGAGCTAAATTTAAGAAATTTGATAATGAGTATGATGGTGTTGAAAAAAGAATTAAATTTGAGATGAATAAGCTAAAGAATAAGTTAAAACCAATTAAGAAAAAAGCTAAGAAGAAAAAATAACTAAATTTTTGCGTGTTTCCACATAAAATCAAAATAACTCTTATATGCTTGTGCTGCAGCTTTATTTTCTATGATTATCCCTTCTGGTTCTGTTGTCCATACAATTATTGCAACTTTATCTCCATATATAGTTGTTACTGCTGGACTTGGAGCTGCTATAATATATCTATGCTCTGACCTCCTCTTTTTTATTTCCTCTCTTCCTTTTCTAAGAATTAGTTTTGTTTTGAATTTGTTTTCTCTTTTTAACCTTTCAAACTGTAATGCAAATTCAGGTATTCTTTCTGAAAATTGGCCTTCTGAACCAAAAACAAAATTATCTTCTGCAGTTCTAGCAATATCTAAGAATATTGATTTTACTCCTTTTATACCTTTAAACATTCTTACTTGTCCAGCCACTTTTGCAGCCTTGTGTCTTTTTTGTAATTCAGGAAGAACTTCTTTTACATCTTCTTCTCTTTCTCTTAGATAATCAAGTATCCTTTTTGGTCCTGTAGCTTGAAACCATCTTACATTGTCCATTATTGCATAAGAAACTAGTCCCTTTTCTATTAGAAGTTTTAGAGAATTATAACAAGAGCTCCTATCTATCTTTGCTAACTTAGCTATTTTACCTGCTTTTGTTGATCCATGATCATTTAATGTTAAGTATACTTTTATCTCATTAGGGGAGAGCCCAAGTTTCTCTAATACTCTTTCTGGTTGCATTAAAATAGTTATAGTGTACTAGTTTTTAAGTTTTATGTTATTGTTGTAGTAAATTCTACAACAGAAATTAAAGTACTCTTCTTGTTTCTTTTTTCTTAACAAAAATGCAAGACAAAAGATTGAACCAGGTCGAAAAGAGGCTGATCGAGACGCATCCTAACTGGTCACCAGGAAAATCCAGGTGGCTAGCGAGACAGATACTTGGGATTGCCAAGGGGTAAAGAAAATGCAAGAAATTGAAAAAAAGTACTTACTTAGTGAAGGTGGAGAATATTTCATCACTGATGAACAGCTTGCAAGAATAGGTTACAGAAACATAAATGATTTGCTAGCAGAAACCTTTCGCGGAGTAAGTATGACAACATCAGGTTACCTCCCTTTAGAAGAAGGAAGAGAACTTGCAGAAGAACTTGGCTTCACAATAGACTTTGAACTAGGTGAAGCAAGATTAAGACACAAAGCAGGAAGGTACTTCTTTGCAGTAAAAAGCAATGGAAGTTTAGAAAGAACTGAACTTGAAAAAGAGGTTAGCAAGGAATACTTTGAAAGGCACTTTGGAAAGATTGATGGAAAAGTTGAGAAGTCAAGACTTAAGAAACCATTCCAAGGCTACACACTAGAAATCGATGTATACATGGATCGACCACTAATTGTAGCTGAAATAGAAGTACCTACCCAAGAAGAAGCAGAAAAACTACCAGTACTAGGAAAGGAAATTACTGAAGACCAGAGATACAAAAACAAGAACCTTTCTAGGGAGAAAAAATGAGAGTCCTAAAAAAATATGTACTAACTGGTGGACCAAGCTCTGGAAAGACTTCAATTCTGTTGGAACTTGAGCAAAGAGGGTATTCTATAATAAGAGAAGCTGCAGAAGATTGGATAAAACTACAACAATCAAGAGGAATTAAAGAACCCTGGTTAATAGATGACTTCCAAGAAAGAATTCTAGACCTACAAATTAAGCGAGAGTTAGAAATATCTTATCTAAGGGAAAAACATTTGGTCGTGGACAGAGGAGTTCTAGATAGCTTAGCTTACTATGAAGTTGTAGGTAGAGACTACTTTGAAATTCCAATAATGAATAGGATAAGTAGAACTAAATATGGTACCTTGCCTCACCGTATTGAAGGATATGATAAAGTGTTCTTAATAGAAAACATAGGAACTGTTGAATCTACAGAAGTCAGAAGAGAAGACTTGGAAGCAGCATTAAAACTAGAAGAATTACAATATAGGGCCTATGTGCGTGCAGGTTTTTCAGTAGAGAGAATAGCTGCTTGGGAAGGTACTAAACTTCTAACTGTTACTCAAAGAACAGACTTAATTGAAGCAAAAATGGCAGGAAAATAATTTTTTATTTTTTTATAATTGAAAAGCTAATTCCATCTCGTCCACACGAATTCTAGTATAAACATATGTTTTCAAACCTTTTCCTTTTGCTGAAAAATAGATTCCATCTCTTAAATGGATTTCATCTGGATCTACATAAGCAACAGAGCCAACTATTTTTGCAACTTGTCCTCTCTTTTTACTTAATTCAATAGCTACTCGGCTATCTAAGGGTGGTTTGAATCCAAAGACCTGACAAACATAACTCATTTTAGTAGATTTAAAAAATTAACAGTATATAAGCATTAGGGTAAGACTTATATATCCTAGAATATAAGTCAGAGGCGTCAGCGCGTGGGATTTATTAAGTTATAAACTAAATATCTTAAAATGTTAGAAATTAAGGATAAAAAGGACTCAGAAAAGGAGATTTACAAGTTACTACACCCTATTGTGAAAAAATGGTTTAAATCTAAGTTTAAGAATTTTGCAGATGCCCAAAGATATGCTGTTTTAGATGTTCATGCTAGGAATAATATCTTAGTTTCTTCTCCAACTGGATCTGGTAAGACCTTAACAGCTTTTTTATCTATCTTAAATGAACTGGTAGATAGTTCAGAAAAGGGAATATTAGAAGATAAGGTCTATTGTGTTTATATTTCTCCATTAAAAGCTCTTAATAATGATATTTTTGAGAATTTGATTAAGCCTCTTCATGAAATGGAGAAGATTGCAGGAAAAGATTTAGGGATTAGAGTTGCAGTTAGAACAGGAGATACTACAGCTTCAGATAAACAAAAGATGTTGAAGAATCCCCCTCATATTTTAGTTACAACACCAGAGTCCTTAGCTATTGTTTTATCTTCAATTAAATTTAGAGAGAGATTCTTTAATGTGGAATGGGTTGTTATTGATGAGATTCATGCTCTTGTTGAGAATAAGCGAGGAGTTCATTTATCTTTATCATTAGAAAGATTGCAAAGATTAGCTAAGGGGATGTGTAGGGTGGGGTTGAGTGCTACTGTTGCCCCATTAGAAGAAGTTGCAAGGTTTTTGGTTGGAGAAAAAAGAAAGTGTAAAGTTGTTGATGTTCAGTATCTTAAAAAAATGGATTTAAAGGTTTTGAGTCCGGTTGATGACTTAGTTAATAATTCTTTTGAGCATATAAATAAATCAATGTATAGACTGATAGATAAACTTATACAAGAACATAAGACTACTTTGATTTTTACAAATACTCGGGCTGCTACTGAAAGAGTGGTGCATCATTTAAAGGATAAATTTCCTGAAAATTATTATGAAATTGCAGAGAATCCACCCCACATAAAAAGTGCTTTGATTGGAGCCCACCATTCTTCTTTATCAAAAGAACATAGGTTTGAGATGGAGCAAAAGTTAAGAGATGGGAAGATGAGAGCTATTGTATGTTCAACTTCCTTAGAATTAGGTTTAGATATTGGTTCTATTGATTTGGTTATATGTTTGGGAAGTCCCAAATCAGTTTCGAGAGCTATACAGCGAGTGGGAAGATCAGGACATGCATTACATGAGACTGCTAAAGGTAGATTTGTGGTTTTAGAAAGAGATGACTTAGTGGAGTGTTCTGTTTTGTTAAAACATGCTATTGAAAAGAAAATAGATAGAGTTCATATCCCTACAAATTGTTTGGATGTTCTTGCTCAACAGATTTTGGGTATTGCTTTAGAAGAAGTTTGGGATGTTGGAAAATTGTATAGAATGATTAGAAGAAGTTATTGTTTTAAGTCTTTGAAAAGACAGGATTTTAATGATGCTTTAGATTATTTGGCAGGTAATTTTACAACCTTAGAAGAAAGGTATATTTATGCTAGAATTTGGTGGGATAAAGAAGAGAATAAGATGGGTAAGAGAGGTAGAATGACTAGAGTTATTTATATGACAAATATTGGAACTATCCCTGATTCTGAAGGTATTAGAGTTAAATTCAAAGGTAAGAAAATTGGAGTTATTGAAGAAGGATTTTTAGAGAAATTGAAGAGAGGAGATATTTTTGTTTTAGGAGGTAATACTTATCAGTTTAATTTTGCTAGAGGTATGGTTGCTGAAGTTATTCCTGTTTCAGGTAAGAGACCAACAGTTCCTGCATGGTATTCAGAAAGATTGCCTTTGTCCTATGACTTAGCAAGTGGAATCTTAGATTTTAGGCAATTGATGGAGGAAAAGTTTAGGAAAAAAGTTAGTAAGAAAGAGATCTTAAAATTTGTTCATAAATATTTATATGTTGATGAAGTAGCTGGTGAAGCTTTGTACAATTATTTCAAAGATCAACATGATTATATTGGTATCCCTCATTCAAAGAAGTTGACTGTTGAACATTATTCTGATGAAACTGGAAGAAAGTATGCAGTCTTCCATTTCTTGTTTGGAAGGAGAGTTAATGATGCTCTCTCTAGAGTTTTGGGTTATGCTATCCTAGGTAGTAAACATAAAACTGTTGAAGTTGGGATCAATGATAATGGATTTTATGTTGCTTATGACAAGAGCATAAATGTTATGGAAGCTTTCAAATTAGTAAAAAGTAAAGAATTTATCAAAGGATTAGAGAATGCAGTCGATAAATCAGAAGTTTTGAAAAGAAGATTTAGGCATTGTGCAGGCCGATCTTTGATGATTTTAAGAAATTATGGTGGGAAAAGGAAGAGAGTTGGAAGACAACAAGTTAGTTCTATGATTCTTATGAGCGCTGTCCGGAGAATTTCTAATGACTTTTTTATTCTGAAAGAAGCCAGGAGAGAAGTGATAGAGGATTTGATGGATGTTAATAATGCTTTTGAAATTTTGAAGAAGATTGAAAGAAAAGATATTAAGATTAAAGAGGTTACAACAAATGTTCCTTCACCTTTTGCTTTGAATCTAATTTTACAAGGATATTCAGACATCTTGAAGATGGAAGATAGGCAAGATTTTCTCAAAAGAATGCACCAAATGGTTAAAGCTAAGATTGCGCTTAAGAAATCTTTTTAAATTGGGAGTTTATTCCCCAAATCATGGTATATAAATTAATTCTAATAGGTGATTTGGGAAGACGAGCTAAAGGGTGCATGGATAATCGGACTCAAAGATTTAGGGATAGAGTTGGAAGAACAAGGGATAGGATGAGAGATGCAAGAGAGGGACTAGGAGGATTAGTATCTAGGGCCAAACCACTTGTTCGAGAAGGAGCTCATAGCCTAATCACAAGAGAATGGAACTTCTCATTTAATGTACCCCTTTCATGTGTTCTTGAAGGATTATATGAAACCCAGTGTGGATATGGAATAGGGCATTATATTGGCAAGGGTAAAGGTTAAATAAGCAAACTTATTTTTTTCTTAAATGTACAGGGGATTAAAGGATAGATTATCCAACAAATGGGGGCAGATTAAAAGTGATGCCAGGTATAATGTTGTGGGTAAAGAAATTCAATTAATGATGGAAAAAGATCTTGGAGACGTTATTAAAGATTTACAATTTCCTGAAGATTGGAGGGATGTACTTAATGAGAGGTTAAGAAATGAATATCAAAGAAAATATTGAAATTAAAGATTTAGCATTATATTTACCTAAAGAGAAAGTTTTGATTATTTCTGATACCCACATAGGTATGGATGAAGCTTTGAATAAAGAAGGGGTTTTAGTCCCTAGGTTTGGTTTTAAGGATTTAAAGAAAAGATTAGAGATTATTCTAAAAGATCTTGAAATAAATACGATTGTAATCAATGGAGACCTAAAACATGAATTTGGAATTATTTCTAATACTGAGTGGAGTCAGACTTTAGAATTGTTAGAAATCTTAGAAAATAAGTGTAAAGATATTATTTTAATTAGAGGTAACCATGATACTATTTTGGGACCTATTGCTAAGAAAAAAAACTTAAAACCAAGAGATTTCTACAAAGTTGGAGATATTTTAATTACACATGGAAATAAGATAATCAATGAAGATGCAAAAAGCATTATCATTGGCCATGAACATCCAGCTGTGGGTTTGAAAGAGGATAGTAGAGTTGAAACTTACAAATGTTTTTTGAAAGGAAAGTTTGAAAATAAACTACTTATTGTTATGCCTTCTTTTAATCTAGTTACAGAAGGAAGTAATATTTTAAGAGAAGATATTTTAAGTCCTTATCTAGATCAAGATTTAAGTAAATTTGAGGTATTTATCGTCGGTGAAGATGTTTATGATTTTGGAAGAGTGGAGGATTTAGAATAATGTTTTATCATGTAATAACCAGTACTGAATGTAATTTAGAATGTAAGTATTGTGTTAGAGATGAATTTACTGAAGTTGAAGAGGATATGGATTACTGTTTACCCCCAAGAATTTCTTATGATATTGAAAGATTAAAGAAATTTATTACTAAAGAAGATTATGTTACTTTCTATGGTGGAGAACCCCTGTTAGCTATGGAAGATATTAAGAAGATCATGGATAGTGTTGAATGTAAGGGTTTTATGACTCAGACTAATGGATTATTCTTAGATCAATTAGGAGATTATATTGAAAGATTTCATACTATTTTGGTTTCTATTGATGGGGATGAAGAAATAACAGATAAAAACAGAGGCAAGGATGTATTCAAGAAAGTTATGAACAATGTTAATTTAATTAAAGAAAAGTTTAAAGGTGAATTAATTGCAAGAATGACAATTACTCGAGGTTCTAATGTCTACAAACAAGTTTTATGGTTGAGTAACCAATTTGATAGTATCCACTGGCAGTTAGATGCTATGTTTTTTGAGGAAAGAACTGAATGGCTTGGAGAGTATAACAAACAGGTAGACAAACTAGTTGATGAATGGGTCTCTAGGATGGAAAGGGGGAAAGTAGAGAGATGGTATCCTTTCTTAGTAATTATGGATTCTTTATTAAAAAATGAAAAATCAAAACTAAGGTGTGGTTCTGGTTATGCTAATTATACTATTGCAACTAATGGTAAGATTGCACCATGCCCAATAATGTGTGGTTTTAAAGAGTTTTACTGTGGAGAGCTTGGTTGTGAAAAGTTAAAAGAAGTCTATGTTAAAGAACCTTGTACTTCTTGTGATGTCCTAGATACTTGTGGGGGAAGATGTTTATACTCTAATATTACTAAATTATGGAAAGAAAATGACTACAAAGAATTATGTGGTACAATTAAATTCTTAATAAAAAAATTAGAGAGTAAAAAATCAGTGGTTGAAGAACTATTGAATGGTGGAATAATAAAAGAAAAAGATTTTGAACATTTAAAGTTCAACGGTGTTGAAGTTATTCCTTAATGTTCAAACATATGTTGCATTAACTTAGTTGCTGTAGGCACTTCTGATAAAGGACTTATTTTTATTTTGCCAGTTGTTATCCCTGTTGCAATCTTTCCAGTCATCTTTCCTTTTGTTACAGCTCCTTTTAGTCCATTACTAAACTCTTTTGAACTCCACTCTGGACTTTCTACTATCATTTCTTTTTCCATTGTTTCAATTAGACTGTACATATAGTCAAAGTCTATTTCTACTGTTATATCTGCTTCTTTAGAGTAGGTTTCTACTGGTTTAACTTGGATAAGATCTTCTGTGTCTAGAGTCATATCAATGTTAAATACTGCCTCATCATCATCAGTTACTGTGAAATGAGCATCTAATCTTTTGTCATCATATTTAGCAACCAGATTTTCAATCTCTTCTAGGGCTTCTGTATCAGATCTTAGTCCTTCAAAGTCATCAGCAGATGGTCCCCCTTCACCTTTTTGTCCCGGCATTCTTCCTTCAGCCATTGCTTTTTTGAATTCTTGTTTCATGAATTCCTCTGGAGGGAATATCCAAACTTTCATGTAAGGTGTGGGTACTTGTTGACCTTCAAGGTCTTCCATTTCTTCCCAGATTACTATATGTCCATATTCTGATTCATATTCAATATCGATAATATTTGTTTCTGGATAGCCTTGATCTGAACATTCAGAAGATTTTGCTATTTGTCTTGTATTGTCAACAATACTCCAGTAAACATCAAAAATAGCTTCCATTTGTTTATCCCAATTTTCTGGATTTTCATTGATGTGTTCTTCAAATAACCAAGTTAAGAACTCATTATTTAGAGAATGTTCTATTTCATTTCTTTCTTTTATTGAACTTTCTAACTCCATTACACACCAACCTTTATGTCCACCAAAATCTTGGTATTGATGTAATTCATCAAAAGGATCTCCCCAAGAATCAAATCCAATATAGGAATCTTTTCTACCTGAATTGTAATCCATGCAACCACCGGAAAAAGCAATAGCACCCTTTGTTTCTATCCAAGTAGAACCTTGGTAACAACCATAATTGTAAACATAGTCTAAATTGTGTTCATCACAAGTAGGCTCTGCACACTGATCATTTGAAGTACAAGGTGTACACCTTTCTGTTGATTCACAAGTAGACCAAACACCATCACAATTGTAAGTACCTTCTTCACATTCACAATATCCTTGTTCTTCATTACAAACTTGGCCTTCACTACATCCACCTTCACATATCTCTCTTGTACCACCACAAGTTACATCTGTTGATTCACATCCATCTGAATCTGTTGCTCTCCAATAGTTCCAACCTTGGTTACAATTGAAATAACCTCTTTCACAATGGCAGGTGTTATCAAAAGAATCACATTCTTGATTTGCACTACAATCTTCTGTTACTTCACAAGCTTCTCCTTCATCAAAAGACTCAAAATCTTCTACATCTGTAAATTCTAAATCATAGTCTGATTCATAAGTCCATTCTTCACTACCATAATCATCTCCATAATCTTCACCACCTTCACCACCTTCACCATAATCATCTCCACCTTCATCAGGATAGTAGTTATCTACAAGTACACATTCTCCCTTATTTGAATCCCAATAGGAATCGGAATTACAATCACCAGTAGGTGTATCATCCCAATCATCTCCAGGTTCATTTTGATCTGGTTCTTCTGGCTCACTTGGCTCAGGAGTTGGTTCAGGAGTTGGTTCTGGCTCTGGGGTTTCAGGTTCTTGAACTGGTTCCTCTACTGCTTCGTTTCCAGTTATTCTCCAAAAATTTCCAGTAATATAACTAAATAATCCTGTTGCCTCATTTGCTTCTGGCTCTGGGGTTTCAGGTTCTTGAACTGGTTCCTGTTCTTGAGGTTCTGGTTCAGGAGTTGGTTCAGGAGTAGCTTCTTGTTCTGGTTCCTGTTCTGGTTCACTTGGTCCTGGCTCGGGGGTTTCAGGAGTTTCAGGAGTTGGTTCTGGGGTTTCAGGACTGATTAATCCACCTTCAACAAGGTTATTATATTTTTCCTCTGGAATTTCTTTACAAAAACCATTTGAACAAATATCCCTTTCTCCACTACAGTCTTCCGCAACAGTACAGGACTCTCCAGTTTTTTCAGGATGTTTTTTTAATTCTTCAACACACAAACCTTCATGACATACTTTTCCAGAATCACATTCAGAATTATCATAACAAGAGTTTAAATCCATACAGATATCTCCTCTTCTTTCAGTTCCTTCTGGGCATTCACTTTCAATACAAAATCCTTGATCACAAGTCATTAAACTTGGACAGTCTATGTCTGATTCACATTCATCTTCTTTTTCTTGACACTTAAAGTCATAACAAAGTTCACTTTCACTACATTCTTCATTTGTAAAACATTCTTTATCTATACACTCGTTATCTTGACACATCTGAGATATTGGACATTCATCATCAAAGAAACAACCTTCTTTTTCTTGTTCTTTACAAAAACCATCTTCACAAATTTCATCATAACCAGTACAATCATCATCTGCTAAACATTGAGTTAATGTAGTACAAATACCATACTGACAGATTTGACCTTCTTCACAATCTTCTTGCATTTCACAAATGTCTATACACTCTCCATTGATTAGTGTTTGACCTTCTTCACAAACTACAATATCTGTTTGAGATTGACATTCTCCTTCATAACATACCAAAGGTTCATCTGCTGGACCAAATCCACAATGTTCCAATCTACATTCTGAAAGATCATTACAATCAACAAGGTAGTCTCCATCATTGTCTATTTTATCATCACATACTTCAGGTGTTGTTCCCCCACAAGATTCTGTAGATTCACAAGCTCCATCTCCATCACAATCATAATAACCAGCTATACAAACACAAATATCATCTCTTACAACTTGATTTTCACCACAAAAATGTTCTTCCCCACACATTACAGTTTGTTTTCTTTCAGACCCATCATCATTTTTACAGGTATAAACTGTACAAGGAAGAGATTGTAGATTTCCATCACAAATATAGGTTGCATCAGTACAAGGGTAGGGTTGTTTGGATCCACCACAATAAAATTCTACTTTATCATCACAAAGGCTTTGACAGGTTTCTAATTCCCCCAAACCTAATTCCATTTGGTTACATACATCATAACATTCGTAATTTTTAGGTTTTTGACAATCTGAACAAGATTGACAAGCTGTTTCACATTGAGAAGGATCTTCTGTGTACATTGCTGCACATTCTTCACAAGGAGCACATTCTTCATTACATTCATCTTTGGGTTGCTGATTTTGTTGACATTCATTACATTCTGTACAGAAGTCTTCAGCATAACAAGCATTTTGACAGGAATTACAACCTGAGCTTTCACATACTGAATCACAGTCTTCCCTACCTTCTTCCCAACATCCCCAACAATCACCACACAATGATTGACAGTTTACACTTGCACAGGACCAACATTCATCTTCACAAACTGGTTCACAGACCTTACCACATTCTACTGCACAATCAGGATCTTCACAATCTTCTGCTCCATCTCCATCATCATCTCCACCATTATTACAATCTTCATTTCCTCCAAGAGCATTTACACAAGCCCCTTCTGAACAGACTTCATCCCATTCACATTCTTCTTTTCCAATATCTCTACACCAAGCATCTTGATTTTCTTCTTCATTTACCACTAATCTTTTTTCGTATCTTTTTTCAGTTAATGTTTCTGTTTTGTATGAATAGCTAGAAAGCATATTCTTTAAATCTTCTTTCCTCTGTTCAAATGCTGCTGAATTTTCATCAGTTCCCCAGTAGTATTTTTCAGAAAGTGCTTCATTAATTACCATTAATTTTTCACCTAGATTATATAAATCTGAATGGGAAGCATCTCCATCTTCAATATCTGCAGCTACAGATCTTGCTTCTGAAAGAGTTTGTGACATTTCAGAATTAAGCTGTTCTATAGTGTAATCTTTGTACATCTCCCTATCCAAATGTTCAAAAGAACCTTTATCTTCCTCTTCAAATTTATCATCATAACTTCTTATATCAAACCAAAAGTTTACCCATGGCCAATGACAGTCTTCATCGCAATCAGGCATATTTATTGTTAGAAATACATCTAGATTCTCTCCTTCATAGAAATCAACAATCCAGTTCACTCTATCTTCATTTGATTGTAGTTCATCTTCAGAAAAGAACTCACCCATTAGGTCTTCACAGTTTTTTGAACTTTGATCTCTATATTGACTTAACATCTCTCTATATTCACTCATTTTTTCTGCTGTTTCTTGTGCTGAGCCAGAACCAGAATAATAATCATTACCTAAAGAAGTAATTTCAGAAATCATTTGACTTACACTTACTTCTAAATCTTTTTTGAAGTGTACTTCAAACTCAGTCCAATAATAGAGTTCACCATCATAAAGGTGGGGCCACGCATTAAATGTTACTTGAACTCTTTTACCATCAAATATAATTTTTTCAAAAGCAGGGACTGGTTCTTCTAATTGAACATCATCATCATTTGCTACATCCCAAGCCCAGTCTGTATACTTTTCAGGAGTACCAAAGTATTGTTCTGCAGCTTCAGAAGTAATTCCACCAGGGCCATGATCTTCAAATTCAAATGAACCAAGAATTTCATTAATTTCTTGTCGGGCTATTCCCGTTTGAACTTGTAGTTCTAAATAATTTATATCGCCTGTTTCATATAATTCTGCATATGAGACAAGAGTATCAATTTGTTCATCTACTGATGCTGCGACTGTTGGTATGATTATTAAAATCATTAATAGAAATAATAGTTTTTTCATAAATAGGCCCCCTTTTAATTAAAAGCTAGAAGTATTAATGATATATATATATTTATTCTTTAATCATATTTACAATCTCTGGAAATTCTTCAATCTGGAAATGACCATTTTTAGATTCATAAATAATGATCTTGGCTTTTTTTAGTTTTTGTTTATATTTACCTGCATGAGAGACTGGAACTACATCATCATCTTTTGAGAACATTAATGTTAAGTTTTCTGAATCTATTGAAGATAGGTCCTTTAGTTCAAAACCACCAACAAGATCTTCTCCTAGGAGAGTATCATCATATGGTGGACAAACTAGGTAAGTGTGTTTAATTTTTTTGGGAAACTTGTTTTCAGAAAGATACTTTGCTAAGAATATTCCACCAAGAGATCCTCCAATTAATGTAACATCCTCTTCAAGAAATTCAAAGTACCTTTCAAATGTGATTTTCCATTCTTCATAATAAGAATTATCAGAACAAGGCATTCTTGGTTTGATTATTTGATAATCTGGAAGAGAAGTTTTTAGAAACTCTCCATGCCAGCTTTTCTTATCTAATGTTATCTCTCTTGTTTTTAGATAATTGATGTACTCTTCCTTTGTTTTAAAGGTCATTCCACCATGAATAAAAAGTATTTGTTTCATTTTAAGAATTTATCAACTTGCTTTCTTGCTTTCTCTCTGTTTACTTTATGTTTTTCAACAAACTTTGAAAGTTTTTCAATTAGTAAACCTTTCATTTCGCCAGATAAAAGTTTACCTGCTTTGTAATCATCATAGGTTTGTTTTAGTTTTTTATCACTTTCTTCTAAGTAGGTTAACCATTGGTAAGAAATATCAATATCTGGATTTCCACCTTTTTTTCTGTGTTCTTCTAAAGTTTGTCTTCCTCCAGAAAAAGCATACTTGTTTACTCTCTTCTTAATTTCTTTAGGTGTGTCAGTTAGGAATATTGCTGATCCGGGATCTGATGAAGATAATTTTCCACCTTTCAAACCAGGCATTAGTTTATGGAAAGTTGCTGCAGGGGGAATGAACTTCATTCTGTTTGCAATATCTCTTGTTAATGAAATATGAGGTAATTGATCAACACCGACTGGAACTACAACTGGTTTTGGTCCACCATTTTCTTTTAGTTGAGGATGTAATATATCTGCAACTTGAGTGAAAGCAGAAACCATTTTATCTGGTGTAATATCTCCATAAATACTTTTTAGTTCATTGTATGTTGTTTTTTTGGAAACAAACTTACTTAGATTCATATAATCTGTGGATCCTTGACTTTGAAAATAGAATTTTGTTTTTTTAGGTTTCAATCCTAATGCAATATAATTTAATAAATACTCTTCAACTGCAGTTTTTCTTGCTTCTTCTAAAGATATTCCTCTTGTTAAGTTTGATTCAATATCTGCTACTGCAATGTAGCATTCAGCTCCAAGCTTTTGGAAATAGATCATTTCATCAGCAACCATTTTATGACCAAAATGGAATTTTCCAGAAGGCATTAACCCAGTCATCATTGCCCAGGGTTTTTTATTTTTTATAGCAGATGCAACCTTACCAAAATCTTTATGTCCAAAAATAATACCCCTATTAAAGAAATGGTGTTTTTCTGGAATTTTAGAAGGTTCAATTTTGTCTATTCCAAAATTCTTCATTAACTTCTTGTAATCCTTTACTTCAAACGATCCCCAAGGGTTTAATTCCATATCCTCTTCTTAGCTAGTGTACTTATTAAATATTTCGGTAGAAAGGTTTTTAAATTAGGCTTTTTTAATCAGAAATGGTATGGTAGTGCCCAAAAAATACAATTTTAAGGATGTTGAAGAGAAATGGATGGAGATTTGGGAAAGAGATGGAATCTATAAATTTGATACTAAATCTAAGGCTAAAATCTTCTCTATAGATACTCCACCACCAACTGTTTCTGGTAAGATGCATATGGGTCATGCTTTTGGTAATAGTCAGCAAGATTTTATTGCAAGATACAAAAGAATGAGAGGTTTTAATGTTCTTCAACCATTTGGAACTGATGACAATGGTCTTCCTACTCAAACTTTGATTCAGAAAATAAAAAAAGTTAATGCAAGGAAGATGGACAGGAAAGAGTTTAGGAAACTTTGCTTAGATACTATAAATAAGGAATTAAAACCAAAATACACAAGTGATTGGAAAAGGTTAGGTATTAGTTGTGATTTCACTGTAAAATATTCTACTATTGATCCTCATTGTCAGAGGATTTCACAAAAATCATTTATTGATTTGTATAAAGCTGGAAGAGAATATAGGGTAGAAGCTGCTGCTATGCATTGTCCAAAATGTATGACTGCTATTTCACAAGTAGAGTGTGAAGACAAAGAGATTTCATCTTCATTTAATGATATTGTTTTTATGGTTGGAAAAGAAAAACTAACTATTGCAACAACAAGACCTGAATTATTGCCTGCTTGTGTTGCTGTATTTTATCATCCGGACGATAAAAGATTTAAAAAATATAAAGGGAAAAAAGCTAAGGTTCCTTTATTTGATTTTGAGGTTCCAATTCTACCTGATGAGAGAGCTGATCCAGAAAAAGGAAGTGGAATTGTAATGTGTTGTACTTTTGGGGATAGCACAGATGTTGAATGGCAAAAAGCTCATAACTTACCCATCAAAGAAGCAATTGGAAAAGATGGAAGGATGACTAAACTTGCTGACAAATATAAAGGAATGAAGATTGAAGAAGCTAGAAAAGAGATAATCAAAGAGATGAAAGAAAAAAAGTTATTATTGAAACAAGAACCTATTACTCATGCAGTTAATGTTCACGAGAGATGTGGTACACCTATAGAGTTTATTCATTCAAAACAATGGTTTATCAAATATCTTGATCTTAAAGATGATTTTTTGAAGTTAGGGAATAAAGTAAAATGGCATCCTGCCCATATGAAAAATAGATTTGATAATTGGGTTGGTGGATTACAATGGGATTGGTGTATCTCAAGGCAGATTTATTTTGGAATACCTTTTCCAGTTTGGTATTGTAAGAAATGTGAAGACGTTATTCTTGCTAATGAAAAAGACTTACCAGTTGATCCACTAGAAGACAAAGCTCCAATTAGTAAGTGTCCAAAATGTGGGGGGAAGGAGTTTATTGGTGAAACGGACATAATCAATACTTGGGCGACATCTTCATTAACTCCTACAATTGTGAAAGAATTGTTTGTAAAAGATAAGATCTACAAAGAATTGGATAAAAAACCAATGGATTTTAGACCCCAAGGACATGATATTATTTCATTCTGGTTGTTTAACACTATTGTAAAGAGTAAATTACATTTTAATATGGTTCCCTGGACTGATTGTTTTATCAATGGTTGGATGTTGGATCCCCATGGTAAAAAAATGTCAAAGTCTAAAGGTAATGTTATTGAACCCCAAGGAATGATTGATAAGTATGGAGCAGATGCATTAAGATTTATGTCTTCAGCTTGTAGGTTAGGAGATGATTTTCCATTTCAAGAGAAAGAATTGGTTACTGGTGGAAAGATTAGTACAAAGTTGTGGAATGCATCAAAGTTTTGTTTTATACACTTAAAAGATTACAAACCTAAGAAAGTTAAATTAGAAGCTTTTGATAAATGGTTGTTAAGTAAATTACATAAAGTAATTAAGAAAAGTACTGATTCTTTTGAAGAATTTGAATTTTCATATAGTAAGGCAGCTGTTGAATACTTCTTCTGGCATAACTTATGTGATAATTATTTAGAGGTTGTTAAAGACAGATTATATAATCCAGATACAAGGGGAGATGTAGAAAGAGAATCTGGACAGTATGTGTTATACCAATCATTATTGGATGTTCTTAAGCTGTTTGCTCCAATTATGCCATTTATTACAGAAGAGATCCACAATACTTATTTTGATGAAAAAAATTCTATTCATAAGACTACTTGGCCTAAATATGATTCTAAATTAGTTTTTGAAAAAGAAGAGGAAATTGGAGATAGACTAATTGAAGTTATTGCAGAGGTTAGAAAATTAAAATCAGAGAACCAGATATCATTAAAAGAACCAGTTAAAGAGCTTGTTCTTGATATTGAAGAGAGTGAAGTTAAGGAATTTTTAGATGACTTAAAGGCAGTTACTAAAGCTGAGAAGATAAGTTTCGGTAAAAAACTATCCATTAAGTTATGACAAACCTTTTAAATTTTAAACCCAGAGGTAGAAATATGGCTCTAACATTAAAAGAAAAACAAAAATTGAAAAGATTTGTTAGAAAATTGGCTAAAATTAGAGGTAGACATACTGAATTGGTTAGTGTTTATGTTCCTAATGGTTATGATCTTATAAAAATTATTAATCATTTATCTCAAGAACAAGGGACTGCTTCTAATATTAAAGATAAAACTACCCAAAAACATGTTATTGATTCTTTAGAGAGGATGATTAGACATTTGAGACTGTTTAAGAAAACTCCTCCAAATGGTTTAGCTATTTTCTCTGGAAACTTTAGTAGTCAAGAAGGTAAAGTTGATATTCAAGTTATGAGTTTAGAACCACCTATCCCTTTGAATATGAGGTTATACAGATGTGATCAATCATTTGTTTTAGATCCCCTTAAGGAAATGATGGATGTTAAAGAAACCTATGGCTTAATTGTTATGGATAGGAGGGATGCAGATATTGGTTTGTTAAAAGGAAGTCAGATTCTAAATTTAGTTTCTATGCATTCTGCTGTTCCAGGTAAGACTAGAGCTGGAGGACAATGTTTAGATCCTGAAACAAGTATTAATTTAGCCGATGGCCAGATGATTCAATTGGATGATATTGAAAAAGGTGATGAAGTAAGGAGTTATGATTTTGAAAAGAAAGAATTTATTTCTTCAAAAGTGTTAGAAAAGTGGGAAGTTAAGAAAGATAAATTATATAAAATTACTGTCGAGGAAGAGATAGTTGCTTCTGGAGATCATTTATTTTTCCTTGAAGATGGAAGTACTAAGCCAGCTGAAGAATTAGAGATTGGAATGAATCTTTTGAATGACAAAGGAATGCCTGTTGCAATAAAGAAAATAAATATTGAAGAGAAAGAAAGTTTGTTAATTGATATTAAAGTAGAAAATGAAAATTTTGTTGCTGAAAATCTTATTGTTCATAATTCTGCACAGCGATTTTCTAGAATAAGAGAGGAAGCTGCTAAAGAATTTTATAATAGGATTAATGCTGCTGCACAGAATGAGTTTTTAGATAGAAAAGAATTAAAGGGAATATTAGTTGGTGGATCTGGGCCTTCAAAAAATGATCTTATTGATAAGGGATTTTTGAATGAACAATTGAAAAGAAAGGTTATTACTGTGCAAGATATAGGTTATGGTGGAGATTTTGGATTAAAAGAATTGGTTGAGAAAAGTAGAGATGTTTTGGCTAAAGAACTAATTACTGAAGAAAGAGAGATTATGCAAAGGTTTTTGAAATTGTTAGCTACTGCACCAGAAATGGTTGCTTATGGTGAGAAAGAAGTTTTGAAAGCAATGGATTTTGGCGCGGTTGATATTCTTCTTATCTCTGAAACTATGGAAGATGATAAAGTGGATGATTATGAGGATAAATCGGCTGATTTAGGTATTGATGCTAGGGTTATTAGTACTGATACTGCAGAAGGAGAGCAATTGAGAGATTTAGGAAAAATTGTAGCCATTCTTAGATTTGCATTGAGTTAAGATGAAGTTTAAAAAAAATAATGAAGTTCAATGGGAAGGAGTTACTAATAATCCAGATATAAAGAAAAAGGTTTTTGTTAAAAATGGAGAGATACCAAAAGTTACAATTTTTGGTGAAGCTGTTTTTAAACCTGGACAACTTGCAAACCCCCATAAACATGATACTATGTATGAAGTTTTCTATATTCTTGAAGGAGAATTAACTTTTGGTGTAGAAGGAAAGGAAATAAAAGCATTAAAGGGAGACAATATTGTTGTTGGTCCCGGAGAGATTCATTCTCAAAGAAATGATACACAATCTGATGCAAAATTGGTTTATTTTGGAATAGCAGTAGATTAATATAGTTTTGAGTTCTTATATAATGCATGAAAGGTTTGGAAGGACTTACTGGTGAAACAAGACAAGCCAAAATTGAAGAGTTAGCTGCAGAAGCTATTGAAAGATTAGAAGCTTGGGCTAGACAGATTGAAGAATGTGGGGCTAATGGTCATGGAGAGATCAGATATTCTCCCTGGGAGACTACTCACCCAACACTAGGCTATAGGGCAAAAAGAGGAAGGTGTGTTCTTTGTGATGGACCAGTTTATAGACCCTTAAATGCAAGGGAACATAGAGATGATGCTAAGTTTAGAAGGTTGTGTCATACACCCATAACAAGATAAAAAAATTAAAATAAATTAGCTATAGCACTAAGTTCTCTTACTTGTTCATTATCTAAGACAGTTTCTTCTTGTCTCATAGAAATTAATCTTTGAATAGCATCTTTTAAGAAACCCGTATCTAAGCCCTGCCTTGAACCAATTGTTTTTATTGCTTCAACTTGAGCTCTCAGGATTTTCCAAGAATCTCTTCTTGAAACTGGAATCATATCTGCAAAAAGATCTGTAGAAAATAAGTTTGTAATCACACACATAAAAGTACTAGAATAAACTGCAAAAACTCTTGGATCTTGAGATTGTCTTAATGCAACAGGATCGGTTTTTCTTTCATCATTAAATTCAGGATATTCTTTTGGATTATACATAACTTCTAGATTAAAAGCAGTAACTATAACTTCATGAACCTCATTACTATCATTTGCAAGAGATCTTGGATTTATTCTTGATTTTGCCAATCTCCAAGCCTTTTTGAAACTACTTTCAAAATTCCTAGTTCCACTAAATTGAGATATATCTACGACTTCTTGAGGGTTTTTTAATTTTGCTTTCATTTTAGTTTTTATAGAGTTCTTTTATTTATATCCTTTTCCCTGTATAACTAGCTATTTCTATAATGCAAAATCAGAAGTTTTTTAAATAAATGTTATCTTAATTATATAAATGCAAGATATTAAGAATAAAATAGAAGCAGTTCTGTTTATTAGTGGAAAATATATGGATATTGAAGAGATTGCTAATTTCTGTAATATTGGGAGTGTGGGAGTTGTCAGGGATGCTATGGCAGAACTACAAGCAGAATATAATAAAAGAGAGGGTGGATTGGGTATTTTTGAGGAAAAAGGACAATACAAACTTAACTTAAAAAAAGAGTATAATCATCTATCCACCAATTTGGTTTCTTCTTGTGAACTAGATGCGCCAACTCAAGCTACTTTGGCAGTGATCGCTTACAAACAACCTTCTTTTCAGGCTGAAATTATCAAAATGAGAGGAAATAAGGCCTATGACCATATTAAAACCCTGAGGGTGCAAGAGTTTGTTACATCTGAGAAAAGCGGAAGAACTAGGCTACTAAAATTAGCACCAAAATTCTTTGATTACTTTGATGTTGTTGAAAAAGAGATGAAAGAGGAGTTTAGTGGGGTTGGGGATAAGTATAAAATTGAAGAGACTGAAGATGATAAAACAACTCCAGAAGAATGAAAAACAAAAAGGAACTAATAGTAGTTTTGGTAATATTCCTATTAAGTTTTGGATTTAATTTATTCTTTTCTTTACAAATTCCACAGTATAGTAGTGATGAAGCATACTTTAATTTACAACATTCTGAATACATTAAAGAGAACTTTAATCCTATGGTTTATGATACTCAGAGTTATGGTGGTAATTTTATTCTGAATACTCATGTTTGGCACTATCTCTTAGGTATTATGAGTTTTTCATTAGGAACCCTATTTGCATATAAAATTTTACCTGCATTATTAGCTGCATTAATTGTTGTTTTTGGATATATGATAGCTAAACAGATTACGAAGAGTGAGATGGCTGCATTTTTTGGTGCTTTTATCTTTGCTTTTATTCCAAATTTTATTAACCTAACAATAAATCAAATTTCCTTACAAGTTATGTTTGTACCCTTAATGTTGTTGTTTATTTACTCTCTTTTGAATATACAAAAAAGAATGGGCTTATTTTTGATTGTTTCTTTGTTGATAATAGTCTTAGAACCTATGAACTTTTTATTCTTTTTAGCTCTTTTAATATTCCTTATTTTAATGATTGTAAATGATTTGTCTATTTTGAAAGCAACTAAAGAGGGGGTTTTGTTCTATGTTTTACTTTTGATCTTATTTAATCTAATCTTGTTTAAGAATCTGTATTTTGATCAAGGATTGTTGGCAGTCTGGCAAAATATACCTAGTCAGTTGTATAGTGACTATTTTCAAACAATAGATATCTTGGGAGTTATTGCTAACATAGGGATTATTCCTATCATTTTAGGGATTACTGGTTTAGTTTTTGGATTTTTTACTGAAAATAAAAGAAATATCTATCTTTTTACTTCTATTATTGCATCTTGTTTAATTTTATTATTGCTGGAGCTTATTCCTTTTGAGTTGGGTATGATGTTGCTTGCTGTTATGTTGTCTATTACTTCTATCATTAGTATGGATAGGTTTATAGCCTATATCAAAATTACAAAATTTAGTAAATTTAGATTTTGGATTGTGGGTGGAATTATGATTATAACTATTGTAAGTCTGATTATTCCTTCTGTTGTTTATGCAAGAGATAAAGTTAATGGAGGGGTTTCTTATACAGAGATAGAGGCTTTAGAATGGTTAAGGGACAATACACCAGAAGATAGTGTTGTTGTGGCAAGTGTTTATGAGGGACATTTGATAAGTACTATTGCTAATAAGATTAATGTTATTGATACTCAATTTATACTTGCAGATGATAGGTATTTAGATATCTCTAATCTGTATAAAACTGAATCTTTAGTCAAGGCTCAAAGAACTTTAGAAAAGTATGGGGTTGATTATTTGTATTTTTCAGATAAAGCAAAGGAACTATATGATGTTGAAGTTTTAAGATATGCAGATGAGGAGATTTGTTTTAAGAATATATTTGAAAATGAAGAAGTTGTTATTTACGAAGTGGTATGCTAAGTATTTGATTTTACTAGCTTGTATAGGGGTTTTGTTAGTTGTACCTCTGTTGCGAGATGATGAGGCAGGGTGGGTAGGGAGTGATTCTTATTTGAATTATAGGTTAGCAGAAGATCCAAGTATGTATGATGATCTAAGTTTTGGTGGGAGATTTGCAGCTTATGAATGGGGGACGCCATTAGTCATGAGTCTTGCTCCCAATCTTCTAATTAGTGTCTTGCCTTTTGTATTTGGAATATTAACATTTATACTGGTTTGGTTAATTATAAAGAAGTTATATCAAAATAAGAAGATTGAAAAATTGGCAATGATTTTGTTCTTATTATCGCCGACATTTGTTTATTTGTTTAGTTTTGGAAATAGTTTATTTATTCCTACATTTTTTTGTGTTTTAGCATTTTATCTATTTATTCAAGATAAACATTCATGGTTGAGTGTTCCACTAATCTTGGTCTTGCCTTTTTTTAACATTATTTTGTTAGCTAGTTTAATGATTTGTATGTTTTTCTATGCCTTTTTTCAAGATAAAAAGAAAAAGAATCTATTTTTTATATTGCTTGTATTTGGGTTAATTGTTAGTATTGCTTATTATGGATTTATATTTAGTCAAACAGGTTTACCTCATCAACTAGATTTGAATGAAGGAAGTTGGACTACATTTTTACAAAAATGGATTTATGATTTTGGGAGTGAATATGGGATAGGTCTTTTCCTTTTAACCCTAAGTGTAATTGGGATGGCTTATATGTGGAAGAAGAAGTATGATAGTTTATTTTTATTTTTCTCAGTCTTGGGTTTGCTCATATTTTCATTCTTTAGAATGGAAGTTTTAATCATTTTAAACATATTCTTGTGTGTTTTGGGAGCTTCAGGAATAGAGTTTTTCTTAGATAAAAAAAGAACTGGGGCTGTGGTCTATACTCTTATTATTATCATTTGTGGAGTGGTTTTTTCAGGAATTTCTCAATTAGATAATCTTACAGAATCTGTGCCAACAGAAGGAATGGTTGCTGCTATGGATTATTTAGAAACTAGAGAGAAAGGAGTTGTATTTTCAGATTATGAAAGGGGTGTGTATATCAATTATGCTGGCCATAAAAATTTTATTGATGAGAACTATTTATTTGTTCAAGATGCTGGAGAAAGGTTTGAAATTGCTAATGAACTGTACTATTATAGAAATTTGGAGGATGTTGAAACTGTATTTGATGAGTATGATATAAAGTACATTTGGATTGATCAAGAGATGAAAGATGAGCTTTGGGAGTATGACACAGAGGGTTTATTGTTCATATTAGAGTATACAAGAGATTTTATAAAAATCTATGATAAGGAGGGAGTAGAAATATGGATCAAGGAGGATTTAGATTAATATGCTACTCAGATCATTTGATGTTGTTGTCTTTGTAATTTACTTTATCCTATTATTTCTTTCTGTGTTTTGGCTTACTGTTCTATACACTGTTAGAGATCCAAAAAAACCAAAACTAAAAGGAGAACTTCCTAAATTCACAGCAATTGTTCCAGCATATAATGAAGAGAACACGATTATTGGTACAGTCCAATCTTTAGTAGCTTTAGACTATCCTAGAGATAAAAAACAGATTATTGTTGTTAATGATGGTTCTAAGGACAAAACAAGAATTAGGATGGAAGAGTTTATTGCTAAGCATCCAGAGGCAGGAATCATTTTAATAAATCAAGAAAATCAAGGTAAGGGAACTGCTTTGAATAATGCACTTAAAATAGCAACAGGAAAGTTTTATGCTTGTTTAGATGCAGATTCTTCTGTTGAATCTAATGCAGTTAAAGAAATGTTACCTTATTTTGAGGATAAGAATATTGCTGCAGTTTGTCCTTTGTTGAAGATTGATAATCCTCGTTCTATGATTGAAAAAGTACAGTGGTATGAATATATTGTTAATATGTTTTACAAATATCTTAATGCAAAGATCAATTGTATTCATGTTACACCTGGACCATTTAGTGTTTATAGAACTGACTTGATTAAAGAATTAGGCGGTTATGATACAACAACAATTACAGAAGATTTAGAAATTGCAATTAGATTACAAAAATATCAGTACCAAATAGCTCAAACTTTTGATGCTACTGTGCATACAAAAGGACCCAAAACATGGAAGGCTTTGTTTAGGCAGAGAGTGAGATGGTATAAAGGTTCTGTAGATAACTCATTAAAATACAAAAAACTTATGTTTAACAAGAAATATGGGGATTTTGGTTTTATTCGGATGCCTACAATTTTATTAGCAGGTATATTGACTATAATCATAAGTGCATTTCTGTTTAGAGAAGTTATAATCAAACTGTACAAAGATCTGCTTTGGATGATTGGGATTAACTTTGATATATGGCCATTGATACAGAATTTTTCTTTTGACTTCAGTATTTTGAGTTTGCCGTTCTCTAAATTATTTATTGCAACTCTTTTGATTTCATTAGGATTATTTGTTATGTTTTATTCTTATCAAGTTATTGGAGAGAAGATTACAAATCATGGAAGAACATTCTTTTCTTTAATCTTTTATTTATTACTATACTCCTTGTTCTTGTCTACTGTTTGGATGTATATTGCTTTTATTTTCATTCTAGGTAAGCAATCAAAATGGTAGGTAAAAAATGGATTTATGTGTTGATTATCTTTCTAATAGTTGCACTTAGATTTACTTACATGGATGTTAATCATGAAAATTACTATTGGGATGAAGTTGTTTATTTACATTTGGCAGAGAATATAAACAATGGAGGATATTATTCTCATATTGGTGAAGAGTTTAGGGCTCCGATGTTTCCTTTTTTATTGTCTTTATTTGGCTATGGACATTTCTTTGTATTTTGTTTAGTGGTTATAGGTATTGTTTTAATGTACTTTTTAGGGAAAGAGATATTTAATGAAGAGGTAGGGTTGATCTCTGCTGTTATTTTGGGAAGTATGTCTTTGTATTTTTTCTATAGTTTCAAACTTTTAACTGAACCCTTAACACTTATACTTCTTATTGGTGCTATGTTGTTATTGTATAAATATGAGAAGCTGAATAAAAATTATCTTTTATATTTGGGAATGATTTGTGCTGGCTTGGCTGTTTTGACAAGGTATGTTGCTGGAGCTATGGCTTTAAGCATATTTTTGTATTTGTTGTATAAAAAGAAATGGAAGGAAGTCCTTATTTCTGGATTAATCTTCTTGGTTGTATTAAGTCCATTGTTTATTTTAGGAATGTTAAATTATGGTAATCCTTTAGGTATGTTAATTTCAAATTTAGTGGATAATACTTCAAAACACGGAGGATTATTTTATTATTTTATACATATCTATCCCATACTGGGTTGGTTTATTCCTGCTGCATTTGTATATGGTTTATTTTCTAAAGAGAACAAAAAACCAATGTTATTTTTTATTATCACTTATTTTATTGTTTTGGAGATTTTAGCTTTGAAATATGATCGGTTCTTTATTCTTATGTTTCCTTTTATAGCAGTTATTGCAGCAAAAGGAATCTACAAACTTAACAAGAAATACAAGGTGGGAATGTTATTTTTGGCTATTTGGGTTGTTGTTAATCTTACTGTGGGTTTAGTCCATATTGATATGGATCGGAGTAATACTGCTCTTTTGGTTAATTCTGCAAGTGATTTTGACTTAGAAGGAAATATGGTTTCTAATTCTCCAGTTTACTTTAGCTATTTTGGAAATCAAGAAGTGGATTATATCCCCATAGTTGAAACAGATATTAGCCATATTGATTATTTTATAATAGACAATTATCATCCAAGAGAAGAAGAGTATTACTTGATTTACACAAATTATATAAAAGAGAATGGAACTTTGGTTTACAACATGACAGAAGGACATAGGGAGGTTTTGGTTTATGCAACGAAGAGCTAGTTGGCAATTGTATATATTTTCATTTCTAATTACCTTATTGGTCTTTTCTTTAGGTTTGTCTATTGGACTTGTTATTGAAAAGGAAAGATTACAAGAAGTGGATAAAATCAATCTAGAACAACAGGTTGGTTTGAAAAGTCTGCAATTGCAACAGTTATACTTAGAATCAGGGGATGCTAATTGTGATGCTATGAACAAAATTCTAGAAGCCAATATCCAAGACTTGTTTGAATCTATGAACAGAGTTATTGAATTTAATAAAAAATCTATTATTGATGAAGAGCTCTTTGACTATCAATTGAGAGACTACTTTTTAACAGAAATGCAATTCTTAATGTTTTCCAAAGAGATAGGGGAAATTTGTGGTAGTGATTCAGTAACAGTAGTATACTTCTATAATGCAGATGAAACAGATGTTCAAGGAGAAGTATTAGATTATTTGAAGAATATCTTTGATGAGAGACTATCTGTATTTTCTTTTGATTCTAATTTTGAAGAAGAACCAATGATCGAGGTTTTATTGGAAAGTGAGGGTGTTGAAGTATTTCCTACTTTGATTGTGAATGATGTTGTGTACTCTGGTGGATTGGGGGCTGAGGAGTTAAAAGAGATTATTTGTGAGGAATTAGAGGAAAAACCAGTAGAATGCCTAATTGAGACCTTACAGTAAGCTATTTAAACAGGTATTTGATTTCTAATGTTATGAAAAGGTTATTAATTTTGTTTGTATTGTTATTAATTGTAGGTTGTACTGGACCTTTGCCAGCTACTCCACAAGCTTCTGGACCTTATACTAATGCATATTATGGCTTTTCAATTGTACCTCCTGAAGGTTGGTATATTGCAGAAGCATCTCCAGGAGTTAGTTTTCTAGGAGATTATGACTATTTAGCTAATATTGTTATTTCTGTTGATGGGGATGCTACAACTTTGCTTGAATATTGGGCAGAAGAAAAAGATAGATTAGAAAGATCTGAAATTATGGTTGGAACTCAAACAGATCAAGAATTAATGACAACTGTAAATGGATACACTGCTATTTCTGTAGATTATACTTATACTTTAATTGAGGAAGTTAAAGCTAGAGAGATTATAATTGTTGAGAATGGTAATGCTTATCTTATTACTTACCAAACAGAAGTTGATATGTTTGATGAACATCTTCAAATGTTTGAAGACAGTTTAGTTACTTTTTCTATTTAAGTTAAAACTTCTACTAATGCACTAATCATATCACATAAACCTACTCCAGTTAACCATAAGATTATTGCTGGGAAGATTAAGTTTAAACCTGCCAATAATACAAGAACAACAACTGGTGCAAAACAAGCAATATTAGCATAATTTTCATCCCCCAATCCCCAAGCAATTGCAGTTGTAAGTCCAGGTAAAGGTATTGGTATTGCTCCAATGATCGCACCCACAACTAAGAAAAATGGAGTTGCTACAATTTTAAGAATCCAATTTGCTTCTGAACTCCAAAGGATTGCTACCCACAATATTCCAACTAATATAGCTCCAATAATCATGAAACCAATAAGACCAATTACTGTTTCAAAAAGTGCATCACCAACTAAATCTGTTAAGGCATCTAGCACATCAACTAAAAAACCAAGTATGAATCTAAATTTTTTTAATAAGAAAACTATTACTGCTGCAGTAACAATAAAACTTAAAGTCCAACCCCAATTTTTAACAAAGAAAATTAAGATTACAAAAAATAATCCAAGTGTTTCACCAATACACAAATCCATATTTTAGTGAAAAGGTTTAAATATTAATAAAGTTATTTATTTTTTAATGAAAAAGAGGATGATTAGAGAAGAAATTCTTGATTTTAATAATAGAGGGATGGCTGATGAAGGGAGTGTTGCTGGTGCTGTAGGTTCTGCTGCAGGTGGATTTTTTAATAAAGTGAGAACATCAAAAACAAATAAGCACCTTAGATCATTAGGTAGTGAAAGTTCTGATGGTGCACCAACAGAAAAAAAACCAATAAAATTATCCACCGTTGTAACAATAATTATTATTGCTCTTTTGCTTCCTATTATGTATGTAACTTTTAATGCTTATTCAGGTACAGAACAAGGAGAGACTCTTTGGTTAAAAATTTCAGATGCTATTAAAGAGTATAATCCAATTAGTTGGTATGGTGATTTAGTTAGTGAGCAAAAAACATTAGATGTTTGGAGTTCTGAGACTAATAGAAGTAGTACTATGAAAGGTATAGAATTGGATGGGATGAGTTCTATTAGTGGGGGGACGATACCTCAAGGTTCACAATTTGAAGTTGTTTATGATATTGAATATCATGAGATTGGTTCGGATGGGGTGGAAGATGTTAATTTTGAATGTGTTTTGCAAGATGGAGATGATGAAGATATTGTTCATGGAGAAATTATTCCTCAAAAAACTTTTACCTTAAGAAAGAATGATTTTGTAAGTTGTAGAATTCCTTCAGAATATACTCAAGACTTAGATGGGTCTTTCTCTGTTGTGGGTTGGTTTGAATTTCCTTTTTCAACAGAAGATGTTACATTAAAAGTCTATTATACTACTTCAGATGTATTTGATCAATTAGTAGAAGATGATGTTGATTTCTTCGATAGGTATGATATTGATGGTGGATCTCCAAGGGCAGTGTATAATGGGGAACCAGTTAGGGTTGCTATAGGTGCTACTGCTTCAAATCAAGATCAACCAGTAATTGTAGGTAGTGATAGATCTTCCTTCCCCATTTTAGGAATTCATTTAGAGAATGAATGGGCAGGTGAAGTTGTAGATATAACAGACATGAAAGTATACTTACCTGAAGGTGTTGAGATTAACGAAGAATTATCTTTAAATCCAGATAGTTTTAGTTGTCCTTTTGAACATTTGGGAAAATCTGATGGGAAGAATGTTTATAGATTATATAGACCAACAATGGAGGAAATGTTTAAATCTTTGATTGATGCAGAGATTCCTATTTTAGGAGATTCAAAGTATAGTGAAAATGAAAGGAATTTTAATTGTTGGTTGGATGTAGCTCCTGAATTTGTTGGAAGTTCATTATATAAAGTAGATGAATATAGTGTTAGTTTAGATTATCTTTATAGAGTAAATGATAAAGAAGATCAAGTGGTTATAAGGGCACCAGGAGAGGTAGTTACATGAAAAGAATAATTTTATTGTTATGTTTATTATTGTTAGTAAGTTCTTGTGGCTTTAGTCCAAGTGGTGATTCTGAACAAGAAATAACTGGTTGTCCATATTCATGTAGATCGGGAAGTAGTGGGGTTGAATTGGAAATCTTAAATCCAGATACTAGTATAGGGGATTCAGAAAAAAGAATTATTCCTGCTGGTTATGAATTCATTCCATCTTTAATTGTGCATGATGAAGGAATGAGCGATGCGGATGGAGAGGTTTGTGTTACTGGTTTAGACTCTAGTACTTTTTCAGGTGTTGGAGGATGTGATTGTGCTGATTATTATATTGTAGTTGAAGAAGAGGAAGATTATTTTTTGAATGATCAAGTGGTTGATATATTTCCAGGATATGGTGTTGCTAGTGGTACCGAAGGAGATTACCTTATGACTTTTATTAATAGATATAAGTATAAGACTTATGCAGTTGTTGATGCTTGTTTAAAACAAGATCCAGCAGATAAAGAAGGTTGCTCTTCTAGTGGAAGTATTTTGGATGTTTCATCTAGTGCACCATTAACTGTTAAAAGTGTAGATCAAACAATTACAAGACCCGGACAGGGAACTAATGCGATTAATTTAATTCTAACTTATGAAGTAAGTGCAAAAGGCAATGCTGGTTCTGGTTTGATAAATGATGAAGTTTTATTTAGTGGATTGTGTTATGATCCTAATGATGAAGATCCTTGGATTGATGTTAAATTTGTTATTTTAAACCAAGAGTATAGTTGTGAATCAATACAACTAATAGCTGGAGAGGGAACTGGAAGTTGTATTGCTGATTCAATTATTACTGAAGGTAGCTCTGGAGAATATCTATTTGAAGATCAAAGTACTCACCAAGGATACTTAGAATTTAGTTATTTATGGGAAGATATAGAGACTGTAGAGTTTAGAGTACAATAGAAAGTTTAATAAATAAATATTGCCATTTTAAATCAAAGGAGGGTTTGCTATGAAACTAAAAAATTATACTATTGCTGTTATTTTACTTGGAATCTTATTCATAAGTGGATGTGGGGGTCAGACTACAACTACAACTGAAGGTTATTATGGTTGTTTTTCTGGAGAGACTTCAATGATTGATGCTTATTTCTATGAATATGCACCTTTTAGTTCTGAAGCAAGTCCATATAGACCTGGAGAGGAGATTGATGTTAATGTTATTTTAGAAAATAAAATGCCTGAAGATCTAGATGCTGGAAAGGTTATGATTAGATTGAAAGGTGATGCTGCAATTGAATCCATTTTTACAGGTTCTAGTATTGTAGAAAATCCATCATTATATTCTATTGATAAAGATACTTGCACTGTTTCTGATGAAGAGGTTGAATTAGGTCCTCTTCTTTATGAACCTGAATTGACTACTAAAATTACTAAAGAAATTGCAGGTACTTATTGTTATGAACATCCTGTAGAAGTTCATGGTTATTTATTCTTTACAGAAGATCCTACTGAAGTGGGTGTAAATTTACCATCTGGTGCAAATCCACCATCTGGTGTACAAGTTACTGCAATTGAGCAAGATCCAGTTGATGTTTCTGGTGATGGTCAAACTGCTACATTAAGATTTAAAGTTTATATCCAAAATGTAGGAACTGGAACAATTGTAGATACTTTGGATGATTGTTTTGCCTATAGAGAATTAGGATATAGAGAAACCTTGAATGTAGAAGTTGATACTGCTTATGATGAGCAGGATTGTACTGAAGAGATAAGGTTATCTAAGGATGCACAAGAAGATGTAATTACTTGTGAAGTTACTGGAATTGATCCAAATAATCTTGGACCTCAATCAAGTGAATTAACTGTTACTTTGAATGGTTTTGCTTATGAGGATGAGATTACTGGTGTAGATATCTGGTTAGAACCTTAATTTTTCTTTTATTTATTTTATATTAAAGAAATTCTTATAAAGGGTAGCAATATTGGGTTGATTGAGGGAAGATTTTATGAATGGATTAAAATATGAAGATATTCTAGCAAAAATAGAAAAAGAGAAAGGTTTGTCTAAGACTGAAGTTGAAGATAAGATTAAAGAGAAACTAAAACAGTTATCAGATCTTATTTCTAAAGAGGGTGCAGCCCATATTATAGCTAATGAATTAGGTGTTAAGTTATTTGATGTAGGCATTAAGAAAGCTAAAGTTAACCAATTGAATACTATGTTAAAAGGTGTGGAATTGGTGGGGAAGGTTATTAATATTTATGAGATAAGAGAATTTAAAGTTGCTGCCAGAGAAGGGAGAGTTGTTAATATGTTGGTGGGGGATGAGACGGGTTCTTGTAGATTGGTTTTATGGGATGAAAAACAGATCAAAGAAGTTGAGGAAGGAAAGCTTAAGGTTGGAGATGTTGTAAGAGTTAGTAATTGTTATGTTAAAGAAAATAATAGAGGTTATATGGAACTTCATATGGGTAAGAATGGTGAATGGGTGATAAATCCAGAAGGGGAAAGTATTGAAGTAAAAAGTTTTTCTGAGGCTGAAAGGAAAAATATTAAAGATTTGAAAGAGAATGATAATGCTACACTTGTAGGTACATTAGTTCAAGTTTTTGAACCTAGATTCTATGATTCTTGTCCAGAATGTAGTAAGAAAGTAGAATACAAGGATGATGGATTTTATTGTGCGGCACATGGCAAGGTGGAGAGTAAACCCCAAGGAGTTTTGAATCTTGTTTTTGATGATGGTACAGATAATATTAGAATTGTGTGCTTTAGAGATAATGTTAACAAAGTTCTTGAAGTTGAGGATGTTGTTGATTTGAAAGAAAATCATGAGAAGTTCAATGAAATCCAAAGAAAAGTAGCAGGTAGACAATTAGAAATTTCTGGAAGAGTTACTAAAAATGATTTCTTTGATAGATTAGAGATGGTTGCAAATTCTGTTAAGGAAGCAAATCCAAAGGCTTTAGCTATGGAGTTAAAGGAAAATTGAAAAGTATAGAAAAAGTTTAAATTAAGATGTGATTTCTATTTCTCCATAAGTATAATCTTCGTGGATATCTAGATTATACATTGTTTGGTAATCTAATGGAATTATTGATACTCCGTTGTTATTCCCCCCATTAGCAGAGAATAAATAACTATTTTGTACTGTTAATTCTCTTGATTGATATTCATCTCTAAATATGTATGCGGTTAATCCTTCAGCAGTATAGTAGGAAGGATTATCCAGAGGGTCTAGTCCTGCTAGAATATCATACATCACATCTTGATAGGGATCGGCATCAACTAAAGGAAAGACTATCAAATCACCATAGGAATTTTCTAGTTGGGTAATTGAATCATCATCACCTAAATCTCCACAAATTACAGGTATTATTGTAAATATATTTCCATGTAAATCTATTAGATCATAAGCTTGTATTGTTGGTAATGCTTCCATTCTAATATCTTCACATAGGGCTGGTTCTTCATTACATCCTATGTCTCCTTCTATGTAAAAGTCATAAGGTGAAGATTTTCTTTGTTTACCAATAATATCTCCATTTCTATCTAGGATCAATAAGGTATTGTAAGAAATATCATAACCATTTACTACAGATCTTTCTGCAACAGTTCCTAATACTATGTACACATGATATTGTTGTGCAAGATTTTGTATGGAACTAATATAATCTACTAATTGATCACTCTCTTGTGTTCCAATTGAAGAAATAGTGCAAGGAGTAGTTTGGCAATCTACAATAACTGGATTATCTTGGTGAGTTTGGTCTTGATAAAATATGTACTCTGGTGTTAATATCAAATCTAATTCTTGGTGGTTTGTTAGTACTGAATCAAATTTTGCTTCTAAGTTAGTAAATGAATAATCATTATTAGATAAATTTATACCTGCTATTTTTACTAAGGGTGTTGTACATGCCCCATTTTCACAAATTGTTCCTGTTGGACAATTAGATCTATGAAATTGCATCCATTCACTGTCAAAACAGAAATATTCTACTATCTGACCTTGATAGGGTCCCCAATTTATGCACCTATCAGTAAATGTTTTAGCCCCTGCAACTCCATATCTGCCTGAAGTTGTTCCTTGGTTTTCTAGATCTAATCCACCATCTGTTTCTATACAAAGGATGTTTTCATTCTGAATTCCATTTTTAATTAAATCAAAAATATTTAAACCAATTATTTGATTATCTGATAGACCAAATAATCCAGCCGATACTAATGGAAGAGATAATATGATTATGAACAGAACTAAAATCTTCTTTTTCATAAGAAACTTAGTGTATTTGGGGTATATAAAATTACCTCAAGGAGTTCTGTTAAATAAAATTTATAAAGGCTTTTTCTTGAGATTGTTTTATGGGACTAAAGTTTGGTACAAGTGGTTTGCGAGGACTTGTTACTGAGATGACTGATAAGGAGTGTTATGTTAACACTAAAGGATATATTAAATTTCTTGAGTCTATTAAGGGTGTTAAAGATAGAGTAGCTATTGCAGGTGATCTAAGAGAGAGTACTAGGAGAATTCTTAAGGCTGTTGCAAAAGCTATAATAGATTGTGGTTATGAGGTTATTTATTGTGGGAGAATCCCCACCCCAACTTTAACTTATTATGCTATGAAAAATAATATCCCTAGTGTTATGGTTACTGGAAGCCATATCCCTTTTGATAGAAATGGAGTAAAGTACATTAAAATTGAAGGTGAAGTTTTGAAAGAAGATGAAAAACCGATTTTAGATTCTGTTGAAAAAGTAAGATTAGAAGAAAGTTATTTGTTTGATGAGAAGGATATGTTTAAAGAATTTGATATTAATTTAATTGAAAATAAAGATGCTAAAAAAAATTATATTGAAAGATATGTTAATTTCTTTGGAAATTGTTTAATTGGTAAAAAGATTGTATTGTATGAACATACTGCTGTGGGAAGAAATCTTATCAAGGAGTTGTTTATGGAAATGGGGGCAGAAGTTGTTTGTGAAGAAAGATCTAGTGAATTTGTTCATATTGATACTGAGAAAGTTTCAGGTATTGTTGAAGCTAAATTAAAGAACTTTTCAATGAAACATAATCCAGATGCTATTATTTCTACAGATGGAGATAGTGATAGACCCCTTCTTGCCGATGAAAATGGGAGATTTTTACCTGGAGATAAGTTAGGAGTATTATGTTGTAAGTTTTTGAAACCAGATTTTGCTGCTATTACAGTTAGTTCTAATGATGCAGTTTGTAATTCTTTAGAAAGTATGGGAATTAAAGTTGTAAAAACTAGAATTGGTTCTCCTTATGTTATTGATGCCATGAATAAGGCTGAAGGTAAAACAGTTAGTTGGGAAGCTAATGGTGGATTTTTAACTGGTTGTGATTTTATTATTCAAGATAAAAAATTAGAAGCTCTACCCACTAGAGACGCAGTGTTACCTTTAGTTATTGCTTTGGTATTGGGTAGAAAGTTATCTGAAGTTATTGAAGAAACATTTAGAGGTTATGATTCTTACTCAGAAGCTAGTTATATTGAAAATAATGATGAAGGTTGTGAACAGTATACTGCTGAAATGGGTAAAAGGATTGTTAAGAGTTTAACCCCTCAAGGAAAAGAAGTTGATTTTAGATTGAAAGCAAGACTAGAGAGTTATTTTTCTAAAGAGATTGTAAAAGTTAATTATGTTGATGGTTTTAGAGTTTATTTTTCTGATGGTGAAGTTATTCATTTAAGGCCTTCAGGTAATGCTCCGCAATTTAGGATTTATTCTGTAGGAAGAAGTCCTGAAAGAGCAAGAGAGATTATTGAAGAGACAAAAAAGATTATACCTTTGATAATAAAAGATTTTATTAAGTAGAAAGGCATTATATAATTAAAATGATGTTTAAGACCCACTTGGTGATTGCACTTTTGGTTGGTATTGTTCTAGTTCAATGGTTAAATCCAATTTATCCTTTAGTGTTTTTGGCTGTTCTTTGTTTAGCTGCAGCTTTACCGGATATAGATACTCCAAAAAGTAAAGTTGGGAAAAAAGTGGGGTTCCTTTCTAATATTTTGAACTACACTCTGGGTCATAGAGGAGTTATGCATAGTCTTTACATACCTGCAGGATTCTTATTATTAAGCATACTCTTGGGTTTTCCATTGATAGGATATGCTTTTGCTTTTGGGTATGTAATTCATTTACTATCTGATATGCTGACTAAAGATGGTGTTCATTTACTTTACCCTTTTTTTCATGTAAAGGGTTTTATTAGTACTGGAGGTATTTGGGAAACTGTGGTTTTCATTTTAGCTTTAGGTTTAATTGTTTTGAAAGTTAGTGCTTTCTTTTAGAATATATCTTGAATAAGAGGTAACCATTTCTCTTGATGTTCATAAGCAAATACTCCTGCTGCAAATAGTAGTCCATATTTTGAGTAGTTAACAGCTCTTCTTTTTACAGATGGTTTATACTGTTGTTTTGATCTATCTCTAACTATCTTAGAAAGAGAAGCTTTTTTGTGATTTTTAGGTAAAAGGAATCTTGATTTTCTATATAATTGCTTTAATTTGGGCCCATTTATGAGTTTTACACCATATTTATGGGCATCATGGTAGCATCTACCTTCAAAATCAGAGGTTGTCACCATTACCCTTTCTGATGGGTTAAAAGTCTCACAAACGCCCACAAACTTCATAAAATCAGCATAGGATACAAGGGAAGAGTAGTTCTTACATTCAACAAAAGAGGGCCTAATAAGCCCATAGACTAGATCTATCTGAGCCCTATAGCTCCCTCTCTTGTATGTTTTATTTCTCCTTACTCTTTTTTTCCCTAGATCTTTAAAGAGGTGCTCTGTGAAGATCTCTAGGGAATCTCCCTTTTTCTTCATAGGAGTTATAAGAATTAAAGTTTTAAAATGAGTTTTGTAGAAAAAGCTGAAAGATTTTCAAAAAAAAATAAAAAAAAAGAAAAGTTTATCTTCGCACGATTAAGATCAATGCTAGGATAACAATCAATACCGCTAAGATACCGAATCCTAACTTAAGTGCTGTTGAGAAGTCTTTTGTTTCTTCTTCAGAATCAGCATCTGTTACTGTAACAGTAACTTCGCCTTCATCAGCTTCAGCACCTTCGACGTTCAATGTAATAGAGTCTGAAACAACACTATATCCATTGTTATATGTAACAGTTACATCCAGTGTGTATGATGCTGTAGCAGCTTCATCGCCAACTTGGAAATTTAGGGTTACATCGCCTGAGGATTCTTCATCTTCGTTATCGACTTCAGGTAGGGTGTACAACTCGTCTAAGTAAGTTGCAACATCAACACCAAGCTCTGTGCTTGAAACTTCTACCTTGATATCTTCTTCTTTATTGTCACCTTGGTTTTCTAATCTAACTGTAACTGATGCATAATCACCAGCTTCAACTGAATTGTCAACCAAAATGTCTTGAATTCTCACATCATGTCGAGCATTACTTACTCTCAATGTTGCTTCTTCTCTCACATAGTCTTCATCATCATATGCTTCCACATATAAAGTGTAGTCTTGTTCAGAGTCCATATCATTAGGTAATTCTAAGTAAAGTGTTTTCTTATAGGAAACACCATCTTCAATATCAAACATACTTGATGTAGCTTGAACAGTTGAATATTCATATCCACCTAGCCATGTCTTAACGTTAACATCGGTTGTTTCGCCAAGACCTTCAAGGTAAACTTCAACTGCAATAGTTGCGCCTTCTTCTACGTAGACTGTGTTTGCGTATGATAAATCATCAACTTTGATATCAGTGATTTCATAGTTGGTTGATTCAGCAGCTAGTGCTGGAACGCATAACAGGCATAGTACAAACATTATTGCAAGTACAATTTTTTTCATTTTATATTTGACCTCCAAATGATCACATTTGTTACCATTTGAAAATAATAAAACCTTTATAAACCTTTCGGTGTGTTATAACTCCCGAGTGGTATTTTGTCTAAAAATGACTGTTTTTGGTCATTTTGAAGGTTTTTTAAGAAAAGTGCAATAATCTTTATAAAAAATCAAGGAATAATTAGGTTGTGACAAGGCATCTGCGCGCAGGGTTTATATAGCATGCCTAAGTATATAGCACAAGGAGGGATCAAAATGCCAGCACCTATGAAAAGCTTTAAATCTGGAAATTTCGAAGGAAGTATCTGGAAGAATGAAAAAGACTTTGGTGAGGGAGGAGGAGTTGTAACTTTTAAGTCTGTAACAATAAGGAAGACTTGGAGAGATAATTCTAATGTTCTTAGGGAACAAAGACTAAATCTAAGAAAGAATGATGTTGAAAAGATGATTGTTATATTAAGAAAGATCCAAGAACATTTACATCTAGAAGATATAAAGGAGGAATAAAATGACAAAAGAACTGCAAATTGAAGACCTACCAGGAGTAGGGGCTGCTACTGCTGAAAAATTGAAGGATGGTGGTTTTGATAGTTTAATGGCTATTGCTGTTGCAACACCTGGAGAGCTAATTGAAACTACTGGAATGGGTGATTCTGTTGCAAGAAAGGTGATTAATGCTGCTAGAAATAATTTAGATATGGGTTTTGCCTCAGGCGATGAACTTTTAGCTAAAAGAGCCCTAATTAAAAAAATCAGTACTGGTTGTAAGGCTTTTGATGAACTGGTCGGTGGAGGATTTGAATCTGGAGGGATTGCAGAGTGTTATGGAGCCTTTGGTTCTGGTAAGACCGCTTTAGCCCACCAATTGGCTGTAAATGCCCTGGATATTGATGAGGAAGGAGAACCCCATGCACATTCAGTCTGGATTGATTCTGAGAATACATTTAGACCTGAAAGGATTAAACAGATTGCTGAAGCTGCAGGTTATGATCCAATTAAAATACTAAAAAATATTAAAGTGGTTAGAGCCTATAATTCTGATCACCAGATGATGTGTGCTGAAAAAGTAGAGGATTTGATTACTAAAGATGGTTTGGCTATTAACCTAATTATTGTTGATTCTTTAATGGCCCATTTTAGAGCTGAGTTTATAGGGAGAGGAACTTTAGCAGATCGGCAACAGAAATTGAACAAACATATGCATATATTAATGAAAGTTGCTGATGTACAGAACCTATGTGTTTATGTCACTAACCAAGTTATGGCTAAACCAGATATGTTCTTTGGTGATCCTACAGCTGCTATTGGAGGTAATATTGTAGGTCATAATTCCCAAACAAGAGTTTACTTGAGAAGAGGGAAGAAGAGCACAAGAGTGGCAAAGTTGGTAGATAGTCCCCATTTGCCAGATGGTGAGTGTTGCTTTATGATTTCTAATGAAGGAATCATAGATGTCAAATAGAACAAAAGCTTTATAAATATTTTAAAGTTTTTTAGAACGATGGAAAAGAAACTTAAATGTACATCTTGTAAAAAAGAATTAATCAATGATCGAGGATCTACTGTTTTTACCTGTCCTACATGTAATAAGACCCAAATTGTTAGGTGTTCACAATGTAGAAAATTAGGTACAAAATATCAATGTCCAACTTGTGAAACTGAGGGTCCTAATTAAAATGGTACAAGCGGGAGTAACAATAAAGGTAATGCCTAAAGGTGTTGAAGTTGATAGAGTAGCACTTAAAGGTAAAATGGAAGAGAAAATAAACTCAGCTTATGGCGATGTTGGTGAAATCAGATTTGAGGAAGAACCTGTTGCTTTTGGTTTAGTTGCTTTAAAATTTACTTTTATAATTGATGAAGCAAAAGGAACTGATATGGTTGAGGATTGGGAAGTTGAAGATGCTTCAGATATCTCAGTTATTGACTTTAGAAGAGCATTAGGTTAATGTTTGTAAAATTCATTATCTAAATAATTCTTTATTATTTTTTTACTTGGGAAAAACATATTATTAGGTAGATCTTCAAGTGAGAACCATTTCCATTCTGTTATTTCATCTGGTTCCATAACTTGTGGTTCTCCTTCAAATTCTTCTGTAAGGAATCCAATTGTGACAAAATGTGCATCTGGAACTCTGTCATTTGTTAAACTTATTAATTTTAGTTTTTCTTTATTTAATTTTAGACTAGTTTCTTCAAGTGTTTCTCTAAATGCAGAGTTTTCAAAGGTTTCTCCAAAATCCATCTTGCCACCAGGCATTGTCCAGGTTCCTTCTCCATGTAGTTCTGAATCTGCTTTCTCTGGATCTTAATGTCTCCTACCTAGAAGAACTTGATTACCTTTTAGAATCATTACACCAAAACCCACCCCCACTTTATTAGCCATAAGAATGATTTGTTATTTTAATTTAAATGATTATTGGTACTTTTCTAATAGTTTTGTATATTTTTTATTTAATCCACCTAGTCGGAATAGAACCACTTCTCTTAATCTATGTTTCTTTGCTAAATCTAGATCTCTTTTTAAGAGTTTTATTGAAATTGTTTTTTCAGTACCTTGTGCACCTGTGGCTAGGACACCATAAGCTATTATGAATTTATTTCCATATTCTTCTTTACATTTAGTTAGTTCTCTATTCATTATATACTCTCCAAAGTCATGCATAGAACTATAAGCCATAATCATGGGATGAGTGTTTTTTCTATCTTTGAAAGATAGATTTAAGAATTTATAGAGGCTTTCTAGGGGCTTATTTACAAAGAAATACTCTGCCACATATACTTTTTTATGTTTTTTTATGAAATTGTTTATTAGTTTTTTATTTGAGAAGAAAAAAGGTAATTGAGTTATATAGAGTAGGGGATTTGGGTGGGTTGGAAGCTCTGCATCCCACATGATAGGTATTTTTGTGTGTTCGATTTCTCCTATTGTTCTCTTTAGTGCTTTTCTTTGAGTAAATGGTGAAAACCAATAGCCCTCTTTTTTCTTTAGTAATGGCCAGTAAGCTATTTCTTTTACATGTTTTGATTTTATAGATTTTTTTAATTTTTTGAATTCATCTAAAGAATGTGCACCGAGGTAGAGCTTTGTTGGAAACTTGATTAGTTTTAGTTTTTCTAGATTCCTTTTGGTTGGAAATTCTTCATAAAAAGAGATTAACATAGTATAGAAAGGTTTTTATTAATATAAATAATTTTTCCTTACATGGTATCTGATGAAAAGGTAATGGAAATTGCAAAGGCGCTGCAGGGTTTGAGCCCTGAAGAGCAACAAGATAAATTCAATGAGTTAGTTCAGGGTTTGAGCCCTGAAGAGCAAAAAGAGGTTATTGAGAAATTAACTGGTGGTAATGGTGGAGGGGGAGAGTGTCCTTTTTGTGGTATGGTAGAGGGAAAAATTCCTGTGAAGAAGGTTTATGAAGATAATAAAGTAATGGCAATTTTGGATATTAATCCAGCTACAAAAGGTCATGTATTAGTTTTTCCAAAGAAACATGTTGCACTTATGACTCAACTTGATGAAACTATTGCAGGACATTTGTTTGATGTAGCCAATAAATTAAGTGGTATTTTATTCGAAGAGCTTGGTGCTCAAGGAACAAATGTTGTTGTTTCTAATGGTGCTATTGCTGGTCAGAAGGCTCCACACGCATTGATTAATATTATACCTCGGTTCGAAGGAGATAAAGTTGCTATTAGTTGGCAAGGTGAGAAAGCAGAGGAAGGAGATCTTGAGGAAGTGAGAGAGAAGATCTCTAATCGGGCCAAAAATATATCTATGAGTGAACCAAAAGAAGAGAAATTTGTTGAAGAAGAACCTAGAATCCCATAATTGATACTAAAATAGTAACGATTGTTGCTATTAACATTGCAGGGACAAAAGGAATACCTATCTTTACCCATGCATTTCTTATTTTATTCTTTTTCATTAATTTAATATCTTTTAGAGTTAAGCAAGGGTGTTTTTTTGAAATTAAAACTTTATTTTTATAATAAACATCTTTTGCTAACCAATCTCCTTCAGTTACTCTTTCTAATGGAAGTTGCTTGATAAACGATAGTTTCTCTACAATCTTTACAAATATACTAATATAGAAATAAGCCATTAGGAAAAGAGCTAAGATAATTAGTAATGCTTTTATTGTTAAGATAGGAATTAGTATACTTGAAATTAAAATCATAACTGCTATCATAAGTATTATGTTCCTTAATCTTCTTTTTTTTATTAATTCTTTTTTTAGTAAGGGGTTTGCTTTCTTTCTATTTTTAAAATATAGTACTATTGCAAAAATTAACCCATAAAGACCTCCAATGATTATTACATTTAAAAAAAGTATTAGCAAGAAGGGCAAAGTTAGATTGGAAAAATAAGGTGCTGTTCCAAATGCAGCCCCAAATCCCATCAAAAGCTTTGCATCTGCTCCACCCCATTGTTTTGTTCTATACATTATAAGAGCTATTATGAACATTATTCCAAACCCTAGTAATCCATATAGGAAGAAAGTGTACTCTCTTGTGATTATAGAATGTATTAATCTTATGACTAAAGCTATGACAATTAAGCCGATTGTTAGGTTATCTGGTACTTCTCTGGTTCTTAGATCCCATATAGAGGATATAATCAAAATAAGTAGTGCAACTGAAATTAAGATAATGTCTGTGATCATATAAGATTTGTAAGAAATAATGTTTAAAAATGTTTTGAAAAAAATAAAAAAAGATAAATCCGTGAAAAGTCAGATTTTACCTTTTTTTCTTAACTTTTCTTTTTTTAACTTTTCTTTTTACAGCTTTTTTCTTCACTTTTCTTTTCTTTGCTTTTTTCTTCACTTTTCTTTTCACTGCTTTTTTCTTTTTAGCTTTTCTTTTCACTGTTTTCTTTTTAGCTTTTCTTTTCACTGTTTTTTTCTTCACTTTTCTTTTTACAGCTTTCTTTTTCACTTTTCTTTTTACAGCTTTCTTTTTCACTTTTCTTTTCACTGCTTTCTTTTTAGCTTTTCTTCGAACAACCATTTTATGAACACCTCACCTCTTTTTTTTTAGATTGCAGTATGCAATTTAATAATAAACATAGGTGGTTAATAGTTTAAAAATGTTTTGATTTTAAAATTAACTAAAAGTTTTAATTATTGAAAAAATAACTATTGTTAAAATAGATTATTAACTATTGTTAAGAGGAATTTTTGATGCGGAAAACATATAAATTGATCAAAAATTGAAATAAAAATGATTACAATTGTTGGTGCTGGCCCCGTCGGTAATTATCTTGCATATAGGTTTGCAAAGCAAAATAAAGATGTGAGGGTAGTGGAGGAACATAAAGAGATAGGTAAGCCTGTACAATGCACAGGGATTGTTACTAGTGAATTTGGAAAAATAATCAAGCCATGTAAGAAATTTTTAATTAACAAAGTAAGTAGAGCTAAAATATTTTCCTCAACAAATAAATTTACTGAAGTAAAGTTAACAAAAGAAAATCTTATCTTAGATAGAACAAAACTTGACTTTTATCTACATGAACAGGCTAAAAAAGAAGGAGCAGAGTATATTTTAGGTAAAAGATTTGAAGGTAACCATAAAAACAAAGTAAAAATTAATAACAAAGTCATGAAAACTGATTATTTGGTTGGTGCGGATGGACCTTTTTCTACTGTTGCTAAGAAAAATAATATGTCTCAAGGAAGAAAATTCATTATAGGCAGTCAAGTAAGAACCAAAGTTAATTGTGAAAAAGATCTTGTTGAGTTTTATCTAGGTGTTGGTAGTTTTGCTTGGTTAGTGCCAGAAAGTGAGGATATTGCTAGAGTGGGAGTTGTATCTTATGATAATCCTAAACCCCACCTAGATAAATTGCTAAAAAATAGATGTCCTGGCTGTAAGACTATAGATAGACAGGGTGGTTTTATACCTATTTATAATCCTCAACAGAAGTTAATGAAAGATAATGTACTATTAGTGGGAGATGCTGCAACCCAAGTTAAAGCTACAACTTTTGGAGGTTTAGTCCCTGGATTGATTGCAGCTGAAACTATGGTAGATAATATTGAAGACTATCATAAGAAAGCAAGAAAGAGACTACACAAGGATCTTTATCTGAATTTGATGATAAGAAGAGTTATGGATAGGTTTAAAGAGAAGGATTATGATGATTTGGTTGGCATGTTTATGAAAGATAAAGTTAGAAAGATTATAGAAGAGAAAGATAGAGATTTTCCTAGTAAGTTTATTCTACAATTATTGTTAAAAGAACCTAGATTGTTAAAATTTTCTTCAAAACTAATAATTTAAATTATATCTTAGAATTGCACCAATCCCACCCAGCCCTTGGAGTTTCTTTCCTGCCTCATGGTCGGTAGATATTATATGTACATCTCCTTTTTGTTGATCAACTGCTTTCATTATTTTATCTAATTCCTCAAATTTATTTTCTTCTCTTAATTTATGTATGATTTCATCAGTAACTAGCAGTTTTTTAATTGCACCAGCATCTGATGCCTGTTTAACCTCTTTAATACCATAAGCACCTTCTTTGTTTGCTGCTATTTTCTCTAATAATTCTTCTACATATTGTGTTTCCCTTGTGGTTCTATCTTTTTTTAGTACAGACTCCACTTCTTTTCTCTTTAGAACTTCCTCGATTGCATTTTTTCCCAAAGTGTTACAGGTTGCTAGAGTAATTTTGTTTGTTAACTGAGAATATTTCTTTTTTATTTCTTTCATTAGATCTTCTTTCCAAAAAGCAGGGCTTGCAAGGATTATACTTTCTAAATTATACCTATCTACATATTCTTTCATAATCTTTGCTATATCTAAATAGAAATCCTTAGTATTTTTGTTTTCTACTTCTTTCTTTTGAACTTGGCCTTCTATTTCGGTTAATATTTTATAACCTGATGGAGTTAATAGTGCAAATGTTGCTTGTTCTCTATCTAATGCACAGATTAAAATGTTGGATATTTTTTCCTCTGTTGATTCCTTTAATCTTTGTAATTGGTATTTGGGCCAAACTAATTTTCTAATTTTAATTGTTGTTTTATCATCAATATCAAATGTATGATAAAATCCTCTAGGTATATCTTCTGGTGCTTGAGTTATTTTCCCAGATACTCTTAGGGAATTAGAATATTTATGAAATTCTATTTTTTCTGCTTTTATTTCAAGAGTTACAACTTTTTTGATTATTTTAGTATTTCTTTCATCTTCACCAAGTCTAATTTTTCTAATGGTCTTTCCAGTAATTAAATCATTTTCATCTATTATATTAGAAAGAAACCACAAATCATCTAATGAGTTGGTTAATAATTTTACTTCTCCTTTCTTTATATCTTGAAAAATTATTTTCATGCAAATTGAAAAAGTTTATATATTAATAAGTTTATTTATTCTAGCATGAATAGGAAGGGAGTACAGTCTGCAATTGAAGTATCAATTCTAATTTTTATTATTGCTGGAATTTTAGTAGGTTATGTTATACTAATTCCTGAAGACCAAAGAAATGAACTATTAGATGATGATGATGATACTTCTACCGACGGAACAGAAAGTACTTCTACAGATTCAGGAACTACTTTATTATCTGCAAGTCCGGGTGAAGTTGAACCAAGAAAATCAGAAACAATGATTTATGGTTTAGATCCTACCAAGTTATATTCAAAGATTGAAACTGAAACTCAGACTCTTGCAAATTCTTTAACTATTTCTAGGAGTCTTATCCATAATGACTATAAGAACATCTATTTTGATATAGATAGAGATAGTTTGGATAAACTAGAATTATTATTATTAATTGTAGAGTCTAAAGGCAAGTTAAAAGTGGAAATAAATGATCAAGAGATTTATTATGATGAATTAACTAGTAATGAGTTACCATTAGAAATCCCTAAAGCTTATTTACAAGATGAAGATAATATTTTGAAATTAACTTCAAACTCACCAGGTTGGAGGTTATTTTCTTCCAATTACTATACAATACAAGATGTTGAATTGATTAAAGACTATTTAGTAGAGGATACTTCTAAAATAAAGACATTTAGTGTTGATGAGGTAAGCACATTAAAGAGTGCTACTCTAAGTTATTATATCACATGTAATACTCCTGAGGAGGGTAGATTAACCATTACACTAAATGAAAGAGAAGTGTTTGATGATGATATTTTTTGTGAGTATTTAGAAAAAAGAGAATTAGTATTAGATGATGATTATTTGAGAACTACAAATACATTAATCTTTGAGATTGATGAAGGAGATTATAATCTAGATGAAATAGAGGTTGCATTGCTATCTCAAGGTAGAGATTATCCAACCTATACTTTTGAATTAGATTCTGATGATTATGAAGACGTATCTTCTGGGGAAAAAGAGGTGTTCCTAGAGGTGAGTTTTGGCGATGACTCAAGTCATAAAGAAGCTACTATCTATGTACAAGAATACAGTTTTAACATAAATACCTATAGTACTGATTACGAGAAAGAGATAAGTAGCTATGTAGACAATGGAGCCAATACAATAAAAATACAACCAAGTGTTACTTTTGATATTGAGAACTTTAAAGTGGTCTTAAAATGAAAAAGTAATTAAATAATTCTTTATTATTTTTTATTATGGGAGATATTGTTGCTGATTTACACATACATTCTAGGTTCTCTAGAGCTTGTAGTAATAAGATAAGTATTGAGACATTAGAGAAGTATGCAAAGATCAAGGGTTTGGATTTATTGGGCACTGGCGACTTCCAACATCCAGAATGGTTTAAAGAATTGGATCAATTAGATGAGAGAGATGGGATGTTGTATACTAAAACTGGTTTTCCTTTTGTTTGGCAAACAGAAATCTCTTTGATTTATACCCAAGATGGCAGATGTAGAAAGGTCCATCAGCTTGTTTTTGCACCCAATAAGGATGTTGTTAAACAGATTACAGAGTTTCTATTATCTAAAGGGAGAATTGATTATGATGGTAGACCCATCTTCGGTATGACAAGTATTGAATTTGTAGAAAGTTTGAAGAAGATTTCTAAGGATATTGAGATTATTCCTGCACATATCTGGACACCATGGTTTAGTCTTTTTGGTTCTAACTCTGGGTTTGATTCAATAAAAGATTGTTTCCAAGATCAACTAAAACACATTTATGCTTTAGAGACTGGGTTGAGTAGTGATCCGGAGATGAATTGGAGGATTTCTGAACTAGATAATTATAACTTGGTATCATTTTCAGACATGCATTCATTGTATCCTTGGAGGATGGGTAGAGAGGCCACACTATTAGATATTGATCTTAACTACAAGGATTTAATAAAAGCCATAAGGACAAAAAAAGGATACAAAGGTACTATAGAGGTTGATCCCAATTATGGGAAGTATCATTGGGATGGACATAGAAATTGTAATGTGGTTTTATCTCCAAAAGAAACTGTAAAGGCCAAAGGGATCTGTCCAGTGTGCAAAAAACCATTGACGATTGGTGTGGATTATAGAGTAGAAGAGTTGGCTGATAGACCTCTAGGGTATAAACCTAAAAATTATACCCCTTACAAAAAATTAATACCTATTGCTGAACTTGTCTCTATGTACTTACAAAGAGGAATAGCTACAAAAGGAGTAAGTGAGATTTTTGATAGACTGATAAAAAGATTTGGTTCTGAATTAAATATCATGTTAAATGTAGATAAAAAGGATCTTGTTGATGAAGTTGGAGAGAAATTAACTCAAATAATACTTAGAAATAGAGAGAGTCAAATAAACATAAAACCTGGTTATGATGGAGTTTATGGTGTTCCTTTATTAGAAGAGAAAAAACAAAAATCTTTAGTTGAATTCTAACCAAAGTAATTAACATCATTATTTTCTTTTTGTTCTTGTGTTGCTGCTTCTGCTAGCTTTTTTGTTTTAGTTTTGATTTCTTGCTCTAACTCGGCTATTTCTTCAGATAGTGTTTTTAAATTTAACTTGAAATTAAACTTTTTATCTAGTACTGCAAGAGTTTCTTTGGATCCTTTTATTCCTAAATATGCAGGGTGTCCAAATGTTTGTGTTAACAAAGATACAGCTTGTACATTTCTTTTAGCAGCTGCACCAAGTAGAACTCCAGTTACACCCATTATTGGACCAACTACACCATAGATCTTACTTGAACAGCCTTTGAATGAAGATACCATTTCTTTATTATTACCTGTAATGTAAACTTTTGGTTTTTTTGGTATTTTTTGTAGACCTATACCTCCAAGAGTTACTATTTGTTTTCCTTCAAATTTATCCATAACATCTAAGACCACTTCACAAAACTTGTAACATGAAGCTTCATCAATAGGTTGAATATCTCCAACTAGGAAGAAAAAGTCTTGCTTGCTAACTTTTTTATGCCAAATTTCAACAACTGGCAAATTAATTAGATTATCTTCATTAACAAAAACTGAGTGAGGAAAATAGTGAGAGTGAATTTCTATAATCTTCTTACATTTTAGACTTTCAACTAGAAAATCTGCTGCAACTTTACCCACATTACCAATACCAGGTAACCCCTCTATCAATATGGGATTTTTTACCTTTGTTTTTGTAAGAAATTTTACTTCAAAACTCATCTTGTTAAAAAAGAATGTGTCTTTTATAAAGCTTGTTGTTGTTTTTTATACTCTCTACGGTATTTACCCCATTTATCTTCTGGGTTGAATTTAGCTGGCCGAGTAGTTACTGTCTTTTTACCACAACTACAGGTCTCTTTAAGAGTGTATTTATCACAGTTTTTACAATATAGTATTTTAGAACTCATTTTTTCTTTATTAATTCATAAGAACCTTTTGATTTTTTTATTCCCTTTTGAATTTTGTCACATACTTTTTCTAATTGTTCTTGTGCAGTCTTATAATCGGAAGAGTAAGATTCTATTCTATACCTTGGGGCTGAAATATAAACTATACCCATTTTGTATTCATTCTTTTTTGCAAACTCTTCAGCCGCAATAAGAACTTTTTTTATTTCTTCTATCCCATTTTCAGAGGGATTTTGTAGATTAACAAAAGCACCAACTAGAACCTCTGGAGGTTTTATTTTATCTTGAATTGTTTCAACCAGTAGTTTAGTATATTTGGATGGAAGTTCTAAGTCCGCTATTACTTCCTCTCCTTTTGCAGATATTTCAAAAAAAGCATGTGAGAGAAGATCAAACTCTTCTATTAATTTGAAACCTACATTTTTGTAATAATCTAATAATGTTGTCTTTTGTTGTTTTGCTACAGACTCCATTAATTTTTCAGCTTTGATTTCTTGTTTAAATTCATCATTTTTCTTGTTCCTTAAAGACATTGAAACCCTTCTTAAGGATAGATCTACTTGTTTTTGCTTTTCATTTACTCTTAGAACTACACAAACTAGTTTCTTTCCTTCTTTAACATAATCTCGAATGTTCCTTATTCTTCCAGGAGCTATTTCAGAAATGTGAATCATACCATCTTGTTTTTCATATTCATCTAGATCAACAAAAATAGAATGATATAGGATTTTCTTAACTGTACAAATTACTATTTCATTTTCCCGAGGTAATCCTTTCTTCTTGTAAAACATAATAGAGAAAAAAGACTGTTTATTTAAAAGGTTTACTCTAGAACTTCAATAACTTGAGCTTCTATCTTGCTTTTTCCACCAGTTGCTAAAGCAAGAGGTTCTCCACAAACAAGGCAATCTATTTTAGATGAACACTTGCCAAAGATTATTTGTTCATTTTTACACTTACAACGAACTTTTATGAATTTTCCTTTTGGTTCTTGAATCATTTTATTGTAACTCCAATTTTTTTGCTCTTCCTCTATTCAGAATATGGCCCCTGCTACAGACTGAACATCTTAGTACTAGAACATGTTTTTTTGTTTGTTTTGCTCCAGTTCTTTTGAATTTAGATACAGCTGGCTTAGAATACTTGTTATAGTTACCAAAACCCCTTCTAAGGCCTCTTAACCTCATTCTAATTTTAGAACCAATGGATTGAGTATGAACAGAACTTCTTGTTTTTTGTTTTGCTTCTGTTACTGCCATCTCTACGTGTTTTTTACACTTTGTACAGTATCTTTTTATTTTCTTAGGATGTTTCATTTTCAGCTTGTTTACTTCTTACCAATATACTAGCAATTTTCGGGTCCAAATGTATTGTTTCTCCAACCTCAAAAGGCCCATAATTCTTCATATCTGGACCAACAAACTCGGGAATGGATTTTACTACCTGAATAGCTATGGTATCGGTTTTATCTGGTGTTTTTAAATCTTTCTGTTCCTGTTTTTGGATAGTTGGGAGCTGATTCTGAAGTAATTTTATAAGAATATTCCCTTTATAAGTAGAAAAGGTTTTGTTTAACTCAGTATAGAAGGATAGTTCTTCTTGTAGCATCATAGAAGTATCTTGTGCCATGTTGCTCCTCGAGGCAAAAAGTGCAGCCTGTATGATTTTGGATTCTCTTTTTTCATAGAGTTCCTTTAGTATTTTCCTCACATTTTTTAATTGAATCTGAGTTTTTTCCAATTCTTTTGAGGCAAAAATACTATCTTTTTTTGATTGGGAAGCTAAAATTGCCTCTTTTTCATTAAGATACCTTATAACATCTTGATAAAAAGTATGGTCTAATTTTTGAAGTTCGGTTCTATATTTTTCACTTCTTAAAACTTCATACAAATTTTCATAAGTTATTAAAACTTCAGACATAAATACTAGAATTGAACAGAGCCTTTAAATCTATTTCTGTAATAATTTCATTAGATCTTTTCCTTTTATCCTTCCTAATGATCCAGTTCTACACTCTTGTTCTGTGAATCTTTCTGTTTTATCTGCTCCCTTCCCATAGATTAACAAAGGAACTGGGTGATAGGTGTGCCTCTTTCTATCACACGGAGTTGTATGATCACAAGTTATTGCTATCTGAGCTTTAAATTTCCTTAATTTAGAGATAAAATCTCTATCAATTATTTCCAACATCTTCACCTTATGTTTAGGGAAGCCATCATGACCTGGAATATCTGTTTCCTTTAGGTGTATGTAGAAAGTATCATATTTTTTGAACTGGGTTCTTAGGTATTTTATTGACTTTTTTATTGTTAGATCTAAACCCTCATAAAGGTGTTTGTATACATTTTTAGAAGTTATTGGAGGATAATCAAAAGGTAGAACTTTAATACCTGCCAATCTGGCTATTCCTTTTTCTAAGGGGAAAGAAGTTACTGCTGCCCACTTTTTCTTTTGGGGGAATTTAGGAAGTTTATTTCCTGCGTCTCTTAATAGTATAACATTTGCTGGTTTGTATCCTTTTTTTTCTTTTTTCTTATTGATTGGATGATTCTTTAATACTTCTCTTGAATTCTCAACAAACTCATTAACTATTGCTGCTGCTCTTCTTGCTTCTTTTTTTAGAGGCATGCATCTTTGTACATAATCATTATCTACATCCTGGGCAATACCAAATGCACCAATTCTTTTGTATGCTGGATCAACATTTGTTATTTCATCAGAAAATCTTCCTTTTAGAACTAAAACCCCCCTATGTTCTATAGTACTTTTGAATATAAACTTACAAGGAAGTTCTACTTTTTCATTAATTTCTTTGGCAAGGGCATGTGCTTCAGGTGTTGTTAGAGTTCTTCCTGCTCTTCTATCTGTTATTTCATTATCATCATCAGCTGTTGCAAAGTTTGCTCTTAAAGCAAGAAATGGACCCTTAAGAAGGATATCTGAGCCATGTGCTTCTAGGGGACCTCTACCTGTGAAGTATTTGTAAGGATCATAACCAAGTAGTGCAGTTACTGCTACATCTGATTCTGGAGCCACTGTGGGATTTACAGGATAGATTAAACCAGTCTTTCCATTTTTTGCAAAATAATCTAGATTGGGAATTTTAGCAGCCTCAAAAGGAGTTTTGTTTTTTAAGGAAGCTGTGGGTAGATCTGCTGCACCATCAAGAATAACAAAGATTGTTTTCATATTATTTATAAAGTGGTTGTGATTTTTAAAGTTTTGTATGAATATTAAAAAAACCCCAGAAGAGTTTATTGTTAAGGAAGAAGCACAATTAGAACTTGGTAGTGGAAAGTATGCTTACTTTCTTTTGGAGAAAAAAAATTGGAATACTCTGGATATAATTAGAGATATTGCAAGAAGATTAAATATTAAAGAAAAAGATATTGGTTTTTCAGGTAATAAAGATAAAAGGGCTTGGACTTTTCAACATATTTCTATTCCAGTTTCTAAAGAAAGAGTTCTTGGTTTAAGGATTAGAGATGTTAGATTAGAATATTTGGGGAATGGAAGTAAAAGAATTAATTTGGGAATGTTAAAGGGCAATCATTTTGAGATTGTTGTTAGAGATTGTAAGGGGATTGAAGAAAAAGAGTTTATTATCAATTACTTTGGTGAACAAAGGTTTGGGGTTGAGAAAAAAAATTGGAAAGTTGGAAAGTATTTGATATTGGGTAAATTTAAGGATGCTTGTGAACTTTTGAATTTAGAAGTTGAAAGGAATGACTACCTCGGTGCTTTGAAAAGAGAGGGATTTAGGACTTTAAAATTTTATATTGCATCTTATCAAAGTTATTTATGGAATAAAGTGGTTGATGGAAAGGGTAAGGTTCCTATCTTGGGCTATTTAACAGAAGGAAAAGTTTATGATAAACTTATGAAAGAAGAGGGGATTAAAAAAACAGATTTTATGATTATGTCTTTTAGGGAATTAAGTGCTGAAGGGGGAGAAAGAGAGGGAGTTGTAGAGATTCAAGACTTTAAATCTGAGAAGATTGAAGATGGAGTGTATAGAGTTAGTTTTTTCTTGTCAAAGGGGGCTTATGCCACTGAAGTTTTAAGGCAGATAGTTTTATAAATAAATTTACTATTTTCTTGAATATGTTTAAGTTTTTAAAGAAGAAGTTATCAGATGCTGTTGGAGTCTTTAAGAAAGGTGTGGAGGAGAAGGGTGAAGAGGTTGAGGCTCCAAAAGTAGAGAAACCAAAGAAAGAGAAAAGAGTAGTTGAGAAACCAAAGAAAAAAGAAGTGAAGAAAAAAGAGGTAGTGAAAGAGGAACTAAAAGAAGAAGTAAAGGAAGTTAAAGAAGAGCCTAAGGAAGAAGAGGAGAAGGTTGAAGAAGAAAAACCAGTTGTAAAAGAAGAACCTAAGGAAAAGAAAGGATTTTTTGGTAAAATAAAAGAAAAGGTAACTACAAAAAAAATTAATGAAAATCAATTTGATGAATTATTCTGGGAATTGGAGGTTGCTTTATTAGAAAATAATGTTGCTTTTGAAGTTATTGAGAAGATTAAAGAAGATTTGAAAGTTGAATTAGTTAATACTCCTTTGCAAAGAAGGAAAATAGAGACTATTATTCTTGATACTTTGAAGAAAAGTGTTGATGAAGTTTTAGAGTATGAAGATTTTGATTTGGTAACAGAATCTAAGAAGAAGAAACCGTATGTTATTGTTTTTATTGGTGTTAATGGTTCAGGTAAAACTACTTCTATTTCTAAAATTGGTCATTTGTTGCAAGAAAAAGGCATGAGTATTGTTTTAGCTGCTGCAGATACTTTTAGGGCAGCTTCTATTCAACAATTAGAAGAACAGGGTAAAAAATTGGGTGCTAAAGTAATAAAGCATGATTATGGTAGTGATCCAGCTGCTGTAGGATTTGATGCTGTTAAGTATGCAAAACAAAAGGATATTGATGTTGTTTTAATTGATACTGCTGGAAGGCAACATAGTAATATTAATCTAAGAGATGAGATGAAAAAGATAATTAGGGTTGTAAATCCTGATTTAAAATTATATATTGGTGAAATGATTTCTGGTAATGATTGTATTGAACAGATTAAAGAGTTTGATAAAGCTATTGATATTGATGGTGTTATTTTATCTAAGGCAGATGTTGATGAAAAGGGTGGAACTGCTATTTCTGTTTCTTATGTAACTGGTAAACCAATCTTGTTTATTGGGGTTGGTCAAGAGTTGCAAGACTTAGAAAAGTTTTCTAAAGACAAAATATTAAAAAATTTAGGTTTTTAGAAAAAACTTATAAATAAAAAGGATATATTAAACTATATAAAATTCGGAGGAATGTTCAATGGTTAAAAAAGTAAAATCTGGAATGGACTTTAAATCTGCTATGAAAAGACCGTTTCAAGATACAACAAAACTCATAATTGGGTGTGCTCTTAATATTGTACCGATTGTTAATTTCTTAGCAACAGGTTATGTTCTTAAGAGTGGTAAATTGACACTAAATAAAAAAAATGATTTACCTGAATGGACTGACTGGGGTAATCTATTTATCATGGGCTTACTTGCAGCTGTAATTGGTCTTATCTGGATGATTCCGGCAATTGTTGTTGCTGTTATCGGTGGTGGAGCTGCAATTGCTTCGTTAGTAACTGCTGGTGCTACTGGTGCAACAGGATTAGGTGTTGGTGGTTTAGCTGGCGCAGGAGTACTATTAGTTATAGCCGCATTATTAGCATTGATCGCTGCTTACTTTGCTCCATTAGCAGTTCTAGGTTATGTAGACAAAGGTAACTTTGGTGATGGATTTGATTTTTCAACAATCTTTAAGAAAGCCTTCACTGGTGACTATGCTATTGCTTGGTTGCTAACTGGTGTTGTTGCAATTGTTTTAGGAACTGTTGCAGGAATTATTCCATATGTGAACTTTATCTTAAGTCCAGCAGCTAGTTTCATCTCAATGATGATTGGGATAACATTAATTGGTTCTGTTTATAGGAACCTTTAATTTTTTTATTTTAGGAGGTAAAAAATGGCTGAAAAAAAATGGATTGTAACTTTATTGCTTTCTATATTTTTAGGTACTTTAGGTGTGGATAGATTCTATATGGGTATGATTGGTACTGGAATCTTGAAATTGCTAGTAACCATTGTAACTATGGGTATTGGTGGAATGATTTGGTGGATTGTAGATATAATCCTAATTGCGACAAAGCACCAGTTTAAAGATATAGAATGGGTTGAATAAACCTTTTTTCTTTCTTTTTTAATTTATAAAAACCTTTTTAAATGGCCTTTTTATTCTAATTCTAAGGGAAAATGGTATTAGAGAAGTTAGGTGGATCCTTGAAAAATACGCTGAGTAAGATAGCTAAATCTATGTTTGTAGATGAAAGACTGATAAATGAATTAGTCAAAGACATTCAAAGAGCTTTGTTACAGGCAGATGTTAATGTTAAGTTGGTGTTTGAACTTACAAAGCAGATTAAAGAAAGAGCACTAAATGAAAAGGCCCCTTCTGGAGTTACTCAAAAGGAATATCTGGTAAAGATAGTTTATGAAGAACTTGTAAAGTTCTTGGGTGGGGAGAAAAATGAAATTGAGGTTAATAAGAAGCCTTTCAAAATAATGATGGTAGGTTTGTTTGGTTCTGGTAAAACTACTACTATTTCTAAACTGATAAAATATTATGCTAATAGGGGGCATAAAGTTTGTACTGTTGGTCTAGATGTTCACAGGCCAGCTGCACCAGAACAGTTGAAACAATTGTCCGATAGCTTAAATGTTCCTTGTTTTATTAAAAAAGGAGAGAAAGATGCCTTAAAAATCTATAAAGAGTTTGAAAAAGAACTAGAAAAATTTGATATGATTCTTGTTGATACTGCAGGGAGAGATGCACTTTCTGAGGATTTGGTTGAAGAGATTAAAGATTTGAATAATTATATTAAACCGGATGAGAAGTTGTTGGTTCTTTCTGCTGATATTGGTCAAGCTGCACAGAAACAAGCCCAGAGTTTCCATGATTCTTGTGGTGTTACGGGTGTTGTAGTTACTAAATTAGATGGTACGGCTAAGGGTGGAGGTGCTTTAAGTGCTTGTGCAGTTACTGGGGCCCCAGTTAAGTTCATAGGTATTGGTGAAAAGCCAGAGGATTTAGAAATATTTAATCCCAAAGGATTTGTTGGAAGAATATTGGGGATGGGAGATATTGAAGCATTATTAGATAAGGCTAAAGAAGCAATGGATATGGAGAGTGCTGAAGATCTGGGTAAGAAATTATTGAAAGGAGATTTTAATTTTCTTGACCTTTATGAACAGATGCAAGCCATGAGTAAGATGGGGCCTTTATCTAAGGTAGTTGATATGATTCCAGGACTGGGTGGAGCAAATATTCCTAAAGACATGTTGGATGGTCAAGAAGGAAAGTTAAAGAAATGGAAAATTATTATGCAGTCTTGTACTAAAGAGGAACTAGAAGATCCAAGTCTATTAAGTAGAACAAGGATTGATAGGATTGCTAAAGGTGCAGGAGTTAAGGTTTCTGAAGTTAGAGAATTGTTGAAACAGTATAAGAAGAGTAAGAAACTGATGAAAATGATGAAGGGTAGTGATGATCCAAATAAATTAATGAAAAAATTAAAAGGTAAAGTTCCTAAGGGGTTTTAGATTATGAAATTACTAGAACATGGTGCTGAAGCCAAGATTTTCTTTAAAGATGGTACGGTAATAAAAGAGAGAATAAAAAAAGAATATAGGCATGAAGCTATTGATAGTTTTATTAGGAAGAAAACAACAAGAAGTGAAGCTAAATTATTACAAAAGGCTTCCAAACTAATTCCAGTTCCAGATGTAATTGATTCCTGCGACAAAGAGATGATAATCAAAATGGAATTTATTGAAGGGAAGAAATTGAGAGATATTGTTGATGGTATGAATGAGAAAGAGAGGAAGAAGATATTTGAAAGAGTTGGGAAAAAGATTGCAAAACTTCATAATGAACATATTATCCATGGAGATCTAACTACCTCAAATTTAATATTAAAAGATAAAGTTTATTTTATTGACTTTGGATTAGGGTTTATTTCTACTAAAATTGAAGATAAAGCAGTTGATCTTCATTTGATTAAAAAAGCATTAGATAGTAAACATTACAAACACTCTAAGGAAAGTTTTGATGCTATTTTGAAGGGTTATAGGAAACAGAGTAAGGAATTTGATAGTATTTGGAAGAGGTTTGAGAAGGTTTGTTCTAGGGGTAGATATAAACAAAAACAATAAATTTTTTAAATCAAGCTAATTTTGTCCATTTCTATGGAATTACTGCAGTTTTATGGGGCAAGTGAAGGTTTTTTAAGAGGAGTTATAAGAGATACTTTTCTTGATCATGTATGGGTTAATGCTTATTTAGAAGAGAAAACTCATGGATTTCTACATGGAGATAGGGTGAGAAAAGGTAGTAAAAAACTTCTGGGTAAATTAACTGATGACGAAAGACAAAAATTGACCCTTGAAGGTGAAGAGTTTGATGGTGCTAGTCCATTTACTAGTGCTTGTGCAGTTGTTGAAATATGTTCTTTATTACATGATGGAGGTAGATTTGATGAAAGAGGTGAACAAACTGAAGAAAGTAATAAGATGCATCATATTATTGGTGCAGATAGGGCGGTTGAATTTTGTAAAAGTCTAGGATTAGATGCAATTATTCCTTATGTAGATAATACTATTTTATGTCATGATTTCCAAAGTCCCACAGATACTCCCTCTTTAGATTCTCCAAGTTATATGATTGGTAGTGTAGTCCAATCTTCTGATCAAATGGGGTGGATGCATCCAGGATCTGTAGAAAGAACTGTACAATATAGTTTGGTTGTTAATAGACCCATTTTTGATCCCACTGTACTTATAGAGGATAGAATTGGATGGCAACCTTTTGTGGGGGATGCTTTAGATGCCCTTACAGTTTTATTAAAACAGCTATATGGTAATACTGGTCCAGATAGATTTGGTGTGGAAGCTGCAAGAACAAAAGTTGAGAGATATAAACCACAAATAAGAGCAGGTATTGTTGCCTTATCAGATAGGGAAGGTTTTAGACAAGAATTGGATGAGATTATGCAAGTCTATGATAATTTATCTGTATAGTAAGTTTTTTATAAATTCAAAACAAATTATTTCTTGGTGAAACTAAATGGATGAAAAGGAAATAGGTGTTGTAACTCACTTCTTTGCAAACCTTGGGGTGGGAGTTATAAAATTGTCTGGAAACTTAAAAATTGGAGATAAAATTCATATTGTGGGGGAAACAACTAATTTTGAACAAACTCTTGAATCTATGCAAGTAGATAAAAAGTATATTGAAGTAGCTAAACCTAGCGACGATATTGGAGTTAAATTTAAAGAAAGAGTTAGAGCTAATGATAAAGTTTACTTAGTAGAGTAAGATTATTTTTTATTTTAGAAAAGTTTATTAACTAATTAATTTTGATTGTTCTCATTGGTGAAAAAACTTGGTTCAAACTAAATTAACTGATGTAAAAAAAGGTAAAGTAAAAGCAGAAGAACTTGCAACAAAGCAAAGAGAGATCTCAATTTCTGAATTTTTTACTAAAAATCGGCACTTATTGGGGTTTGACAATCCAAGAAAAGCATTAATTACTTCTGTAAAAGAGGCTGTTGACAATTCATTAGATGCTTGTGAAGAAATTGGTGTTCTTCCTGAATTATATGTTGAAATAAAACAAACTACAGAAACAAGATATGTTATGATTATTGAAGATAATGGTCCTGGAATTGTAAAAGAACAAATTCCCAAAATATTTACAAAGTTACTTTATGGTTCAAAATTCTTTAAACTATCCCAATCAAGAGGACAACAAGGTATTGGAATTAGTGCTGCTGGTTTGTATGGTCAATTAACAACTGGGAAGCCAGTGAAGATTGTTTCTAAAACAAGTAAGAAAGGGAAAGCCCATTATTATGAACTATTACTTAACACAAAAACAAATGAACCAGAGATTGTAAAAGAGGCTGTTGAAGAGTGGGAAAAAGATCATGGTACAAGGATTGAGATTGAGATGGAAGGTAAGTACCATAAAGGGAAGTTGAGTGTTGATGAATATTTACAACTAACAGCAATTTCAAATCCCCATGCTACTATTATTTACAAATCCCCTATTCAGGATAAACCCATAGAATTTCCAAGAGTTATAAATGAAAGTCCAAAACAAGCTAAAGAAATTAAACCTCATCCATATGGTATTGAGTTAGGTATTTTAATTAAAATGCTTAAAGATACTAAACAAAAAACATTACAAGGTTTTTTGAAACATGATTTTTGTAGAGTTTCTTCAAAAGTTGCTAAAGAAATTTCTGATAAGGCAGGTTTGTATGAAAAAGCTAGACCTTCTAGAATTGCAAGACAAGAAGCAGATAATTTATTTCAAGCTATACAAAAAACAAGAATAATGACTCCACCAACAGATTGTATTTCTCCAATTGGTGAAGAACAAATGATTAAAGGAATGAAAAAAGAGATTGATGCCGAGTTTTATGCTGCAGTTACAAGGAAGCCTAGTGTTTATAGAGGAAATCCATTTGTTATTGAAGCTGCGGTTGCCTATGGTGGAACTTTACCTGGAGATGAGCTAGTTAAGGTGATTAGATTTGCTAATCGGGTTCCTCTACAACATCAAGCTGGTGCTTGTGCTATTACTAAATCTACAATGCAAACAGCATGGAGATCTTATGGATTATCTCAATCAAGAGGTGCTTTGCCTTCTGGTCCGGCAATTATTATGATCCATATGGCAAGTGTTTGGGTTCCATTTACATCAGAATCAAAAGAGGCAATTGCTTCTTATCCAGAGATTATTAAAGAAGTTAAATCCGCATTACAAGAATGTGGAAGGAAATTAGCAAGCCATGTTAGAAAGATAAAAAAGGTTGAACATGAAAAGAAAAGAAAGAAAATATTTGAACTTTATATTCAAGAAGTTATTCATTCATTAAATAAAATTGATAAGATAGATAAAGAAAAATTAAAGAAAAAATTAGAAAATATAGCTGAAGAGAGGACAGTTGGAGAAAATGGTAAACAGAAAAAAGGATGAAACTAAGCTAAAAATCAGAAGATTAGCTAAAGATGTTGTAAGAGATATTGATAAACATAGTAATCCTTCTATTGAAATTCCAATTAGAGCTTTATCTAATGTTCATTTTAATGAAAAAAAGAGTATTATTGAACTAGGAAAGGAAACTCAACAAAGATATTTCTTTAATGTTGGTCAAGCAAAGAAATTTATGCAAACTATACTTATTGCAAGTGCTTGTGATGAACTCCTTGATTCAGGTAAAACTACATCTATTAGGGACCTATACTACATGACTAAGCATACTATTGGTAAGAGTAAAGAAAATACTTTTGATGACCAGGCTGAATCTGATCCTATTATTGAAGATTTAGAGGTTACAATTGATTCCTTAAGAGAAGAATTAAACTTATTTGCTTCAAATAGGGGAGCCATGGTTGGACCAATGAAAGTAATTGATTATGGTATTAATAAGAAAGGAGATCAAATTGATTTAGCAAGGATGGGGTCTGGGGGTTGGTCTATACCTTCTATTGTTGAAGAGGATATAATTGAATTCAAAGATTGTAAAGCTAAGTTTATTTTAATGGTTGAGAAAGATGCGGTTTGGAGAAGGTTAAATGAAGATGGGTTTTGGAAGAAGCATAATTGTTTGTTAATTCATGGTCAAGGGATGGCTCCAAGAGGGGTAAGAAGATTATTACATAGGTTAGTAAATGATTACAAACTACCTATGTATGTATTTGTTGACCAGGACCCTTGGGGATTGTATATCTATTCTGTTATCAAACAAGGAAGTATTAATTTGGCTTATGAGAGTCAGAGGATGGCAGTACCATCTGCTAAGTTTATTGGGTTGAGTGCTTTTGATAAAGAGAAATATAAATTACCAGACAATGTTACAATTAAACTAAATGAACAAGATAAGTCAAGAGCTAAACAGATTCTTAATTATCCTTGGTTTCAGAAAAAAAGTTGGCAAAAGGAATTAAAGCAGATGCTGAAAAATGGTTTTAAGTTAGAGTTAGAGGCTTTAAGTGCTAAAGGAATTAGTTTTGTAACAGACAAATATTTGCCTGAAAAACTTAAAAATAAAGATTGGTTGGATTAAGCTGCTTTATCCATTTGTTCTCTTATCTCTTCTGCAGCGTGTTCATAGCCACCAAGTCCAAGAGTTAAAGTATAATCACTAGTCTCACCATCTCCTTCTGTAGCTTCATCTTCTGTAGGCTCTTGAGGTTCTTCTCTTAATTCATTTAATAATTCTACAGCCATCCTATCAAGTGGATTTCTTTTTAGATCTCTATAGATTGTTGAATTTGAAATACCATAATCTGTAGCTAATCTACTTACAATTCCTGCCTCGCCTCTTTCTAACATCTCTTTGTAAGCTTCTTGAACTTCTAAAGCTCTTTGATCAACATATTCACCCTTCACATCTGAGTAAGTTTTACCACAAGTATCTTTCATATGTTCTCTTAGATCATTTTCATCTACACCTGCAAAATTTGCAATTTGGTAGAATTTAAATTGTGATACTGTTTCTTCATCACAAGCCTTCATCATTCCAGCTTCTAATCTTGAATCATAATCAATTGTTCGAGGTATGGTGATTCCTGATTCTTCATAATGGTTCCACATACCATCAACTAAGCCATCTAATTCTCCATCGGATTCAATACTTCCATCAAATAATGGGCTTTCAAATTGTGCTAATGCTCTTTCTGAAACAATTAGATTGTATAAATATTCAAATTCTGTGGACAGTTCTTGCATTGCATAACCATCACCTGTTGAACTTGTATCTGGAAGTTGTATATCACCAAGAGCATCTTCTAAGTCTATCCCAAAAACAAATAGTTCTTGATTAGGCACAATATGAACATGAGGTACTCCTTCTCTATCTTCAATTTCTAATTGATTATCATGAGCAACCTGTTTCCAATCTACACCATATTGTTTTGCAATTTCTGCAAGAGTATCTCCTTTTGCAACTTTGTGAGTTGTTGAATTAATAGGTAATTGAACTTCTTGATTGGTATATATCCAGTGAGTATTTTCGATTTCACTAACACTTGCAACATGTCTTTCCATTGCTTGGGTAAATGGATTTCTATATAGTTTACCAGTATGTTCTTTTAAAATTCTGGATAGGATCTCTCCTTTTTGAACAGAATGGGTAAGATATCTTTCTGATTCTGGAACATCTGAAGGTGGTGTGTAAGAATCTGCTTGCATTAATTCTTCTGCAGTTGCTAAAGCATGTTCTAAAGTAACAAGAATATGTTCATGGGTTGGTGTTGGTGGGATTATTAAATCATCTGCTGGATCACATTCACCATATAATTCATCAATAGCTGGTGTTGTTAAAACTGGTTCATAAACCTCATCATCAAAACATTCACCAATAACAGTTACTCCACCAACAGTTAAGGATCTTGTTTCAGCTATTGTAGCCAAATCAGCTGTTGGATTTGTTAATCTTCTTTGTGAATTAGGAAGTGTGATTTGAGAAGGTTTTGGACCCTCTGTGAGTAAAGAAGTATCATATCTTCTACCTTCAGGAATGGGATTTAATTCTGAATCATCTACTGTTACTGTTAGTTCTGGAGGGTTTTGAGCTCTATAAATTCCTAAAGCTGTACCTACTGCTAATAAAGTTCCAAAAAGTAAACCCCCAATTCTTCTCCTACTTCTTTTTCTTTGAATATAATCTGTTTGTGCAAGTTCTGATTCAGTAGCTCTGGCATCAATTTGATCTTCAAATTCATCTACTGCAGTTGTAGCAGAAGTATGAGATGTTAGTGCATCTCCTTCAGCAAATACTTGTTGTTCAAGATCATCATAACCATCTGTATCAGCTGCATTAGAAACTTCGGCCTCAACTGCTGCCATTCCACCAGTAATAGTTTTATCTACAGGTTTACCTCCACCTAAAGCCCTATCTTCTGGTTTCTCATCTTTCATATTCAAAAAAACTTAATATCTTATATTTAAACCTTTCTATGTTTATTAACTAAAAAGTGAGAACATTCTGGGATTTAGAGTCAATAGAAACGTTTTTAAAGCAAATCAATTTTAAGGAAATTTATGTCCCTGTAGCTCAGTTGGTGGAGCATTCGGCTGTTAACCGAAAGGTCGCAAGTTCGAGTCTTGCCGGGGACGTATGGCCCCGTGGCTTAGCCTGGCTAGAGCACTCGACTGATAATCGAGAGGTCCTGGGTTCAAATCCCGGCGGGGCCAGATTCTATTAACAGATTTTAGCACCAGTTTCAATATCTTGGTCTGGTTGTAATAGAGATACTTTTTTCTTGAATTCTGCTGCAAGAAGCATTCCATTACTTTCTATTCCTCTAATTTTGGTAGGTTGAAGATTGGTAAATACAACTATCTTTTTTCCCACTAAATCCTTAAGTTTATAGTCATCCTTAAGACCTGAAACAATTTGTCTAGGGTTTTCTCCTTTACCCATATCAACAAGTAGAACATAAAGTTTGTCTGCATCGGGATGCTTTTCTGCTTTTTTTACTTTCCCAACTCTAATTTGCATTTTTTCCCATTCTTTAAATGGAATATAATGTCCAGCTTCTGGAGTAGATATAACTTGAGTTTCTTTATTCATTTTTTTCTCTCCTTCAATTTTAGTAAATAAGTATCCTGATTTTTTTACTTTATTATTTCCCAATAATCCAAATTTAATATCTTTGAATGTTTCTTTTTTCTTTAATCCTAATTGTTGTTTAATTGTTTTTGCAGTATTGGGCATGAATGGTTCAATCAAAATAGAGATCACTCTTAGTGATTCTGCTAGATTGTATAAGATTATTTCAAGTTTTTTAGTATTGTTCTTTGCTAATTCCCATGGTTTGTTATCATTTATGTATTTATTACATTCATTGATAAATTTCCAAATTTCATTTAAGGCATTATGTAATTCATAATTTAACATGTGATTATTTATTTTTTTGAAGTTTAATTTTTTAAATAATTCATTTTTATTTGTTCTTGGGATTTTTCCATTGAAATACTTTTCAATCATAGTTATTGTTCTTGATTGTAGGTTTCCTAGATCATTCATTAATTCATTGTTATGTCTTTGATTTAGGGCATTTATAGAGAAGGTACCATCATGACCAAAGGGTATTTCTCTTAATAAAAAATATCTAATTGAATCTGTAGGGTAGGTTTTTGCAAGTTCAAAGGGGTCTATTACATTTCCAATAGACTTGCTCATTTTTACTCCTCCTTCTGCATTTATGAAACCATGCACTACTAATTTTTTTGGAGGTTTAATCCCTGCTGCATAGAGCATTGATAACCAGATAACAGAATGATGCCACATAATATCATGAGAAGTTACATGTGCAGCTGCTGGCCAGTACTTTGTTTTATCAACCCCAGAGGGATAATTTAGTAATGCATCGAACCAAACATAAGCAACATGTTTTTTATCAAAAGGTAGAGGGATACCCCACTTAACCTTTTCTCTGGATATACAAAGGTCTTTTATTCCATCTTTCATTCTTTTTAATAGGAAAGTCTGTCTTTGTTTAGGAATTATATAATTATTATCTTTGATATATTTTTCAACTTTTTTTGCATATTTACTCATTTTAAAGAAATAAGATTCTTCTTCAAACCACTCTACTTTTCTCTTGTGTATTGGACAACATCCATCTTCTAAATCTTTTTCATTGTAGTAAGTTTCACAATCTACACAATACCATCCTTCATACTTGCCCTTGTAAATATCTCCATTATCATAGACTTTTTGTAGAACCTCTTGACAATATTTTTCATGCTTTTTATCTGTTGTTCTTAGGAAATTATCATATTCCATTGAATAGAGTTTTGCTAATTTTTTAAATTCTGGGACTAATTTATCAACAAATTGTTTGGGGGTTATTCCTTCTTTTTCAGCCACCCTTTCAATTTTTTGACCATGCTCATCAGTTCCTGTTTGTAAAAATACATCATCTCCTAGAAGTTTGTGCCATCTAGCTATTGTGTCTGACACTATATTTGTGTAGCAATGCCCTATGTGGGGCTTTCCTGAAGGGTAATATATTGGAGTTGTAATGTAGTATTTCATTATGAAAAGAAAGGAAATGAAAGCTTAAAAGCTTTTCTCCATAAAGTTTAACTTTATGAATTCAATCATTTGGAAATTGCCAGTTTTTAAGAATAGATCGTAAGCTAATTGGTATTCATTCTCTTCAATACATCTTAATCCTGCTTTTTCTATTCTCAATCTGTCTTCTGAGAACATGTAGAATTTTGCTGCATCAACAAATCTTCCTTGAAGGAATAAGTAATCACCAGACTCTATTAATTTCATTTTGTTATTTGCCATTGCAAATGCTTTTGCAGAGTCCCTATACCTCTGTTCTTTGAAAAGAATATCTCCTACTTCAGTTAGAATATCATATTTTAAATGAGAGGGAAGCATTTCTAATTTAAGGTTTTCAAGTCCTTCTGCAAGGATTTTTCCAGTTATAGCAGGATATTTACTCATTTTAAATATAAATCAGGATAGATTAAAAAGGATTAGGATAGTTTTAAATATGTGTTAAAAAATAGGTGATTTCATGAAAAGCATGTCAGAATTGGCTGAAAAGCTGGATAAACGAATGCAAAAATTAACAAAGCATGATAATGTTCACTTTACAGATAGGGGAAATTCTGCTATTTTTATGGCACTTTCAATTGCAAAACAAATTAATAATAAACCCAAAATATTGATACCTGATCAAGGGGGTTGGTATTCATATAAGCGATATCCCAAATACTTAGGTTTAGAGATTGTTGAAGTTAAAACCGATTATGGAGTTATTGACTTAAAAGATTTGAAGAAAAAGTTGAAAAAAGATGAGATCGGTTGTTTTATTTTTAGTTCCTTTGCAGGTTATTTCGCTGAGCAACCATTAAGGAAGATTAAAACTATTTGTAAGAAAAAGAATTGTTTGATAATAGAAGATTCTTGTGGCTCTATTGGAGACACTAAATTATGTAATGGAAAGTATTCTGATATGACTGTAGGTAGTTTTGGGAACTGGAAACCAATATCTTATGGTTATGGTGGGTGGATCTCTGTTCGAGAGAAAAGATGGTTGGATAATGCTAGAGAGGTTATGAGTATGTGTAAAGTTCATGAGAGATTCTATAAAGATATTATGAAGTTTATTAGAAAGAACAAATTTAAGAAATTGATAAAGTTAAATAAAATTGTTAAGGAAGACTTGAAAGATTTTGATATTATTCATAGAGATAAAAGAGGATTAAATGTGGTTGTAAAGTTTGATCCTAAAATTACTGAATATTGTAAAGAGAAAGGATTTCAGCATATTCTTTGTCCAAATTATATTAGAGTTAATGAAATGGCTGTTTCTATTGAGTTAAAGAGGTTAAATTTAGATAGGATTAAAGAGTTAACTTCAAACTAGATTGAACCTAAAACAAGGTTTATATAGTTTTAGAGTTCTATAAATTATATGAAAAATAAAATAATTATAGGAATAATCCTTTTGTCTTTAGTTTTTGTTGTAGGCTGTGCTCAAGAAGAACAGGTGCAACAATACAGTTTAGGAGATTTAGATTATAAACTCGGAGAAGTTGTTGTTGGTTTTCCCGAAGGAATGGATAAAACAGAAGCTCAAGCTTTAATCGATTCTTATGAATTAGAACTTGAATCTTGGTCTCCAAGAGATTTTACTACTATTAATCTGGTTGTTAATGAAGAATATCCTTCTGTATTAGAAAATCATGAAAGAATTGGTAGTTTAGAACAAATAGAGGGAAATGAGTATACTGTTTATTTTTATATTGAAGATTTTAATAATTTAAAACTTTCTGAAGTTGAGGAAATACTCTCTGAATTTGATGTTGAGATTATAGAGGATGAACATTACACAGAAGTTATGTCTGTAGAATGGGGAGTTTTAATTGTTTCAGAAGGTTCTGAGGTTGAATGGGTTAATACTCTTCAAGAGGATCCAAACTTTAAATATGTAGAACTAAACTATCTAGTTGAGTTGGAGGATGATGTTTTAGAATGAATAAAATATATTTTTTAAGTTTTTTATTGATTTTCTTAGTTGGTTGTACTTGTTCTCAGGGTTTTCTTACCTACACTGGAGAAGAATTAGAACTTGATGAATTTGAAATAAGAAAAGAAAAAGTAGAAGTTAATCTTAATTTATTAGAAGAAGATAGAGTTAATATTGACCTTTTTGGTACAGAATATGTTATGATTAAAGAGAAAGTGGAATATAATGAATTGAGTGATTCTTATTCTTGGCATGGAGAGTTAGAAGGGGAGTCATCTTCTTCTATAATTATAGTCTATGATGAAGACTCACTTGTAGGTAATATTTGGAACTATCTCCCAGGGGCAGTGTATACATACAAAATAGAAGGGAGTTTAGAAGAGGGATTTAGTTTGTCCGAAATTGATCAAAGTTTGATTACTGGTGAGGATTAACCTTATATATTTCTAATTATTATTTTATTTCATGGCTAAGAATAAGTTTGTCAAGTTTCTTTCAACTGTAATTAGATTTATAGGATTAGGGATTTATCATATGTTGAAGTGGTTGTTTGTAGATTCTATAAAGACTCTTGCAAAAGCATTATATTTAGCTAGAAACCCTAATGAAAATGAAAAGATTAATAGAAGATTAGATTCTGAAAAGAAATTAGAAGTACATGATGAAAGAATTGAGAGAGTAGAAAGATTAATCTACTCTGTTTATAATGATCCAGAATATTCAAAATCAGATAAAGGAAAGCATGATTTAAAAGTCCTTAAGGAGAGAGTAAAATGAATTTTATAAGAAAAATGTGTGAAGGAAAGCATGATGAAGACGTACAACAACAGATGAAAAGATTTTCAACAGGAAATTTTATCAACAAAGCAATTGTTGAAATAAAAAAGGGTAAAAAGATTAAAATTAAAACTACTTTTGAGTATGCTAATTGGTTTGTAAAGTTTTTAGCTGAAAAAGGTAAGGGAAAGTATAGGGTTCAGGGTGGAGTACTCTCTAAAATAGACTTAAGAGAAGAATTGGGAGTGGAAGTAATTTCTTATAAACAATTTATGGGTGTTAAGAAGATGGAGATTAATGCAGACCTTCCCAAAGAGAAAATTTTGGAATTGTTAAATAATTATCCTGATGCTCTGATGCTTTTTACTTTTGAAAATGATTATGGAAAAATAAAAACTAAAGTTAAGGCCCCAAAGTCAGGTAAGGAAAAGCCAGATGCAGAACCAAAAGTAAATTATTGTACATTTGTAACTGAAGATGAAGGGTTTTTAGAAGAGTTTGTATTTGACTTTACCCAGGAATTTAAGGCTGCAAAAATTAAACATACTTTTGCTATTAGTAATATTGAGGTTCCTGAAGAATACAAGAATGATCCTAAAATTGCTAGGATGAAGGCTATCCGTCATGGAAAATTAATTAGAGAAATTGAAGTTGATGGAAAAAAAGAAATAAAAGAATATTCTTTTTAATTTTATTTTGTTGCCTCTCTAATGTCGGCAGATTTTACTGTTTTTCTTCCTGCATGTTTAGCCATTCTAATTGCTTTTTCACCAATTTCTTCTCCAATCTCTTCAAGTACTTCTCTTAATTTCTCTTTTGCATCAGCTGAAACCCTTACAGCTCCAACCTTCTTAAGCAGTTTTTCCATAGCAGCTGCAGGTAGTACATGTTTTCCTTTTTGCATTTTACCTTTATATTAGCTATAAATTATTTAAATCTTTCTTTTTTGGACCCCAAATGACTAAATGGGGCCTATTTTAAGAGCGTTTATTAAAAAAATTAAAAATAGGTAATAGAGAACAATATAGAAATGTTTATAAATGGATTAAGATTTTCAAAGGCCTATAAGATATGATTAAAGAATCATGTTTAATAGAAATAACAACTTGCTAGGTTCGCAACAGAGTTTGTAGAACCCCTTAGGTGACTAAGGTTCTAAAGCAGGCGAGTGCAGGTTCGACGTCTTTAAACCTGCTGTTTCGAGAGAAACATGTAAAAAGCAAAATAAGTAAAATGCCGACAAAACATCACCCACATCGAGGAAGTATGCAGTTTTGGCCAAGAGCTAGATGTAGAAAGCACTGTGCTAAGGTTAAGTCTTGGGTAGATTCTAAAGAAAATTCTGCTTTAGGATTCATTGGTTATAAGGTTGGAATGACTCACGTCTGGCTAAAAGAAGCTAACGCTAATTCTCCTCGTGCTAACATGAATGTTTCTACTCCAGTTACTGTTATTGAATGCCCACCAGTTAAGGTCTATTCAATAAGATTATACAAACAAGATGAAGATGGTTCAAAAATTATTTCTGAGATATTTTCTAAAAAAGTTGATAAGGAATTAGCAAGAAAAACTAAAATTGCTAAAAAAAGTGGAGAAGAAAAAGAAGATTTTGATAGAGTTATGCTTACTATTTATACCCAACCGAAATTAACTGGTATGGGAAAGAAAAAACCGGATTTGATAGAGGTTGGAGTGGGTGGAAAGGATAATAAAGAAAAATTAGAATTTGCTAAGGGATTATTAGATAAGGAAGTTAAATTATCTGATGTATTGAAGGAGGGGGAATTAGTTGATGTTCATGGTGTAACAAAAGGTAAAGGTTTCTGTGGTACAATAAAGAAATTTGGTGTTAAAAGATTACAACACAAATCAGAGAAGAAGATTAGAGGTATTGGTACACTTGGTGCTTGGACAACTAAAAAAGTTCAATATACTGTTGCTCAACCAGGACGATATGGTTACCATTTGAGGACCGAGTACAATAAACAAATAGTTAAAATTGGAGATAAGGTAGAGGAAATAAATCCCAAAGGTGGATTTTTGAGGTTTGGTTTTTTGAAGAATGATTATGTTTTAATTAGAGGTTCTGTTCCAGGAGCTACTAAGAGGCCAATTACTTTAATTAAAGCTATAAGACCTAAGGGGCTAATACCTAAGATTGAACTCACCTATACAAGTTTGGAGTCTAAACAATGAAGGCAGAATTAAAAGGACTGGATGGAAAGAAAACTAAGGATATTACTTTGCCTAGACAGTTTGATGAAGAATTTAGACCAGATATAATTAAGAGGGCAGTTTTGGCTGTTCAGTCTCATAAAATTCAACCATATGGTACGTTTAAGAGGGCAGGATTGGGTTATGCTTCACATCTTTCTAAGAGAAGAAAAGAATACAAGTCCTCATATGGACATGGAAATTCAAGAACTCCAAGAAAGGTTTTGACAAGAAGAGGTTTACATTTCTATTATCAAGGAGCTACTGTTCCTAACACAGTTGGAGGTAGGAGATCACATCCACCTAAGGCTGAGAAAGATTGGACTGAGAAAATAAATATTAAAGAAAGAAGAAAAGCAATAAGAAGTGCTATTGCCGCTACTATGGTTTCTAGCTTAGTAAAGAAAAGAGGTCATACAACTGAATCAATTGTTATTGACTCTAAAATTGAAAATCTAAATAAAACTAAAGAAGTTTTTACCTTATTCACTAATATTATGGCTAAGGAAATGAAAAGAGTTGAGTATAGGAAGGTTAGGGCTGGAAAAGGGACAATGAGAGGAAGAAAGTATAAATACAAAAAAGGTCCTTTGATTGTTATTTCAAAAATGTGTCCTTTAGTAAAATCTTCAAAGAACTTACAAGGTTTTGATATTTGTATTGTTAGTGACTTAAATGCTGAATTGTTAGCTCCGGGTTGTGATGCAGGAAGACTTACTGTATGGACCGAGGGAGCGATAGAGCGACTAGGTAAAGAAGATTTATTTTATCAAAAGGCAAAAAAGGAGACTAAAAAATGAAAGATCCTTATTCAATAGTTAAATATCCACTAACTACAGAAAAAAATGTAAAGGTTATGCAGGAAGAAAATAAATTAGTATTTATTGTGGATAGGAAAGCTAAAAAACCTGAAATAAAAATGGCTGTTGAAGAGATATTCAAAGTTAAGGTTGACAAGGTTAATACTGCAATATTACCTTCAGGAAAGAAAAAAGCATACTTAAAATTATCAATGGACACACCAGCAATTGATGTGGCTACACAACTAGGACTAATGTAAAATGGGTAAGAGATTAATAACACAAAGGCGAGGAAGAGGAACAACTACTTACAAGGCCCCTAGTCATAGATATAAAGGTACTATCAAATATAGGCCTTTGGATGATATAGAAAAAGAAGGAGTTATCTATGGTACTGTTAAGGATATAATTGATTGTCCGGGACATAGTGCACCTTTAGTTTTAGTTAAATATGAAAAAGAGAGTATTTTAGTATCTGCACCATTGGGATTAAAAGTTAATGATGTTATTGCAGCTGGTGCTACTGCCCCAGTTCAAAAAGGAAATACACTTCCTTTACAAAATATCCCCGATGGAACATTAGTTTATAATATTGAATTAAGGCCTGGAGATGGTGGAAAATTAGTAAGAACTTCTGGAAGTTTTGCTAAGGTTTTTGGAAAGGCTGGAGAAAAAATAGTAATAATTTTACCTTCAAAAAAACAGAAGAAAATGGATGGTAGATGTAGAGCAACTGTTGGAGTTATTGCTGGTGGAGGTGCAAAAGAAAAACCTATCTTAAAGGCAGGTAAGAAAATGCACGCTATGAGAGCAAGAAACAAGTTATATCCCAAAACATCAGGAGTAGCTATGAACGCAGTAGATCACCCATTCGGATCTGGAAGAGGAAGACATGCAGGTAAGCCAAAAACAGCACCAAGGTGGGCTCCTGCAGGAAGAAATGTTGGTTTAATCAAAGCAAAGAGAACTGGGAAGAAAAAATAAAATGGCTAAAAAAGAATATACTTACAGAGGAAAATCATTGAAAGAATTGCAGGAGATGGATATGCAAGAATTAGCAAAGTTACTTCCAGCAAGAACTAGAAGAAGTTTGAATAGAGGTTTTACTGAACCCCAGAAAAAACTACTAGCTAAAATTCAAAAATTTAAAGATGGTAAGACAAAGAAACCAATTAAAACCCACTGTAGAAATATGATTATAATCCCAGAAATGGTTAACTTAACAATTCATATTCATAAAGGTAAGGGATTCGAACAAATATTAATTCAGCCAGAAATGGTGGGACATTATTTAGGAGAATTTGCTTTATCAAGACAAAGAATAGCACACTCAGCTCCAGGAATTGGAGCAACAAAATCAAGTGCTGCTGCATCAGTTAAATAAAAATGGCAAAAAAAGAACATTCAGCAAGTGTAATTGGAAGCAACCTCGATATTTCGAAGAAGCATACAATAGAGATCGGTAATTTTATTAGAGGTAGGCTTCTTGAAAAGGCTAAAACTTTAATGGAAGGAGTTATTGTGAAAAAAGTTGCTGTACCGTTTAAAATATTTAACATGGATGTAGGCCATAAAAAAGGAAGAATAGCTGCTGGAAGATATCCAGTTAAGGCTGCAACAAGAATCCTTGGATTATTAAACTCTGCTGAGAGTAATGCAGAAGATAAGGGTCTTGATATAGATGCATTGTATATTTCAGAATTTATTGCTAATAAAGGAAATGGTTCATTACACCACGGAAGGCACAGAGGAAGAGCGATGAAAAGAACACATATAAAAATAGTGTTAGAAGAGAAAGAGAAGAAAAAGAAAGTAAAAGAGGAAAAGAAAAAATGATAGAAAGAAAATTTGTTGCGGAAAAAATGAGAGACTTTATGGTAAGAACTTATATGTCTCAACATTTAGGTAGTGGAAAGTATAGCTCTATCACAATTAAAAAAACACCTTTAGGTGAAAAAGTTGTTATTTATACTGCAAAACCCGGATTGATTGTTGGAAAGAAGGGTGAAACTATTAAAAGTCTTACAAGGGCATTAAAAAATAGATTCAAAATGGAAAATCCACAAATTGAAGTTGCAGAAATTGTTAAACCTGATCTAGATGCCCAGACCATGGCTGAAACTATTGCAAATGTATTAGAAAGGTTTGGTCCTAAGAGATTTAAATCCACAGGCTATAGAACTTTACAAAGAATTATTGACGCTGGAGCTATTGGTGCTGAAATCTTAATTAGTGGAAGAGGACTGCCGGGAGCAAGAGCAAAGAGTTGGAGATTCTATGCTGGTTACTTGAAAAAATCTGGAGATGTTGCTGTTTCACAAGTAAGATATGGCCAGAGTATTGCTAATTTAAAGTCTGGAAGTGTGGGGATTAAGATTAGAATCTCTCCACCAGATATCAGATTACCCGATAAAATTATAATTAAAGAAGATCCAAAACTAACTGTACAAGTAGAAGAAGTAACTAAGGAAGAGGGTGGGGAAGAGAAAAAGGAAACAAAAGAAGAAAAGAAGAAAACAGTTAAAGAGGAAGAGAAAAAGACAGTTAAGAAAAAAGCTGTTAAAAAGAAAGTGAAAAAGACAGTTAAGAAAAAGGTAAAGAAGGATGAAAGTAAAAAATAACGAGCTAAGAAAACTATCTGAAAATCAATTAGATGAGAAAATGATAGAGTTAAGAAAAGAACTAATTAAAATAAATGCTCAAATTTCAACTGGAACAGTTCCTGAGAATCCAGGAAATGTTAGAAATGTTAAAAAAACAATTGCAAGGATACTAACTATTAAAACTGAAAAGAAAAGGGAGGCAAATAAAACAAAACAATGAGTGAGATTTGCTCAAAATGTGGGCTCCCCATGGAGCTATGTGTTTGTGAGACAATAGCAAAAGAAGAACAAAAAATCACAATTAATGTTGTGAAAAGACGGTTTGGAAAACTGATTACTCAGGTCACGGGCATAGATGAAAAGGACATAAATATTAAAGATTTGGCAAAAAAGCTGAAATCAAAATTAGCATGTGGTGGAACTGCAAAGGATGGAAACATTGAATTGCAGGGGAATCATGCTAACAGAGTAAAGGAATTCCTTGTGGAACAGGGTTTTTCGGCGGGAACTATTGTTGTCAAGAATATCTATCAAAAAGGTAGGAAATGATAACTTCCAATAATATCAAAAAACATGAATTGATAGGATTGGATGTTGAGGTTGTTGATTCAATAAACAAAGACCTTTGTGGTTTGAAGGGAAAGGTGGTTGATGAAACAAGAAATTTGATTGTGTTGGCAACAAATAAGGGTGAAAAAAAAGTCTTGAAAAAAGATGCAACCTTTATGTTCAAACTTGAGAATGAAAAGGTCGAAGTGGATGGAAAGGTTTTGGTGGGAAGACCGGAAGAAAGATTAAAAAAATGAAACAGAAAAAAAATATCGGAATTGAAGTTGATTTACCTAAAGAGAAATGTGATGACAAACACTGTCCATTTCATGGTGAAATCAAAGTAAGAGGTAGAACCTTTGTTGGAACTGTTATCAAAAAAAGTATACACAAAACACTATTAGTAGAATGGTCTAGACCTTACTATATACCCAAATATGAAAGGTATGAAAAAAGAAGGACAAGAGTAAAAGTTCATAATCCTAAATGTATTGATGCAAAAATAGGAGACAAAGTTATGATTGGAGAAACAAGACCAATAAGTAAAACAAAAAACTTTGTTGTAATCAAAATTGAAAAATGAAAGCACTAACATGTAAAACAGTTAAAGGACTGCCTGTAGGGGCTGAAATACCTGCTTGTGATAACTCTGGAGCTAAAGTTGTTAAACTTATTAGTGTAAGGGGCCATAAAACAGTTAGAAGAAGAATAGCTGCTGGTGGGATTGGTGATTTGATTAGTGCTTCAGTAATTAAAGGTAAACCAGATATGAGAAATAAGGTTGTTCTTGCTGTGATTGTTAGACAGAAGAAAGAGTATAGAAGACCAGATGGTTCAAGAATTAAATTTGAAGATAATGCTGTTGTTGTCCTAAAAGATGACAAGGGTAATCCTAAAGGGACAATATTCAAAGGAGCAATTGCAAAGGAGGCAACAGAAAGGTGGCCAGGTGTTTCAAAGGTCGCCAATATAGTGGTATAAGATGGTAGATTGGAGTAAAGATTGGATTTCAAGTAAAACTGTTGCAAAACAGAGAAAGTATAGCTATAATGCTCCATTGCATATTCGACAAAAGTTTATGGGAGTTCATTTAAGCCTAGAGTTAAGGAAAAAGTATGGAAGAAGGAGTATTACGGTTAGGAAGGGAGATACTGTTAAGATTTTGAGGGGACAATTCAGTAAAAAAAGTGGAAAGGTTACTGATATGGAACTTAAGAGAAGTAAGGTTTATGTTGAAGGTGCTGAACATATAAAGAAGGATGGTTCAAAAACACCCTACCCAATAAATCCAAGTAATTTGATTATTACAAATTTAATCCTTGATGATAAAAAAAGAAAAGAAAAACTTAGTGTAAAAGAGAATAAGAAGGAGAGTAAAAAGAATGGTTAAAAATCACTTGAATAGATTGGTTGCACCTAAGAGTTGGCCAATAAGAAGGAAGGGTGTCAAATTTATCACAAGACCAGATGCTGGTGCACATACATTAAAGGAAGGTATTCCATTAACTTTAGTAATCAGAGATCTATTAAAGTATGCAAAAACAACTAAAGAAGTTAAAAAAATCTTGAATGATGGAAAAGTCCTTGTAAATAACAAAATCAGAAAAAATCATACTCTTAATATGGGAATTATGGATATCCTTACTATCCCAGAATTAAAAGAAAGTTATGTTTTGTATAAAGATATTAAAGGAAAATACAAATTAGCTAAAATTGATGAAAAAGAATCAATGAATAAGCTTTGTAAAATTCAAGATAAAGTTACATTAAAAAAAGGTAAAATTCAGTTGAAGTTTTTCAATGGTTACAACCTCCTTATTGATAAGGATGTTTACAAGACCGGAGATACTGTAATTATTAACCTTAAAGAGAATAAAATTATAAAACACTTGAAATTTGAAAAAGGTGCAAGTATCTACATTACTGAAGGAAATAAAGTTGGAATGTGTGGTAAGTTAGTAGAAATCACTGAATTAAATAAAGGTAGAGAAAATGTTATTTTTGAAGTTGAAGGAAAAAAATATGAAACTTCAAAGCATTATGCATTTGTTAAAGGAGATTTAAAACTTTAAAATGAGTAGCATGAAAGATATCAAAGTTGAAAAGATTACCTTAAATATTGGTGCAGGTAAGCCAGGAGCTGAATTAGATAAAGCTATCACCTTACTAAAAACAATAACTGGTAAAACTCCTGCTGAAACTAAAACTACTAAAAGAATTCCTGGTTGGGCAATTAGACCAGGATTAACTATTGGTTGTAAGGTTACATTAAGGAATAAAGATGCAGTAGAAACTGTAAAAAGACTACTTACTGCTATTGATAATTTAATTAGTATAAGATCATTTGATAAAAATGGAAATTTCTCTTTTGGTGTTCCGGAATATCTTGAAATACCTAATATGGACTATATTCCTGAAGTAGGTATTATTGGATTGGAAGTGGCAGTTACTCTTGCTAGGCCAGGGTATAGGATTAAAAGAAGAACTCAAAAAACAAAGAGTATTCCAGAGAGACATAAAATTTCAAAACAAGAAGGAATTGATTTTGCAAAGAAAGAACTTGGTGTTAAAATCAAGGAAGAGGAGGATGAAGAATGACTGCTGGAAGTTATAAAAAAGTTTTCAAACAATTAAGAAGTAAGCCAGTAAAGTTGGCTAAATTCATTAAACATAATGCTCCTAAACCAAGAAAGTTTGGTGTAAATAGTAAACCATGTAAATTATGTGGAAGAGTTGGAGGACATATACAAAAATATAACCTTAACTTATGTAGGCAATGTTTTAGAGATCATGCAACAAAGTTAGGATTCAAAAAATACTACTAAAATGGCAATGAATGATACATTAGCAGGAACATTGAACAATATACAGAATGCTGAGACTGTTGGAAAAGGCAGTTGTAGAGCTAATCCAGTATCTAAAACAGCTAAAAAAGTTTTAGAGATCTTTAAAGATAATCTTTATATTGGAGAATTTAAAATTATTGAAAACGGTAAAGGTGATATCTTTGATATTACTTTAATTGGTAGAGTGAATAAATGTGGAGTTATAAAACCTAGATTTTCAGTTAAATTAACTGACTATGCAAAATTTGAGAAAAGATTTTTGCCTGCAAAGGACTTTGGTTTGATAATTGTTTCAACACCAAAAGGAATAATGACTCACACAGAAGCAAAAGAGAAAAGACTAGGAGGAAAGCTACTAGCTTTTATTTATTAATATGATTGAAGCACGAAGGTTGATAAAAGAAATTGAAGTTCCTCAAGGTGTAGAGGTTAAGTTAGAAGAAAATATCCTAACTTTTAGCTCAAATGGGAAGGAACTTAGTAGAAAATTGTTTTATCCAACTCTTAGTATCCAAATAAAAGAAGGCAAGGTTTTAATTGAACCTAAAAAGTTTTCAAAGAGAGAGAAAAAGATAATTAACACATTCCAATCACACATTTTGAATATGATTAAAGGTGTACAAGATGGATGGGAATACAAAGTAGAGATATGTTCCAGTCACTTCCCAATGAATGTAGGTATAGAGGGAGATATGATTATTGTTAAAAATTTCTTTGGAGAGAAGGTTCCAAGGAAAGCAAAGATTAGAGAGGGTGTGGAAGCAAAGATAGAAGGAAATATTATAACTTTAAAAGGTATGAACAAAGAAATGGTTGGCCAAACCGCAGGTAATTGTGAAAAGGCGACACGAATCACAAACAGAGATAAAAGAAGATTCCAAGATGGTTTATGGATAATTCACAAAGCTGGAAAGGATTTAATCTAAGATGGTAGATAAAAAAATATTGGAACTGAGAAATGCAAGGAAAGCAAAGAAACCAGACTTTGTTAGACAGGAAGCTTGGAGAAGACCTAAATTAACTATAAAATGGAGACAACCAAAAGGTGGTCAATCTAAATTAAGGAAAAAATATAGAGGTAAAAGAAAACAGCCATCACTTGGTTATTGTTCACCTTCAGCAGTTAAAGGACTAAATAGAGAAGGATTGAGAGAGAGAGTTATATACACCTTAAGTGAACTTGATGCTTTTGATGTAAAAACTGAAATTATAATCATAGGAAAAATAGGTAATAGAAAAAAGGTTGACATTTTAAAGAAATGTCTGGAGAATAAATTTAGGGTGGGTAATGTTAAAGATGTTCAAAAATATATCAAAGATGTTGAAGAAAAATTAGCTAAGAAGAAGAAAGATACAAAAGCTAGAGAAGACAAAAAAGAAAAAGCTATAGAAAAAGCCTTGAAGTCTAAAGAAAAAGATGAAAAGAAAGAAAATTTAGATGAAAAATTAGAGGATGCAAAAGAAGAGACTAAAAAAGGCGACAAGAGTGATAAAATTAAAATACTGGAGAAAGGAGAATGAACATATCAAATCAAAGAAGGATTAGTGCACAGCTACTAAAAGTTGGAATTCATAGAGTTTGGTTTGATAATAATAGACTAGAAGAGATTAAGGAAGCAATTACAAAAGCAGATATCCAGGCATTAATTAGTCAACTTGCTATTCAAAAAAGACCATTTAAAGGTACATCCAGAGTTAGAGCTAGAAAAAGGGCTATGCAGAGAAGGAAAGGAAGACAACAAGGAGATGGGCATAGAAAAGGAAAGGCTACAGCTAGATTATCTAGAAAGGCAAAATGGATGATTATGGTTAGAAATCAAAGAAAGTTTATAAAAGAATTAAAGGGAAAACAATTGATTGAAGTAAGTATCTACAGAAATTTGTACCAAAAAGTAAAGGGTGGATACTTTAGAAGTAAAAGACACATTAAATTATACTTAACAGAACAAAAATTATTCAAACAAAAATGAGAAGACAAAAATTCGTAAAATATAGAAGGAAACGAGAAGGAAAAACTAACTACTCAAAGAGGCTAAGAATGCTAAAGGGAGAGAAGGTTAGATTGGTTGCTCGTAAAACTTTGAGATATATAACTGCACAACTTATCAAGTTTGATCCTAATGGAGATAAGGTTTTAGTTGCAGCAAATACCCAAGAATTGAAAAAATATGGGTGGAAAGGATATGGAAGAAATGTTCCTGCAGGATACTTATTAGGTATGTTAATTGCAAAGAAAGCTAAAAAAGCAAAGGTGGGTGAAGCATTATTTGATATTGGATTGAATAATACAACAAGCACAGTACTATTTGCAATTTTAAAGGGTGCTGTGGATGGTGGATTAAATTTACCTCACAGTGAAGAACTTTATCCTAAAGAAGATAGAGTAATTGGTAAACATATTTCAGAAGAAATGGTCAAAAACTTCAATGATACAAAAAGTAAGATAGAAAAGGGGGAGACCTAAATGGTAAGAGACCACAAATCAAAAAATAGATCTAGAAAAAGGGGAGAGAGTGGAATTAGTCAAGACAAGAGTTTTGATATGGAAGCTTGGCAACCTAAAACAGAAATAGGAAAGAAAGTTAAGAAAGGTGAAATCGTCAGTATTGATGAAGTGTTGGATAGAGGCCAGAGAATTTTAGAAGCTGGAATAGTTGATGCTCTTTTACCAGATCTACAGGCAGATTTAATTGAAGTTGGACAATCAAAGGGTAAGTTTGGTGGGGGTAAGAGTAGTATTTGGAGACAAACCCAGAAAAAATCTAAAGAAGGAAATAAACCTTCATTTGGTACTGTTGCTGTTGTTGGTGATGGAAATGGTTATGTTGGAATTGGTAGAGGTAAAGCTAAAGAAACTGTTCCTGCAAGAGAAAAAGCAACAAGACAAGCAAAATTAAACTTAATTAAAATCAAGAGGGGTTGTGGCTCATGGGAATGTGGTTGTGGTATGGCCCATTCAATACCATTTAAAGTGGAAGGAAAATGTGGCTCTGTAAGAGTTGTATTAAGTCCTGCTGCTAAAGGTACAAAATTATGTGCTGAAAAAGAATGTCAAAAGATTTTGAAAATGGCAGGATTAAAAGATGTTTATGCAAAAAGTTTTGGACAAACAAAAACTAAATTGAACTTAGTTTATGCTTGTTTTGAAGCAGTTAAAAAATTAGCAACTATGAAAGTAAGTGAAAAAGATGTTAAAAGAGCTGGAATAGTTGGAGGCAGAAATGAATAGAATTGTTATTGTAAGGATTAGAGGAAAGAACCATGTTCAGAAAAAAGTAGCTGATACTCTAAAAATGTTGAGGCTTTACAAACCAAATGGTTGTGTTGTTGTACCTAATAATCCAATATATCTTGGAATGATAAAGAAAGCTAAAGACTATATCACTTGGGGTGAAATTGATCAAGAGACTTTTACTATACTATTAACAAAGAGAGGTAAAATTATGGGAGATAAACCTCTTGAAGAAACTTATCTAAAAGAAAAAACAAAATTAGGATTTTCAGAATTCATAAAAGAATATTTCGAAGGTAAAAAAGAACTAAAAGATATTCCGGGATTCAAAACATTCTTTAGACTATGTCCACCTTCCAAAGGATATGAACGGAAGGGTATTAAAAAACCATTTAGTATGGGTGGAGCTTTAGGATATAGAAAGGAAAAGATTAATGATTTAGTCAAAAGGATGATGTAAGATGAAGCATAAGACAAAGAAAGATAGAAGATTAAGAGGAAGTAAAACTCATGGTTGGGGTAGTATGAAAAAGCATAGAGGTGCTGGAAATAGGGGTGGGAGAGGAAAGGCTGGTACAGGTAAGAGAGCAGATACTAAAAAGCCAACAATAATTAATTTATTTGGTAATGATTACTTTGGAAAGACTGGATTTACCAGTAAAATGAGAAAAATAGTTCGGAGTATTAATGTTTGTGAAGTGCAAGACCGGGTGGAAAAAGGAATTCTAACAAATACTATTAATCTAAAAGAAATAGGTTACAATAAGCTGTTAGGAAAGGGCAATGTTAGTGGTAAATTAAACATTACAGTAGAATCAGCATCAGTGAGAGCAATAGAAAAGATTAAAAAAGCTGGCGGTAATGTAGAATTATTAATACCAAATAAAGAAAAATAAAAATGTCTTTTTTAAGCAACCTAAGTATGAACTTGCCAGAGGTTAAAGGACCCCTGCAAAAGAGGCTAGCATTTAAAGAAAAATTAAAGTGGACTTTAATTGTTCTTGTTGCATTCTTCCTTCTAGGTATTATTCCTTTGTATGGTCTAGGTGAGAATGCCTTATCCCAATTTGAATTTTTATCTATTATTTTAGGGGCTAAGTTTGGTTCTATTATCTCTTTAGGTATTGGGCCTCTTGTTACTGCTTCTATTGTATTACAATTGTTGAATGGGTCTGGAATAATTAATTTTGATCTAACAACTCCAGAAGGTAAAAAGAATTTTCAAGGTTTACAGAAATTGTTGGCTTTGTTCTTTATAATATTTGAAGCTTTTATCTATGTATTTATGGGTGGATTGGCACCGTCTGCAACTTTAGCCCCCAGTGCATTTTTAACAATGCAGTTTATTTTAGTTGGGCAACTGATTGTGGGAGGTATTTTAATTATGTTTATGGATGAAATTATAAGCAAATGGGGATTTGGTTCAGGTATCTCCTTGTTTATTGCTGCAGGAGTTTCATCTGAGATTTTTATTAGAGCTTTTAGTCCCTTAACAACAGCAGGAACATGGGCTTTTGGTTCTGGTCAAGCTCCAGTTGGGAAAGTTTGGGTTTTATTCCTAAGTTTAGCAGGAAGAAATCCAGTTGGTGCTCTTTTAGCATTCTCAGCAATATTGGCTACTGTTGTTGTTTTTGTTATGAGTGTTTATGGTCAAGCAATGAAAGTAGAAATTCCATTATCTTTTGGTAGGATTAGAGGGCATGGAATAAGATGGCCATTAAATTTTATTTATACTTCTAACATTCCAGTTATTTTAGTTGCTGCCTTGTTAGCTAATGTCCAATTATGGGCAAGATTACTCGAAAATTGGGGGTATGCTATTCTGGGTACCTTTTCTGGGGGAACTCCCGCCAGTGGATTTGTTTTATGGGTTTCTCCACCAAACTTGGTTGAAAAAATAATTACCGGAGGAATTGTACCTATGGACTTTGCACATGCAGGAGTTTATGTTTTACTAATGGTGGGTGGAGCAGTTATATTTAGTCTATTTTGGATGCAAACAGCAGGAATGGATGCTAAGAGTCAGGCTAGACAGATGATGGCTTCAGGTTTACAAATTCCAGGCTTTAGAAGAGACCTAAGAGTATTAGAAACTGTTTTAAACAGATATATTATGCCTTTAACTATTATGGGTGGAGCTCTTGTGGGAATATTAGCTTCGAGTGCAGATTTATTGGGTGCTTTAAGTTATGGAACTGGAATATTATTAGCAGTTATGATTATCTATAAACTATATGAGGAGATTGCTAATCAACACATGATGGATATGCATCCTGCGTTGAGGAAAATGATGGAAAAATAATGGCATGGAATTCGTTTTTAGATCCTGTAATGGGACCAGTTATGAATTTACCTAATCCTTGGAATCTTTTATTGATTAGTTTTATTCTTACAGCTATAATTACCCTACTGTATAAGTTTCTAACTGATCAAAAGCTGATGAAGGAACTTAAAGCTGAGATGAAAGGTTATCAAAAAGAGATGAAAGATTTTAAAGATGATCCTAAAAAAATGATGGAAGTTCAGAAACTGGCTATGGAAAAGAACATGAAATACATGTTGCAAAGTCTGAAGCCTACTTTGTTTACTTTTATTCCAATTATTTTTATCTTTAGTTGGTTAAGAACTTATTATACAGATTTGGGTAATCCAGATGTGTTACTGGGATTAGGATGGATTTGGATTTATATTATATTCTCAATAGTTGTAAGTTTAACTCTTAGAAAGGTATTAAAGATTCATTAAGGTGTTATTGTCCCACCATACCTTGCAATTCTACAATAATATAATGCTTTATCACTCGGGGATTGGTAGGGACAGGAATGTTTGCTCAATAAACAATAGTCTATTCTATCAGGACCAGTTAGTACTTTCTTTCCAGTATGGAGACAGTCATTTACTTGATTATCCAAGCTTTTCCAATCAATTTGTGGTAATCTTTTAATATTTAGAAGGAGCGCTCATCACTATTTTTCACTCCCTGCATTATTGAGCAATAAGATTGAAAGTTGGAGTTTTATTTATAAGCTTTTTTGATAGGACGAAAGGTTTATAAAGGGAACAAATTTTTGTGTGTGTATGCCAAAAGCAAGATTACGAAATAAAACATTTAGAAAAGTTAGGGTCAAAGTACCTACTGGTGTGACTACACACTATAAGAGGAGAACCCCTGCAAAGGCAAAATGTGCTAAGTGTGGAAAGGCATTACTAGCTGTACCAAATAAAATTCCATCTAAGATGCAAAATATGCCAAAAACAGCCAAGAGACCAGAAAGGCCTTATGGTGGAAATTTATGTTCTAAATGTATGAGAATAGTTATTAAAGAGGGAATTAGAAAATGATAGAGATTGGAAGAGTTTGTGTTAAGATTGCAGGTAGAGATGCTGGAAGGAAGGCAGTTATAATTGATATTCTTGATGATAATTATGTTATGATAGATGGTGAAGTTAGAAGGAGAAAATGTAATATTGCACATTTAGAACCCTTAAAAGAAAAAGTTGAAATTAAAAAAAATGCTTCTTCAGATGAAGTTTGTAAGATCCTAAATATTAAACCCAAAAAAAGTAAAGATAAGAAAGAGAAAACAGAGAGACCAAGAAGAAAGAGAATTAATAAAAAAGAGTTAGCAAAAGAGGAAGATAAAAAGGGAAAGAAAGCTAAGAAAAATGAATCAAAATAATGTTCTTGAAGGTTATCAAAATATGCAGGAGTTCAATAATCAACTTCAAGCAATGCAACAACAAGTAGATGTTCTTGAAAAACAAACTGTTGAATTAAATACTGTAAAAGAAGGCCTAGATAGTATTGAGCAATGTAATGGTGATGAGGAAATTTTAATTCCCTTAGGTTCAGGTATTTTTTTGAAGGGGGGAATTAAAGATAAAGCCCAAGTTACTATGAATGTTGGTGCAGGGATTGTTGTAGAAAAAAGTATTTCTGGAGCCTTGAAATTAGTTGAAGAACAAATTGTTAAAATGGGCAGTTTTAAAGAAGAATTGACCAAAGAAATGGGTGAAATTTCTATGACCCTGCAAAAATTGCAACTAGAGATGCAAAAAACACAGAAAGAATAGATAAAAGCTTAAATATTTCTTTTGATTATGGTTGATTATGGTTGATAGCACTTATCTTAGATTCTATTCTAGGAAGGAAGTTCAAGAGAAAATCTTAGAATTAGCTAAAGATAGAGAGATAGGAGTTATGTTTAACCAGGGATTTGGTAAGAGACCAGATATACTTCAGTTTCCAGGAGATATTATGGAATTAGCAAGGAAAGGGGCTACTTCTTTTCATGTATCTGAGGAGAGATGGAAAGAACCCTTAGATTTAGTGCCAGGTATGACTAAGAGAAGTCTAGATGAAAATAGAAAAGGATGGGATTTGATATTAGATATTGATACTATCTATTGGGATTATGCAAAATGGACTGCTTATTATCTTATAGAAGCTTTAAGATTTAATGATATTCATTCTATCTCGGTTAAATTTTCTGGTTCAAAAGGATTTCATTTAGGTATTCCTTTTGAGGCTTTTCCCGACGAGGTTAATGGTATTGAAACAAAAAACTTGTTTCCAGATGGTCTAAGAGTTATTGCTCTATACCTTCAAGAAATGATTAGAGATATGTTGGTAGCAAAGATTTTGGAGAAGAATAATATATCTGGTTTAATAAGTAGTACAGGGAAGAAAAGGGATGAACTTGTGAAGGATGGGCAATTAGATCCTTTTGTTTTAATTGATATTGATACTGTTTTGATATCTAATAGACATTTGTTTAGATGTGCTTATTCCCTCCATGAAAAAACTCAACTAGTTTCATTACCAATTGATCCAGATAGTGTTTTAAAATTTGAGAAAAGTTTTGCAGATCCAGAAAAAATAAAAGCGTTTAGAGGTTTTTTGGAAAGAAAGAATGTGAATAAGAATGAAGCTAGAAATTTATTAATTCAGGCATTTGATTGGCATTCTAGACAGAATCTAAAAAATAAATCTATTGAAATTAAAATAGACAGAGAATTTAAACTTCCAGAGAATGCAATTGATGAAGAGTTTTTTCCTGCATGTGTTACAAAGATCTTAGAAGGGAAGATGGAAGATGGGAAGAAAAGAGCTTTGTTTATTTTATGTAATTTTCTTAGGAAGATGGGTTGGAAATGGGATGATATTGAAAAAAGAGTTAAGGAATGGAATGACAAAAATCCAGATCCATTAAAAGAAGCTTACCTTCGGGGGCAAGTATCTTGGCATAGAAAAAGGAAGGATGGAATTTTACCCCCTAATTGTTCTAATTCAATGTATTATAAAGATTTGAGAATTTGTTGTAATAGTAAAGTTTGTGAAAGATATAAGAATCCTGTAAATTTTGCTTTGAAACAGTCTAAAAGAAAAAAAGTGAGGAAGAAGATTAAAAAATGACTGAAGGAACAGAAGATAATTTTACTTACTTTTTAATGACTTTAAGTGGGTATGCTGTTACAAGGGCTGTGGATGAGAGTGTGGGGGTTGGTTATTATCACATTATTGATCCAAGAAAAATAGAAGAAGGAGAACCTCTTGAAATTAAGCAAGCATTTCATTTGGGCCCATTTAGACATGAAACCTTAGAAGGTATAATGGGAGAGTTAAAAGAATTTGTTGAAAGAGAGAAGACAGGGACGAGGTTTTTAGGTGGAGTATTTCATGGCCCAGAAAATTTATGATGTTAAGTGTTACTTATTTGTGTTCATATCTTTATTGCCCTAGAAAGTTATATCTTAATTTAGTTCTTGGTTTACAAGAAAAAGTAAAAGATGTTACAATTAAGGGGAAGATAAGACATGGTGCTTATGAACTTGCTTCTAGAAGAGAAAAAGAAGTGATTGTTGGTTTAGATTCTAAAAAAAGATATGAAGAGTTTGAGATGGATTTTAGGAGAATGTATAATAAGGTTTTGATGTGGTTGATTTCACAAAATAAAAAAGAGGTTGATTCTGTGGGTTTGAAGACATTAGATTTGTATAAAGAATTATGGCCTTTATTTGTTATTGAATGTAGGGAAAGAAGTCTAGAAGTTTTTGAGTTTGCACAGAAAAATAGTGTTTTTGGAGAGGATCTTTGGTTTAAGTTACCAAAAGGAATTCCAGAGTTATATGTTAAATCAGATAAATTGGGTTTGAAAGGAAGAGTAGATAATGTTGAAGTTGATGGAGATAATTTTATTCCTATAGAGTTTAAGACAGGAAGAGCTCCAGAAGATGGAGCTTGGAAGAATCATATGGTTCAAGTGGGTGCTTATATGTTATTATTATCTGAACATTATGGTAAAGAGATTAATTATGGTTATGTGGATTATAAGGAAAAAGATAGAATTAAGGTAGTTATGAATCCTTTTTTGAAAGATGAAATTTTTGAATTAAGAGATAAAGTTAATGCTTTGTTAGAGGGTAAGGATTTACCTCCCAAATTAGAGAACAAGAAGTGTGATTCTTGTGGATTAAAGGATGAATGCTTTAATAGATAGATTTTTAAATATAAATTATAAAAAATGATTATGGAAGCTGCTAGATCAAAAGATTTAAGTCCATTAATTTATGATGCTGAAACTTACCTTAGTTGTGGCACCCTAGTTTATCCTAAGGGATGGCATAGTTCTGGAATTGAAGATAAAATAGAAAGAGATATGGCTCAGCTTAGTAGATTGGGTAGACCACCAGAATTGAAAATGATTAGACCTGGGAATGTGAGGGGTTTGTCACAAATGGCTGATCCACAAACCTATGGATCTTCAGCTATGAAACCACCAGCCGATTATCAATTGCCTATGGAAAGAACAATGGTTCCACCCCCAACAAAATATTCAAGAGAGTATATTGAGAACAAAAGGATGATGGATCAAGGATGGCAAGTTGCTAAGGAAGTGGGTTTGAGTGTTGTTAAATTAGGTTTGGCAGTAGGTTCTGTTTTTGTTCTCTATGCTTTAACTGCAGATAGGTTAATGGATTTTGTAGAGGGTTTTACTAAGTGATAGAAAGCTTTATAAATGGCTAATAAATCTTAAGACCTGAGCGGCCATAGTGATCTGGTCCCACCTGTTCCCATTCCGAACACAGAAGTGAAATAGGTCGACGTTCCGTTGTTGTACTGCCCTTTCGTGCGGAAAGCTCGGTTCGCTGCTCACCTTATATTTCTACTAGAATTTAATTATTTCCACTTTCTTAAGAATTGTCTTGCTAGTCTTTTAGATTCTTTCTGTTCAAGAGAGTTATCCACTATTTCTTGAGCAATTCTTAAACCTGCCTCAACATAACTTGGATGTGCATTATCGGGCATTGTAACTAAGCAAGAACCTTTTGATAATTCATAGTGGGTTTGCAATTGTTCATCTAATCTTGCTAACTTTTTTCTTTCATCTCTAATTTTATTATTAACTAAGAATTCTACAGCAGACCAACCTTCTTCAATACCCCAGAGTAGATTTAACTCATCAGCAGCATCTTCTGCAACAATAACTAATTCTCTCCTTTCATCTGGATCTTCTGTTGCAGCATATTTTTTATCTAAATTTGTTATTGTATCCAATAGATATTGATATCTTAAATTTGGTTTATGTTGTTTTAGAACTTTTTGTGCAGCAATTAAATCATCAGGCTTGCCTTCATCCATAAATCTAAAATGGTCTTTTGTGGAATAAGAACTAATAACTTCCCTAGCTGCTTGAACTTCGGGCTGACTCTCATCCACTTTATGAATAAACCTAGACCAGTTACTAACTGCAACATGATTTGTTGGCATATTTCTATAATCACTAAACTCTGGGAAAAATTCATCTAATTCAAAAAGATGTTGAAATATTATTGTAGAACTAACTGCACTGGCTTCTACACCACTTAAATCTATTTCTACACCCTTATAATCATAAGTTGTTCTTCTACTTTCTTCTACTTTAAATGGTTCTTCTAGACCTCTTCCTACATGTTCTCTTGCTAATTCTTCTATAACTACATCTAAGTAAGCTGTGAATCTGAAAGCAGCTCTAACTCTTTCTCCATCTAATCCCTCAAGAATAATTCTTTTTTCAATTTCATGCCCATATCTATGAATATTTCTTTCAGCTTTATTTTCATTAATAAGAATAGATCTATCTATAAAAGAATAAACTGCTTCAGGTACTTCTGAATCTGTTACATAGCCTCTAACTAATTCTTCTATATCACTTCTTACTTCTGCTTGGGTAAAACCTGCAAAGAGGATTCTATCAAAACCAAATGGTCCAGGTTCATGAATAAACCCATCACTATTCCACTCCAAACCATTTCCTCCTGAACAAAGAATGTAGTCTTCAGTAAACTCTTCAGTAGGATATAAGGATCTATACTTATACTGGTCATTTGTTAAAACACTAATCCAATCTGGAAATGTTTTATTTAATTTTGCTTCTAATGGGATGTCAAGGTTTACATCCCTAAATCCCCCATCTCTATTTATACAAACAGAATAGGCTGAAATCAATAAATCATTATCATCTTGACTTAATCCAAGATCTAAATCATGAAATCTTCCATCTACATCAAGAGAAACCTCTAAACCCCTATAGTGCATCATAGTCCAAGCTAGATGAGAAGGATTTTCTCTGAAATAAGTAATGTTATCAGTAACTACTTGTAAAATACCAAGTAAATGTGGATCTTCCATACTAAAATGAGAAAATTTATTCTTTAAAAGCTTTACTACTGCTAAGTTATAATCTTAACAGAAGTTTTATATATTGACTGTTTTTTTGAATAGGTATGGATAGAAGAACTGCAATTGGATGGGCTGGAACTCTAGTAGGATTAACTGTTATGTGGGGTATTTTTGGTTCTACTACTTGGAAGAATGAAATAACTCCCATCATGCAACAAAGATATGCATATAATACTGCATTGGAAGGTGTTAGTGCAGGTAGACCCGGACCACAAGAAGATGGAGATTGTGTAATATGTGAAAATCTTCCATCTGATTCCTATAAACCACAAAATGCTGGGTTGAGACCAGAAATTATTACTATGGCTCAAGATATTGGTTGTGAATTAGGTGAAAATCCATTACAATCCTATAACTATAGCTCTTCTTCTTTTGAACAAAGAGGAGTTCCACATACTTATACTTGTGTAAGATTTAGTACAACACAATAATATATTTAAGTTTGATTTTTTGTAATTTATTTCTATGAGATTTGCACATTTTGCCGATTGCCACATTGGTGGATGGAAAGAGGAGTGTTTACGAGAGTTAAATCTTCAAGCATTTAGAAAAGCTATTGATATTTGTATTGAAAAAAATGTTGATTTTGTTTTAATTTCTGGGGATTTATTTAATACTGCCTTACCTCAAATAGATTTTATTAAAGAGGCTACAAAAGAGTTGAGAAGACTGAGAGATGGTAGGATCCCAGTGTATATGGTCCCAGGGAGTCATGATTATTCTCCTTCTGGAAAAACAATGTTGAAAGTTTTAGAGAAAGCAAAATTAATTCATAATGTGGTTAATTTTAATGAGGGTAGACTAAGTTTTACAATTGATCCTAAAACTAATGTTAAGATTACTGGTTTGTGGGGAAAGAAAGGAGGATTAGAAAAAAGTGATTACAAAGTACTTAATAAAAATGAATTAGAGTTAGAAGAGGGTTATAAGATTTTTATGTTTCATACTGCAATCAATGAATTTAAGCCAAGAGGTATGGAGAGTATGGAAGGCGAGGATGTTACATCTCTTCCCAATAACTTCAACTATTATGCTGGGGGACATGTTCATTATATTTTTAAGAAAGAATATGGCAAGGGGTATTTAACCTTCCCAGGTGCTTTGTTCCCCAATAACTTTAAGGAATTGGAAGAATGGAATTGTGGAGGCTTATACCTAGTTGAAGAGAATAATTTAGATTATGTCCCGATTAAATTAAAAGATGTTGTTTCTTTTACCTTTGATGTTGATGGTAAAGATGTAGATGAAGCAAAACAGATGATTATTTCCACCTTAAGAAATGGAGACTTACGAGATAAGATTGTTACTATTAGGGTTAGAGGAGAGTTAAATGGAAAGGCTTCTGATCTAAAATTCAAAGAAATACTAGAGTATACTCAAGATGCATTTCATGTTTTGAAGAATACTGCCAAATTAAAGTCAAAAACTAATTTGAAGGTTAACTTGAAAGAAGGTAGTGTTCAAGAGATTGAAAAAGAACTAGTTAAGGAAGTTGAATCTGAAGTAAAAATAAAAGAACTTACAAAAGAGGATGAAGTTAGGTTTACTGAGAATCTTATGGTTATGTTGGATAAGGATAGGGGTGAAGGGGAAAAAGTACAAGATTTTGAGAAGAGGATTATTTCTGAAGTAGAGAAGGTACTTGAATTATGAAAGTTAAGAAGATAAAATTAGAGAATATTAGAAGTTACCGATTTCAGGAGATTGATTTCCCAGAAGGAAGTGTTTTACTTTGGGGGAATATTGGTTCTGGAAAGAGTTCTGTTTTATTAGGGGTTGATTTTGCATTGTTTGGTTTGCAAAAAGGTAATCTAGCTGGTGCTTCTTTGTTAAGAAATGGTGAAGAACGGGGAAGTATTGAGTTACATTTTAGTGTTGAAGATAAGGATTATGTTATTAAGAGGGGCCTGAAAAGATCTAAAACTGGAGTTACTCAAGATTTTGGTTTTATTATTAAAGATGGAATTAAAGAAGAGAAAACAACATTAGAGTTAAAACAGAAGATTTTGGAGATTTTGGATTATCCCAAAAACTTGTTAACAAAAAATAAAGCATTAATCTTTAGGTATACAGTTTATACTCCCCAAGAAGAGATGAAATTAATTCTAACTGGTTCCAAAGAAGAAAGACTTGATGCTTTAAGAAAGGTTTTTGGAATTGATAAGTATAAACGGATAAAAGAGAATTGTAAAGTTATTACTTCTGATATTAAGAGTAGAAAAAAGTTGAAAGAGGGATTTGTTTCTGATTTAGATAGTAAATTAGTTGAGAGATTAGATAAGGAAGAAGAACTTAGGACTGAAGAGAGTAAGGTTTTAGGACTGAAGATAGGTTTTGAAGAACAAAAACAAAAAATAGAACAGAAGAAAGAAGAATTGAAATTATTAGAAGAGAAAAAGGAATTACTTGTTAAACTAAAGAATGATTTGGAAATAAACAAGTTAAATCTTGAGCATAAAAAGAAAGAGATAGAAGATAATGAAATAAAGATTAATGAATTTTCTCAACAAAGTCAACCAGAAATGAATAGTGTATTTGATTCTAATGTTATTGGTGAGTTGGAAAAAACTAGATTAGAGTTGGAAAAGGAATTAAGACTTATTCTTGATAAGATTCAGGATTTTAAGACAAAGAAGAGCTTAGCTACGGCCTTAAAAGATAAAGTTTCTGGGTTGAATAATTGTCCCACTTGTTTACAACAAGTTAGAGAGGAACATAAGTCTAGAATTATTAGTGAGGAGAGTAATAGGTTAGAAGTCATTGAGAATGCACTTAATAATTTTTCTGGAAAGAATAAAGAAGTTGAGATTAAAATTACAGAAGTAAAATCCAAGATAGATGAAGGAAGAAAGGAAGAAGGAGATTACAAGTTACAGAAACTAAAATTTGATCAGTTTAAGGAGAAAGAGGGTGAAATTTTAAAATTAAAAAATAAAAATCTGGAAGGGAGAGATAATTTATTGGCAATTGAATCTAAAGTTAATGAAATGATCAAGAAAATTGAGGAATTAAGTTTTGTTGGTGATGCATATAATAGACTAAAGGGAGAATTTGACCTATTAGACCATGAATTTAGAAAGAAAGAACTAGAAAAGAAAGAACTAGAAGTTAAGGTTAGAATGGTAAAGGAGAGGATTGAATCTTTGGGCTTAGAGATAAAGAAAAAGGAAGAAGGTAAAGCAAAATTAGATTATTTGAATAAAGTTCAATTTTGGTTGGAAAGTCATTTTGTTAAACTTATGGAAAATATGGAAAAGAATGTTATGTTTAAGGTTCATGAGGATTTTAACTCTCTTTTTGAGAAATGGTTTAGTATTTTAGTTGAAAATGAGAATTTACAGATGACTTTGGATGAGGAATTTAGTCCAAGGATATTCCAGAATGGTTATGATACAGAATATGATTATCTTTCGGGAGGAGAGAAGACTGCTGGTGCTTTGGCTTATAGATTAGCATTAAATCAAGTTATTAACAATATTATGAGTTCAATTAAAACTAAGGACTTATTGATTCTAGATGAGCCCACGGATGGTTTCTCCTCTGAACAGTTGGATAGAATGAGATTATTGATGGAAGAAATCAATATTGGTCAAATTATTATTGTAAGCCATGAGGCCAAGGTTGAAAGTTTTGTAGATAATATAATCAGATTTGAAAAAATAGACCATTCTACTAATGTAGTAACGTAAATTATATAAATGTGATAATTATTTAGAATTTTATGAAGAAATTACTGTTAATTTGTGTTTTTGTACTGGTTTTGATGAGTTTTGCTAGTGCTTCAGTTATATCTATTAGTGAAGTGGATTCTACTACAATTATTGAACCTGGAGAGATTGGAGAGTATAATTTAAGAATCACCAATGTACAAAATCAAGAATTGCAAGTGCAAATCAAAGGAGACCCTTATGTGGGATTGCCTAGTTCTGATTTTGAGTATATTATGGTGGATCCAGATATTGTTACTGTGAAAGGCTATGGTTCTACTGATGTTAATATAAAAATAAAATTGAAAGAGGATGTAATTACTCAAACTAGGTATAAGACATATGTTACTGCTACTGTTTTGAATGTAGAAGGAGAGGAAGAAGAATACAATTTACAAGTTTTTGCTAAAGAACCAGAGAAAAAACTTAGTATGTATGTTAAAGAATATGCTGAATCTATTTCTCCTGGAAATGATTATATGGTTGTACTTGCCTTAGAAAATAATGTTCCTGAAACCTTGAGTAATGTTAATGTATATGTTTCTAGTGAATTATTTGAAGAACATGAAACCATTCAACTATTTGATGATCAGGAAAGAGATGTTGAATATAGTTTCCCTATTGATTCTACTACTGAACCTGGAAATTATGAATTAAGTGTTAGAGTATTCTATGATGATGAATTACAAGGTAGTGAAGAAATAGATTTTATTGTTGAATTAAATACAGATATTAGTGAAACTGTAGAAGATATTGATAAATTTCTTTATAGAGATGTTACAGTAACAAAAATAAATAATGGTAATTATGTGATTGGTGAAAATTATGATTTTGAATTGGGTGGGGTTGAAAGGTGGTTTGCTAGGTATTCATTAAGGCCAACATATACTGATGATTTTGGAAGTCACTGGAGTTTTAACTTAGAGCCCGGAGAGTCTTATAGTGTGAATATTAAAGTAGATTATAGGCCACTTGTTGTTGCAATTATTGTTATACTGGTATTTGGCTTATTGATGTGGTATTGGATGTCAAAAGGTGTGATTATTAAGAAAGAAGTATTCAAGTTAAAACAAACTAGTGAAGGAATTTCAGATTTTAAGATTTTACTGCATATTAAAAATAATACTAATAAGCCAGTTAAGAACCTTATGCTTATTGAAATGTTACCTAGAGTTATTAATCCCTTACCTCGATTTGGAACCTTGAAGCCAAATAATGTTCAAAGAGGAGATAAGGGAGTTAGGATGATTTGGAGAATTCAAGAGTTATCTAGGGGCGAGGAAAGGATTATATCTTATGATGTTGAGGCTAAAATGAAGATTATAGGTCAGTTTATGTTACCTCAAGCAATTGTTAAGTACAGAACCCATAGGGGGAAAGTGGTTACTTCTAAGTCTAATAGACTGAGTGTTGTATCTGGATTCTTAAGTGAGAGTAAGAAAAAGAAAAGGTAAGGTTTATAAGATAGAAATTTTTCTTAGACTTTAACCCGTCGTAGTTTAGTGGTAGAACGACCGGCTGTAGATGGTATTAGACTGTGGGAATTCCAAAGGATGAAAAATACCCAGCCGTTACCGGTAGATCCCCAGTTCAAATCTGGGCGACGGGATTTATAATAATTTTAATTTAGAAATAACTGAATCTACTCTTTCATCTACATCAGGACCAATTCCCAAGCAAGTTATGGTTGGTTTATTAAATACTGTTTTTCCTGCATCTTTGATCAAAGCAGTTGTTAGTTTTTGTGCTTTTGCTTGTCCCATGTACTTTTTTAATTCTTCTAAACTTGCTACTTTTAGCACTACTTTTTTACTTCCTGAGAATTGCCATTCTTCCATATTCTTTTTTGAAGACTTTAAGGTTGCTTCTACCGCAGCATGAGCTACTTGAGTTGCTAGTTTACCTTTGGGCATTTTCAAGTCTTGTCTTACAAGTATTGCTTGTTTCATTATAATTTAGAATAAGTTTCATTTAATAAAAGTTTTTATTTTAAATGCAACTCAACAACATCCTCATCTCTTAATCTATGTTCTATTCCTACTCGTTGACCTTGGTGTTTTGCTGATTTTCCCCAAAGCCTAGCAAACTTAAACTTTTTCAAGAAATCCTTGTGAACACTTAGAGCTAAATCCTTTACTTGGGATTGTCTTTTGAGTGCAATTGGAGGATACTCTTTTTCTTTCCCTGGTTGTTTAGTATACACTTTAATTAGACCTAATGAAGACCAGATATCATCTTTTACACCCTCTATGCCTTTTCCAGTTAATGAAGATATGCAATCTTTATTCTTAGATAAGTCTCCTTTATTATAGATTATCAATAAAGGCAAATAAGTTACTGCTTCATTTAATGCATCTGCAAACTGTTCTATGTTTGTTGGTCCATATAGATTAACAATAGCATTGTGATAATTATTCTCCTTAAGCATCTTCTTTGCTTTTTTAGCATTAAATTTTAGAAAGTTTTGGCCTGAGAACTCAATCCCACCAAGTCCAGTTTTTTTTATTTCAACTGGAGGACGTTCTTTATTTAGTCTAATGTTTACTTTATCAAATTCCCCATTTAGAATATCCATTTGTTCTTGAACATCTTTTGTAGTATCAATTAAGAAAACAATAAGATCTACACCTCTCATTAAACTAAAGTAGGTTGGGCCCATTCCTTTGTAAGCAAAGTCCTCATAAATTGCAGGCATTTCAATAATCTGTATTTGTACACCTTTATACTCTAGGATCCCCATTTCTGGTTTTTTTGTTGTGTACTCATAATCTTCAATTTTTGGATTAGCATTTGTTAACTGATCTAATAGTGAAGATTTTCCTGCATTTGTAACAGAGACAAGGATAACTTGTGCAGCACCTTCTCTTTTTAGAATTACCCTTGCACCTTTTTTCTTCTGTTGTTGTTGTCTATCTTTCTCAAGAAGCATCCGATATTTAGCTAGTTTTGTTTTTATTCCTGCCCTTAGCGTCTCGGCACCCTTATGGGATGGGGACTTACTAAGCATCTCTTCTAATGCCTTAATCTTCTCTGCAATAGTATCTGCTTCATAATATTTCTTTTCTGCTTTGAAATATTCTGGTTTTGCATTAATTGGCATGATTATATTATTAGTTTATTTTTTAAAAGGTTTTCCACAATGTTTTTAAAGAAAAATAGCTATTTAGAGTGTATGATGATTATAGAAAACTTGAGTATTACTAATATTGTGGCTGGTTTGATTATTCTTGGTGTAGGGATATTAATTGCAGATATTTTAGCTAAATTAAGCAAGAAGTTATTAGAAAGCTTTGAACTTGAAAGAGTTTTAGGAAAGAGATTTCCAATATACGATCTCTTATCTTCTATTGTTAGATTTATGGTTTATATTGTTGCAATAGTTTGGAGTGTATTCCAGATGGGATTTGAGTGGATTGTTTTAATTATGGTTTGTGGATTTTTAGGGATTGTTTTGATCTGGAAGGTACTTATGAGTATTAGAGAATTTGTTCCAAACTATATTGCAAAACTTAAGTTTAAACCCAAGAAAGGAAGGAAATTCAAATATCATTTTAATGGGAGACTAAAGGAAGTTGGACTTCTTGAATCTAAGGTTAAAACTGAGGAGGGGGAATTGCTTTATGTTCCTAATAAATTATTTTCAAAATGAGTCAAAAAATATTAATGGTAATTGCTCCAAAAGATTATAGAGATGAGGAGTTTGAAGAACCTAAAAAAGTTTTTGAGAGTAAGGGTTATCAAGTAACTATATCTTCTAAGGGGGTTGAAGAAGCAACTGGAATGCTGGGGGGACATACTAAGGTAGATATTGATATTTCCGAGGTTATTATTGAGGATTATGCAGCTATAGTTTTTGTTGGTGGTTTAGGTACTATTGAGTATTTTGAGGATGATGTAGCCCTAAAAATAGCTAGAGAATCAAAGAGAATATTGGCAGCTATATGTTTTGGGCCTATAATCTTAGCTAATGCTGGGGTCTTAGATGGGAAAAAAGCTACTGTTTCATCTTCTAAAAAAGAAGCTTTAGAAAGTAAGGGAGCTATTTATACAGGTAAAGGGGTTGAAGTTGATGGAAGGATTGTGACTGGAGATGGCCCAGGATCTGCTAGAGAATTTGGAAATAAAATAGCTGAATTAGTTAGATAAACTTAATAAAGGACCCTTTTTTCTTTTTACTTATGTCAAAGGTAGTTGTTTTAAAAACAGAACCAGAAACAGTATTAGAGGATTATGCTAAACTGTTAAAAAAAGCTAATTTCACTAAGGAGATTCTAAAAAAGTATGAGACTGTTTTAAAGATAAATTTATCTTGGAGTATGTATTATCCAGCTTGTTCTACTGAACCTTGGCAACTTGAAGCAATTGTAAAATATATGTTAGATGAAGAATATAAAAATATACATCCTGTTGAAAATAGAACAGTTGTTACTGATGTTTGGAAAGGAGCTAAAGGAAATAGGTGGTTGCCAGTTTTGAGAAAATATAAGCAAAAATATGAACCCCTAACTGAAGTTAAGTGGATTAATTATAAACCTAAGGCAGAGATGCTTGCAATGGATAAAATCTTTCCAGATGGTCATAAAATTCCAGAAATGTTTATTGGGAAGAATGTTGTTCATCTTCCAACAATGAAAACTCATGGCCATACAACTATGACTGGAGCTATGAAAAATGCATTTGGTGGTTTAATAACAGCTAGAAGACACCATAGTCACAAAATGATTCATGAGGTTTTAGTAGATTTATTACAGATTCAAAAGGAAATTCATAAAGGTATTTTTGCTGTTATGGATGGTACTGTTTGTGGAGATGGGAAGGGACCAAGAACTATGTATCCAAAAATAAAAGATTACATTGTTGCTTCTAAAGATCAAGTGGCTATTGATGCGATATCTGCCAAAATGATGGGATTTGATCCTATGAAAATTAAATTCATTAAAATAGCACATGATCTGGGATTGGGAATGGGAGATGTAGATCAAATTGATATTGTAGGTGAAAATATCTCTAAAGTTAATTTTAAATTTAAAACAGGAAAAAGTGCAGTTATTATGGGAGATCAGTTAATGAGGAACCATTCTAAAGCAATAGAAAAGATTTTATTTCATACTCCATTGTTTAAGATGTGTATTTTGGGATCAGAGACATATCATGATCGATTTTGGTATCCAGTTGTTGGAAAACCAAGAATTAGAAAATTTATGAAAAGTAAATGGGGAAGATTATTTAGAACATATGAAAGTTGACCTTCATCTTCATACCAAGTATTCTGCTTGTGCAAATTTAGAATTGAAAACATTGAGAAAACTATGTAAAAAAAATAATATCTTTCCTTCTATAACAGATCATAATTCTATTGAGGGAGCTAAGAGATTTAAAGATTGTATAATTGGAGAAGAAATTCTTACAAAAGAAGGTGATCTTATTGGATTGTTTCTTAATGAAAAAATAAAAAGTGGTTTGTCTATTGAAGAAACAGTCGATAAAATAAAAGAACAGGGTGGATTGGTATATGTCCCCCACCCTTTTGATTGGCGAAGGAAATGTGTAAAGAGATTAAACTTTAAAATGGATGTTATGGAGATTTTTAATGGAAGAGTTTGGCAACAAAGTTTAAATAAAAAAGCAAAAGATTATGCTAAGAGGAAAAATATTATTATGGGTGTTGGATCTGATGCCCACATAGCACCAGAGTTTGGAAAAACTTATGTTGAAATGGATAGATTTAATTCCCCCCAGGAATTTCTTAAAAACTTAAAAAAGGCTAATTTAGTTACAACAAAAAGAAGTGCAGAGATGCAATTTAGAGTTAATGCCATTAGTGCATTTAGAAAATATTTACTTAAACCCCTGAGGATTAGATGAGTGCCAATTCCAAGCAGATTGAATAATATCTTTTATATCATACTTTGGTCTCCAAGGAGTAATTCTTTGAAATTTTTCAGTTGAAGCAACCAATTCTGCTGGATCTCCCTCTCTTCTAGGGGTTTCAATCACTGGAATATCTAAATTTGTTATTTGTTTAGAAATATCAATTACCTCTTTTACTGAACTGCCTTTTCCAGTTCCAACATTATACTTACCAGTTATTCCTTTATCTAAAAGTTTTAATGCTTCTATATGTGCTTCAGCTAAATCCAAGACATGGATATAATCCCTTACACCAGTTCCATCTGGAGTTGGAAAATCAGTTCCGAAAACCTTGATACTCTCTCTTTGTTTTAGAGCAGTTTTAAGAATTAATGGAATTAAATGAGATTCAGGAGAATGATCTTCTCCAAGATTATATCCTGCTCCTGCAGCGTTAAAATACCTTAAACAAATATTATTCAGACCATAGACTTTACAAGAATCTAATATATTCTCAAAGAATAGCTTTGTCCAGCCATAATAATTAGTTGGAACTGTAGGAGATAACTCTGTAATTGGCATTTCCTTTGGTTGGCCATAGACTCCAGCTGTTGAAGAGAAAACAATCTTTTTTATATTATTCTTAATTGCAATTTTCAAAAAAGTTGTTGCATTAGATACATTATTATTATAGAATTTAAGAGGGTCTTTCATTGATTCACCGGCTTCTATGTATCCTGCAAAGTGAATTATAGCCCCTATTTCATTCTCTATAAAGATTTTACTTACTAATTCTTTATTGTTGATATTTCCATTATAGAATTTAACTTCAGAAGGTATGGCCTCTCTGTGGCCATTTTCTAAAGTATCAACTACTATCGGTGTGAATCCTTTTTCTAGTAGAAGTCTAGTTGTGTGGCTGCCAATATATCCTGCACCACCAGTTAATAATACCTTCATTTTTTAGCAAAACTTTGACTCCAAGTTTCCCAATCCTTTAGAGTAGGAAATCTTTCCATAATTTGTCTGTCTAATTGTGCTTGTTTTATGTGGGTTGTTGCTCTTGCATGGCTAGGCCAAGTTCCTGCATCACTCCAGAATCCAGAAAGAACATCATGAGACATTGTTCCTTTCTTTACATAGAAATCATTAACATCTGAAATTTCAATTTCATTTCTTGCAGAGGGTTTTAGAGTAGGAATAAAATCAAATACAGATGATTTGTATAAGTAAACCCCAATTATTGAATAATTATTAGGTGGATTTTCTGGTTTTTCTCTTATTTCCATTATTTTTCCATCTTGAAAGTATGGGACTCCAAATCTAGACTTATTTGTTCCGGATTGAAAAAAGTCTTGATCAGGTATTGATTTTAAGAATATTTTAGCTTCACTTCCTTGAGGAATTGTAAGATCTAAAGGTTGTTCAATAATATTATCTCCTAAAACAACCGCAATATCATCCTTTCCAACAATTTGTTTTGTTACACTTAAAGCATGTGCAATACCTCTTGCATGTTCAAAAGGTCTATTTTGTACAGCATAATGAAAATTTAAACCTCTTTCATTTCCATTTCCAAGATATCTTGCAATAGCATCAAAATGATCTCCTCCAGTTACAATGGCGATATCTTTTATGCCTGCTCTTGCTAAGGTATAAATGGGGTATTCAATCATTGGTAAGTTAGAAACAGGAACTAGGTGTTTGTTTGTGGAGATAGTTGCAGGATGTAATCTTTTTCCATGTCCCCCAGCTAAAACTACTCCTATCAATATTTCACATCCTTTAACAATGGTTGCCACCAAGTTGTATTGGTTTTATACCATTCAATTGTTTGTTGTATTCCAGCATCAAAATCTGCATACTTTTTTTGCCACCCTAATGCCATTAATTTTTCAGAACCAATAGAATATCTAAAATCATGACCCTTCCTGTGTTCAATTCTATGGATCATCTCCTCTCCAACATTAAAGGCCCTTAATAATCTTAAAGTTATATCCTTGTTTGTTTTTTCATTATCTGCACCAATATTATATGCTTCTCCAATTGCCCCCTTATGGAGTATAAGGTTTATTGCTTCACAATTGTCCTCAACATGGAGCCAATCTCTAATATTTTCACCTTCACCCATTAATGGAAGTTTTTTTCCTTGCATTAGGTTTGTAATAAACTTTGGAATAAGTTTTTCGGGATGTTGGTAAGGACCATAGTTATTTGAGGATCTGGTTACGATCACAGGGAGTTTGTGTGTAACATAATAAGAATATGCTAAAAGCTCTGCAGCTGTTTTAGAAGCTGAATAGGGACTTCTTGGATCTAGCTTATCTGATTCTTTTTTGGGTGCATCTTCATGAGCTAAAGAACCATAGACTTCATCTGTGGATATTTGGATAAATCTTTTAATTCCATATTTTAATGAAGCTTTTAGTAGGTTATCTGTTCCCAAAACATTAGTTTTTACAAATTCTGAGGAATCTCCAATAGAATTATCTACATGGGATTCTGCTGCGAAATGAACAATACAGTCTGGAGAGTATAGTTCAAAAATATTGTTTATATTATGTATGTTACAGATATCACCTTTTTCTCCGAAAATAGTTATATGCCTATCAGAAGGTAAATCTTTGATATTTTCAGTATTGCCTGCATAGGTCAGCTTGTCCATATTTATGATTTTATAGTCTGGATATTTGTTTAGAATTAATCTTACAAAATTACTACCTATAAATCCAGCTGCACCAGTAACTAGTATTTTCATGAGATTCATAAATTTTGAAGGCTTTATAAGAATTATGCAACAAAAATATTTATAAAGGATATAAGGAAAATAAAAAGTATGAAATATCTTATATTTGGTAGAGGGATGCTTGGAACTAGACTTTATGAATTCTTAGAAGATGCTTATTTGTCAGGTGTTGATATTGGTAACCAAGAAGAAGTTAGAAAAGAAATATTAGATAAAAATCCAGAAGCCATCATTAATTGTGCAGGAAAAACAGGTAAACCAAATGTTGATTGGTGTGAAGATCACAAGGTTGAAACACTTTATTCTAATGTTGTAGGTCCTTTGGTTTTAGTTAAGGTTTGTCAAGAATTAGGAAAATATTTTGTTCATGTAGGAACTGGTTGTGTTTATGAAGGAGATAATAATGGAAAGGGATTTACAGAAGAAGATAAGCCTAATTTCTTTGGTAGTTTTTATTCTAAATCTAAAATTTGGAGTCAAGAAGCACTTGAAGAATTTGATAATGTTTTGGTATTGAGGCTGAGAATGCCAATTCTTTCTGAAGTAAGTGATAGAAATTATATTAGTAAGATCTTGAAATATCCCAAAATAATAAGTGAAAAAAATTCAATGATCATTGTAGATGATCTTTTAGAAGTCACAAAATATCTTGTTGAAAATAAGAGAACAGGTACTTACAATGTAACAAACCCAGGTTCAATTAGCCCAAAGGAAATTTTAGATATGTACAAAGAAATTGTTGATCCTACTCACACTTATGAAGATATTTCTTTAGATGAGCTACATTCTTTTACAAAAGCTAAAAGGAGTAATTGTGTTCTTAATACAGATAAATTAGAAAAGGAAATTAAATTAAAAACTATACAGGAAAGGGTTAGAGAAATTCTAGAGAAGTATAAAACTAAATAACTATATCTGGTCTTCCTATTGCATAGCAATTAAATCCTTGTTCAATTAGATCTTTAGGTTTTAGAATGTCTTTTCCATCAAAGATTCTTGGGAATGCCATTACATGTGCAAGAGCATCATATTTTGGAGTTCTGTACTGTCTCCACTCAGTTAGTATCATTAGAGAATTTGCGTCTCTTGCTGCCTCGTATTCATCCGTGTGGTGAGTTAAACGAGTCGTATCAACGCCCATTTCTTGAAGTGTTGCAACAAACTCTCCATGGTCTACTTTTGGATCGTGCATTCTTACTATTGCACCTCTTCTTAATAAATCTGGAATTACTGACAAAGATGCCGCATCTCTAAAATCATTAGTTCTTGGTTTGAAAGCGGTTCCCCAAACTGCTACTCTATGACCTGGAAACTCTTGTGTTTGAAGTATATCTGCAAGCCTTCTATTTAACTCTAGTTTTTGGTGTCTATTTTGATCTATTCCCAGATCTAAAAGTTTCCAATGTGCACTATTTAATCTTCCTTTTTTCATCATGTTTAAGAGTTCTGCAACATCTTTTCCAAAACAACTTCCCCCATAACCTAAACCAGGATATAGGAATCTACCAATTCTTGGGTCAGCTGCAATTGCGGGACGAATTTGATCATACCAATCTCCACCCATTAATCTTGAAAAGTTTGCAAATGCATTTGTTAAAACAACTTGCATTGCTAAATAAGTATTAGAGAAATATTTTGTTAATTCTGCACTCTCTGGACTCATTGCAAATAATTTATGAGGTGCATTTTCTATGAATGGACCATAGAGATCTCTGAAAACATCTACTACATCTGGATTTCTTGTTCCTACAACAATCCTAGAGGGTTTTTTACAATCTGCAACAGCTGTTCCTTCTGCTAAAAATTCAGGATTAGAAACAACATCAAACTTAGATGGATCAACATATTGTGCAAGAATCTCTTCTACCATTTGTGCAGTTTTAACTGGAACTGTACTTTTGTTTACAACAATAAGATATTTTCCTGATTCTTTTAGAATTTTACCAATTTTATGTGCTGCACCCTTAACATAACCTAAATCAGCAGGACTCTTTTCACTCTTTGGATCTTGTGGGGGTGTTCCAACAGCAATAAAAACAATATCTGATCCCCAAATTGCTTGTTGAACATCTTCAGTAAAGGAAAGTAATCCCCTTGCATGTCCTGTTTGGACCAATTGTTCTAATCCAGGTTCATATACAGGGAACCTATTATCTTGAGGATTTGCACAGAAAGCATTGCATGCATCAATTCTACCACCATTTATATCTGCACACATAACTTGGTTATTATATTCAGCTAAAGCAGCACCATAAGCAGCACCAACAAAACCAGTTCCAATCACCGCTATTTTTCTAGACATCTCCTTGAGAGTTAGAAAACTAATTTAAAATGTTTGTGGAAGTAAAATAAGTATATTAAATCAAATTAAAGAGGAGTTTATATCTTCTTTACACTTACATTCTAAATGAGCTATTCTTGGAATTGCAGTTAAGATTAAACGCTTAACCTTTTCTGAATTTTCTTTCATAACTCTAAGAACTTCCTCAAATGTTACTGCTTCTGTAGATTCTCTCCAGCAATCATAATCAGTGGACATTGCTACTGATGCGTAACATAGACCAGCTTCTCTTGCTAGAACAACTTCTGGAACTGTGGACATATTAATTATGTCAGCACCCCACATTCTAAACATGTTTGATTCTGCTTTTGTTGAAAACCTTGGACCCTCTACAGTTACTACAGTTCCTTTAGGGTGAGTGTTGATCATTAATTCTTGAGAAGTTTGGATAAGAATATTTCTTAGCTTATCACAAAAAGGTTCTGCCATGGGAATATGACATACTCTGTCTTTATCATAGAAAGTTTTGTGTCTTTTTGTTGTTCGATCTATAAATTGATCTATTAAAACTAAATCTCCGGGCTTAACTTCTTCTTTTAGTGAACCAACTGCAGTGGTTGCAATGATATGTGAGCATCCAATGTGTTTTAATGCCCAGATGTTTGCTCTGTTGTTTACATTAGTGGGCATTATTTGATGTTTTTTTCCATGTCTTGCAAGTATAGCAATAGGGATGCCACTAATTGTTCCTTGAGTTATTGAAGAGGAAGGATGACCATATGGAGTCATTACATCTACTTTTTCATATGAGTCTAGAAGATTAGGATCATCCATGCCGGATCCACCGATTATACCTATTTTTATCATAGCTGAAGAAATAAAAGAGAAGTATAAATAGATTATGGTGCTATTTTGGCTTCAGGGTCTTTGACACGGCATATGTGCACGCAGAGCTTATATAATAAAAAATTACTAGAAGTTATATGGAGAGAGGTTATTCAAAAGCAACTAGAGACAAATATAGAAAAGTTGTAATTGATTATATCCAAAGTAACAACTATGCAACTTATAGGTCAATAATTAGAGATACTAAAATCAAAATTCCTAGAGTTTTTGAAGGTGGGTTGAAAGAAGCTTTTGAGGAAGCAAAGGTACCCCCAAGTAAACATTTATCTAAAAGATCAAGAAAGGAACAAAAAGAAGCAGTTATGGATTATATTCAAAAAAATCCAGCTTGTACAATCCCAGATATTCTAAGAAATACTCGTGTTCAAATTCCAAGAGTTTTTGGTTCTATAGTCTCAGCTTATAATGCAGCAGGAGTTGAATATAAAAAACATAAAAAAGCACAAGGTACATCTTTACCAGAAATAAGAAATAGGGCTGAAAAATTTGAAAAGAGAGTTCTTAATCATTTGTCAGAGCTAGGAAGAATAAAGAGAAAAGTGTATATCTCTAAAGGAAGAAGGTGGGCTGATGGATTATTTTATTGTAATAACAAAAAATATGTTGTTGAAGTAAAAAATATTACAAAAAGAAGAGTTACAATGACCCAAATTAAACAAGTTGAAGGTTATATGGAAGAGTTGGATTGTAAAGAAGCATTACTTATTCATTCTTATGATTTTGGAGAATTTAGGGAATATCATCTTGAAGGAAAAATAATATATGTTCTCCCATTCAGTGTTTTTATTTCTCCAGATCAATTTTATGGTAAAAAAATGAAGTTAACTGTAAAAGAATATAAGAGAAAAGTATAAAAAAGGAAAGAATTTTTATTCCTCTATGTGGGGTGCTAGCATAATTCGGTAGTGTGACCGGCTCCAGTTTTTTAAGGAGTCACCGGTTGATGGGGGTTCAAATCCCTCGTACCCCATTTATTCTATATTTACTTTGAAAGAAGGTGAGATCTCATAAACATAAGTGTCTTCTTCAAAGATAATTGGTTCAGAAGTGATTAGAACCTCTGTTTGAGAGTATTTCATATTAAAATCATCTGGTTCTAGGGTGAGATTGTAAACTTGGTTACATGTTTCTATATAACTATTAAAATTAGATTCAAATTCATTAACAAAATTACCTTTATCTATCACTTTTTTTTCTGAGAGAATAGCTGAAAGTTTTAGGAAGTTTATTACCTCTTCAGCATCTTGGTAGGTTTCAATTACCTTAAATTGTTCTTCACCTATTGTAAACTTGTTATTTCCAGGGGTTTTATCTCCTTCATCTGTTGAAGTGTAAAACAAGAAAATTGCAATTATGAAAACTATTGAACATCCTATTAACATTGGTGCTGATCCTTTTTTGTTCATATTTTTAACTCCAAAGTTAGTGATTTTTGTGGGTCTGATGTGGGAATGTTAATTGTTTCAGTATAATCTGTCTCACTAAATATTGTTTCGTCGATAAAGTAATTATCTGAAGTACAAATAAATAAGGAATTTCCCTCATCAGATAACTCTACTGACCATAAATCTATTCCAATCTTTTCTTGAAATTGATCTTTCAAGAGATCTGTACATTTATGATTAAAAATGTTATTAAAAATTAAATCTTGAGTTACATATGAATCTTTATTATCTTCAAAGTAAGTAAAAAACTCCAAGTTTTCTTGATCTGAAATAAAGTTTATTACATCTAAATTTTGTGTTTCACCCTCAAAGTTTGCTGCAAACTCAAATCTTTGATCTTCTGTTGTTGCTTCTGAATAATTTGAGAAAATTGCAAATAAGATAATCCCCGCTACAAATAAGATGACTCCAATTATTAAGTCTACATTTTCTGCAAATTGGGCTTTTTTGTTTAACATTTTGATTCTGGGAAGCTAAATTTCATCTCTGCTAAATAGCTCGATTCTCCATCTTTTACAGTTACTAATCTAGTTCTAGATATTTTATTTGAGATTATATCTCCAAGGACTGTATTATTCAAAGAGATTTGTACTTCTTGTTCTTGATATTTGAAACAATTAGCATCTAATCTTTCTGCAGTGTACTTTTCAAGATCAATTGTTCCAGGAATAGTCCTCCCAAGTTCTTCATCATAATAAGCTAAGCAATTAGAAGAATAGAGGGCTTCTGCCATTAACAAGTTGTTTTCAACATCATCTAGACAGATTGTATGTTTTAATGTATCTTTTTGTATTTCTGCTCTAAAAAAGAAGAACATTGCCCCAATTACAAAAATTGTAATGGTATAGTATAACCATTTATGTCCCAAGATATACTGTGCTTTACTCATTTGAAATTGTGACTGTTTCTCCTTCATTTCTTAAAGTTAAATTATAATAATTGTAATATTCCATGAAATCTTGAGGGTTTCTTACTATGTTGATATTGTTGTTTTCTATTTTTACATCATAGATTTCTTTTATTGGATAATTGTAGGTTATTTCACTTGGTGAGGCAGCTATTGCGCTTGCTAAGAGTGTTAAGTCTTGCTCTGCATAAATCTCATTTGCTCTTGAGATATAGTCAAAATTAGTACTTACAAAGACAAAAGATCCAAAAACTAAAACAATAACTATTATTTCAAAGGCTGTAAAAATAGCCATAGCTTCACCTTGACCTCTTTTATTCATAAATAATTAATTAACTTAAGAATTTAAATAGATTTTTGTTTATAGAGTTATTTCAGTTGACCTACAATTAGTCAAAGTACTTGTTTCTGTTGCTGCAATAAAATAGAATTTATCTCCTCTTTTTTCTACATAACTGTTTATTTCTATTGCATCACTTGCATCAGTATTGAAGATGATGGATGCTAGGGTTGCTTCAGTTATTAATAGAGGGGTGTCTTCTGCTGCATTTAAGACATAGAATTCACTCTTATCATCATATCCAAATTCAAAGTTTATTGCTTCATAATGTACTTCATCAGTTCCATTAAACAATGTTATTTCATTTTCTTCAAAATAGAAAGAATAAGGAATCTCTAGATTAAGATCTACATCACACTTACAATCTTCTTCTTTTGAAGTACAGGTTGTAAGATTATTTGAAAGTGAAATTAAAGAGGTGATTGCATCCTTATGAGTATCTGAAATGAATTCTGCAGTTTGTGAGATATAGAGTGTATCTCCCTCTCTTTTGAAGTATAATTCAAAAAGATTTCCAGGAGGAGTTTCAATGAATACACCTTCTGGACATTCAGGGTATCTTAATGTTGGAGTGTAGTCTTGCTCTGTGAAAGCATAACATTCTCCTCTTTTCTTACAATCATCATTATTTAGGAACCCAGCATAACCAATTTTACAAAAACAAAGACAGGGATACATTCCACAAGAATCGGGCATTTTCATATCATAGTTACCTTCTTCACATTTAGCATCAAAATCAGAACCCTGGAAACTAACTAGGGTGTAACCTTCAGGTATGGCTAAGACTTCATGAGATGTTTCTCCATTATTTAATTGGGCTAATTCTTCTGTAAACCCATTAAAGCTATCATGCATTGCCTTACTATTCATATAGAATTTTAATCCAATTCCTCCAAGAATTATAATTAATGTTACTCCAATTATTAGGCCGACTGTAAAATTACTAGTTGGTTCAGAGCTCCCTCTTTTTGATAGTTTCATTGTGTTAGATCTATGTTTTCAACAGGAGTAAAGATATTGGTTAGTAAAGTGGATGTTTTTTCTAGAAATAATCCAACTTGTGATCTAAATATAATAACTACTATAATCAAAACTATGATTGCTATTATGAAAACAATTAAGTAATTAATAGTTAGGTCCCCTTTTTTATTCATATAAAATAATAAAGAAAAAGATTATATAAATGTTTTTATTCAGCTTGGTCACAAGTTTCAAAAGTTGTATCCAGCATATCATCACAAGAATCATAACCTGCATCTATAACAGATTGTGGAAAACTTGGATTATCCCATGCGGTTTCACTCCCTGCACTACATGCCAAACTACAGGCACCCTCTGCAAGTGCGAATTCTTGTGTTCCAACTTCAATTACTTCCTCTTCTTGCCCAATTAACTTCTGGATCCCTCCTGTGAAGATTAAAGCTATAACTATTAGCGCAATTAATGCTAAAGCTGCAATAATCACAAAATTAAGAGAAATGTCAAGTCCTTTTTTATTCATACATTACCACCTCAATGTTTAACTAATGGATAATTAGCTATCTTGATATTTAAGTTTTTCTATAACTTCAACACATCTCTTTCTGTGCTATATAGTAATATGGGTAGTCTCCAAAGTAAAATTTAGTGTCATCCCCTTCAATAACTATGTCTGGTTTGGCAAGTAATAGACCTCCAGCAGAGTTTCCTTCTTCATGACCGATTAACTCAGTAACAAAACAATAATTATTATTATCTAGTTTAATTATCGCCGGATAAGAGGTATCATCAGATACTTTATTTTGTAATTCACTATAGATTCCTGCATCTACAGCAGCCTTAAGTTCACCCAAATAAGACATTCCTTCGGATTCACTCTTTTTTGCTAATTCGATATAGGCCCATTCTACATTGTCAGGGATTGAACCCCCACCATATAATCCAGCTAATTTATGAAATCTTATTTGCATAGCTGTTTTAATTTTCCACTCTCCATCATGTTTTACTTCATAATAAGCATCAGGTGTATCAAATCTTGCAGATTTTAATCCTTCATTTATATCTACAAAAGTTATTGGTTCTTTAACTGTAGGTAGGGTGCTTAAATGAGATAATTTAATCTTATCAACAATTTTAAAATAATTGTTATTATCTTTTGTTGCTGCCCAATTACTATTTGAAAAGTCTAAATCAGTTTTCTCTTTTTCTGTTAAGAGGAAGAGATCTGGGAATTGACAAACAAATTGATTTGTAGATTCTTGATATTTTAGAAGGCCAAAACTCTTTGATGAAAATACCTCACTTGCTATTGGGACATCATCACTTCTAAAAGCAACAATATGTGCTGCATCTTGTTTATTGTAAATTCCAATAAATGAACCATCTGGAGGAGTTATATTTGATTTGAATGTACAACCACATTCCTCTTTATTTGAAACATCCCAACAATAAGTAATATTATTTACTAAGGCATCAAATGCTTCTTGTAGTTGAATCTCTTGTGCTGATTCTGGATCATGGGCTTGTTGTGCTATTGCTAGAGCCTCATCAAATTCTTGGGCAATGGGTTGAGACTCTGTTGAAAGATGATCTTTAAATGCCATTATTACTACTACCATGACAACTATAACTATGAAAATCATTAGAGCTTTTACTGCTGTAGTTACTCCTCCACTCTCTCCTTTTTTTATCTTCCAAATCCCCATTTTCCAAATCCTAAAACAGCATCAACTACTTTATCTTTTAATCCTGTTGTGAATATGATAATTAATACTAGAACAAGCATGGCTATTATTATTCCCGCAATATACTCCCAGGCTAAATCTCCTTTTTTATTCAATAATACTTTCACTCTCTCCTCCTCCGATTGGAATTGAATATTCTAAACAATACTTTCCAGGTTCATCTGCTTTCATGATTTCTACAGTTGCTTTTCCCCCTTGATAAAGAATTACACAAGGAATATTACAAATAGTTGCAGGTATTGCTAATTCTGCATATTTTGATAGGAATCCTTTAACTGTAAAATCAGGCATTACAAATTCTTTTAATGTGAATGTATCTATGTAGGGATCATCTGTGACAATAATTCTATCTCCTCGTTCTGGATAGATCAACTTATCTCTATCCCAATAATGAATATAATAAGTTTTTTCTTTTTTTAATTTATGTTCTACTGCTATTTCGTCAACTTGTCCATCAAAACAAATTGTGTTACCTTCTGTATTCTCTTCAAGGTATGCTAAATCTGAATCTTCTATTGGGCTTGAATCTCCCCTATTATTTTCTGACATGTAGACCAAGAGCTCTCCTATCGCTAAATCTTCTTCTAGTTCAAAATAAAAAGAACTATAGACTGCTGCTTCAGTATTTGTAAAATCACATTTAGATTTGTGATACATCCAATATGTTGTTCTTAAGAGAGATGCTAATTCCTCACTCTCTTGTGTTAGAACATCTTCTACTTTATCTGGAGTACAGAGATTTGGAGTGAATGTTGCAAATCCTCCTCCGCATTTCATTCCATTTGACATCCAACATGCTGTTGAAGACATAAAAGAAACATTAAGGAAACTACCTTTTGCTGCAATATAGATTAATAGAATTACAACAAGACCTATAACAGCTGCAATGATTATTGCTATTTGCTCTGGTGCAGCTGCCCCTCTTTTACGCAAGTAAACCATCTTTTAATTTCCAAATAATTAATAGGATTATAACAATAAGGGCCATAACTGCAATTATTGTGACCATTGTTTTTGATGCCATTTTATATTTGTGCTACTGATCCCGCAAGGATTGTGAAGATCAAAATTGTTATTCCTGCAATGATTACATAAAGTATGGAACTTCTATATAAGTTTTTGCCAAGTGTGTATTCCTCGTTAAGTTGGTCTACACCATTCTCAATTGCATTAGATAAGATAGATAAAACAAATATCATTTCAATTACATATAAACCGACTACTAATTGTAAAAAGAAAGGAGGAATTAAATTTGCCATAGGGAATATTGCTGCAAGATCTCCTGCTCCTCCACCCATTAAACCTCCACCATCATCTCCACCACCAACCACACTTAATGAGGATGTTAAAGTTGCAATAACTGTTGTTATCATTGCACCAATTCCAACTACAATTCCAGCAATTAAAGGAGTAAGGAATGAAACTTGAGATTTCATAGAAGAGGATATTTCTGCTAATAGATCTCTTAACCTTTCTGCTACCTTATAGATTCTATCTAAATACTGTGCAATACTTACCATTGCTCTTGATACAACTTGAGGACCTTTTTGTGCTGATTCCACAAGAACTTTCATTGTACTTTCAATTAAAGATGATGGAAAAACTAGAAGTGCTCCATTTTTTTCACTAAAAATCGCGTCTTTTAGATTCATACCTAATCTTCTCATATTTGAATTAATTATAGTGAAAAATTTTCCAGTTGGTGTTCCATGTAAATTTTCAGCAACTTTACCAAATGCCATTTCAGCAGGCATTCCACCACCCAACCTATTTCCAAGTTGAAAGATAGCCCCTCTAAATTCTGTTTCTAGTTTATTTGTTTCTTGTCTTATTTTTATGAGTTTTTTCGATCTTATTGAATAATACAGACCTAGACCAACACCTAAAGTTAGTGGAAGAATTAAACTAAATAAAGTTGCACCTAATCCAAATGGCCCAACTATGGTATTTGCTTCTGTAGTTCTATAATCTAAAAATTTAGCATTTGCTCCAAAATTAATTTCAAATGCAGGATCTAAAAAGTGCAAGATTAATGGAGAGAAAGCCAAAATAACTCCAATGAGAATTATGAAAATTGCAATATGTTTGGGATTAATTAGAATTTCTCCAGTTTTTGTTTTTAATTGTAAGAATCTTAATTTTTGGTATTCTGGATTTTCTTCTGCAAGGTTTGTTTGATTATATCCAACTGGTCGTTTAGAAAGCAAGCTATACCCATAATAATATACTGCTATAGGCAATAAAACATTATAGACCATCATAAGAGAGAACCAACTTACACCTAAGAAACTTCCAATTAAAGGAAGTACAATTAAACCAAGGATTGGAAGAATAACTCCAAGCATATGCAACATAGTTATTGGAGATCTTACATCTTGAGCAAAGTGAAGCATACTCTCATAAGTTCCTTCTAAAATAACATCTAAGGACTTGTCCAAAAGTTCTAATCTTCTTTTGTTAACTCCTTCATATAATGAAGATTGTATTAAGTGAAAAGATTCTACAAATGCAAGATTATGATCTTTCCAACCTTCAAGATAGTGAGTTAGAGATTCTTGTATTGTTGAATATTTGTTTGTTTCTGCATCCCAATAAATCTTTCTTAGATCTAAAGCTAAGGGATTACCAATGTGTTCACCTGCAAACTTTATAGCATGTTCAAGATTAGATGTATGTCTCATATAGATAACAATGTAAAGAATACACAAAACCATTTGATTTGAAGATTGTAATCTGTGTTTTTGGGCCAAATGATGAGGCATGCTTGAAAGAGGAATTAAAGAGAATACTCCCATCCCCATTAAGATTATTACTAACATAAATGAGAAACTTCCAAAAGCAAAAGTAATAAATCCAATCATTAAGGCAAGTAGAATAAATCCAAACATTACTAAGATTGATAGAGTATAGGCTTGAGCAGGAGTTATACTTAAGTGAGCTACTTCAATTGATTCTGCTAATTTTCTCTTTTGCTCCTCTTTAGAAGGTGCAAGATTTATAATTGAACCTGCAAACTTACAAGCTCTTTCATAAAAAGTATTTTTTTGAAAAACAGCCTCATCTCTAAATGTAGAATAATCTTTTGTAAATGTTCCTCTAGAAGGAGCATCCATTGCTGATTGATAATTGTCTGCTAATTTGGATCCATACTTATCTAGGATTTGCTTTGTCTTTGGGTCAATTCTCACCATCTTTTATAATTGTTTTAATCTTTCCCTTAACCATTCCTCAAACTTTTGTTTTGTTAGTTTGGTATCCAACCCACCTACTTCTCTTTTTACAGCATCTGTTAATCTATGCTGCATGTCATTAGCTTCAAGAGTGAACTCAGCTTCTAAAGCTTTTGGTTTTTTAGTTTTTTCAGCATAATCTACAAGCATTGTTTTAAGATCAGTTCTTAGTAAGATATTTTCCCATATTGCATCCCAATTTCCTACCCATTCCCTAATATTTGCACCAATAGCTTTTATTACTTCAGAATCACCATTGATTAAATCAGGAGTTGGTTCTAATAGATCGGTCTTTGCGTTATATCTCATTAGATCTATAAATCCCCCTTCTGTTAATGGATCTTCTTCCCAACCTTTTCTTACTTCAGTAATAGATGTTACTCTTCTCCATTTATGTAACCCATCTGCACTCCTTATGGGATTACACATAACAATAATGTCTGTTGCTTTGAATGAAGTTTTTGGAACTTGTAAATCATTAACAACCCTATCAAAAATACCATAGGGTGAGTCACCGTGAATTGTACCTGCAACTACATTTGCAGATGCACCAATTCTCATTGCTTCATAAAGGGCCTTTGCTTCTCCTGACCTAATCTCTCCTACAATTAATGCTGAATCTCCCAGCCTAAGAGAAGTTCTTATTCCTTCTGATGCTTCTAATTCAGATCCACCCTTTACAAGTGCAGATCTAACTTTTAATGGTTGGATATTATATCCTAGTTTTCTCATTGCTTCAGTTGGTAGCTCCAATGTATCTTCTATAGTTAAGATTCTGTATTTTCTTAAAATCTCTAGCAACATTGCACCAAGCATAGATGTTTTTCCAGATGCCCTTGTTCCTGCAACAAGATGGGTTCTTGAACCATCAATTAAGAAACTTAATAATCCGGCACCCAATGGTGAAATCATTCCCACTTTCATAAAGAGAGGTAGTGTCCAGGGTGTATCTTTGTGTCTTCTGATTGCAAGACCATATCCATAAGGGTTAAGTGGCTTTGTTATTATTGATATTCTAGACCTTGCCTTAGGAAGAGTTAATTCAGTATCCAAAATAGGATTTGCTTCATCAAGAGGCCTACCTGAAAGAAGTCTAAATTTTGTTGCCCAACCATCAAAATCTGCTTTTGAAGGGATAATGTTTGAAACACACTCATCGTGATCTTGATGGAGAATAAAAATAGG
>JABHZQ010000013.1 GCA_018656555.1 archaeon
GGAGATTTTCAACCAAGTCCTTTGATTCCTGCTGGTGAGTTTAATAGAACCGGGAGTAGAATAAGAGCTATGCTCGAGGTTTAAAATGGAATATCGTCAAATTCTGAGTCATATGATTTATGTTGCCAGAAAAGCTGGTGAGATTATTATGTATACAAAAGAGCAGGGGTTTGGTCGTTCTCTCAATCATAGAGGAGGAGCTTCAACCACTGCTGATGAAAGAGTTAAGGCTTTTGTAAGAGAGAAGGTACCTCAAAGATTTCCTGGTTGTGGATTGTTAACAGAAGAGAGTAGAGACTCTTTAGATAGATTAGATAAGGAATGTGTTTTTATTGTTGATGAGGTAGATGGTAGTAGAAGTTTTGCAAGAGGCGAGGATCAATTTTCTTTTATGATGGCTTATGTTGTAAATGGTGTTCCAACTATAGGGATTGTTTCTGAACCTCAAAAAGGAAGAATGATTTATGGTGTTAAAGGAGAGTTAGTTGAAATTAAAGAAGGAATTGAATTTTATCCTCTTGAACTAAGAGAAGGAGTTAGTTTAGATAATTTTGTTGTAAGTCATCATTCTAGTAATTTTGTACCTCCTGGAGGTTTGGGAGTGCCAGAAGAAAGATTACAAAGAGTTAGTAGTATGGGGACAATGATAACTCGATTGGCAATGGGTGAAACTGATGTTGTTATTGGAAGTAGTAGAGGTCTTAATGAGTGGGATGTTGCTGCAGGCCAAGTTATTTTAGAGGAGATGGGATTTATAGTTGGTGATCTTAATGGTGGAGAATTTGTTTATAATAAAGAGCGTCCTAACATGGGTAGGGAAGGTATTATGATTGCACACCCAGCAATTGCTGAAGATGTTACAAAAGTTCTTAGAATGTAGGACGCCGAGGGTGGGAAATCAAAAGGCTTATAACTCTAAAAAATAGAAAGAGAGTATGAAAAGGAAGGTTACTCCTCAAATTCTAAAAGAAATTATCTTATTAAAGAAAAAAGGAACAAAAATCTCAGAAATATCCACCAAATTTAATCTTTCCGATAGAACTATAAATAAATATTCTAAAAAAATTCCCCACCCTAACAAAAAATCAATTATCTCTAATCCTGCTTCTGCAAAAAAACTAACAAAACATAAATCTGAACTTTTGGGCTTTCTTTGTTCAGAAGGTAATGATAATGATTATACTGATAATTATATGTCTTATGATCCTAGAAGAAATAAATCTTACCTTAGAAAAACAAAGCGTGAATGGATAAATTTTTCTAATACTGATTTATCCCTGCAAAATAGATTTATTTTTCTTATGAATAAAGTTTATGATTATCCCCTAAAAGTATACAAAAAAGGGACAATTTATCTAAAAAGGAAGGAGGTCGTTAAAGACCTAAGAAAATATACTCTGTTTGGTTCTAAGAAATGGAAAGTTCCTAATGAATTATTTGATAAAAAATATGAAAATCAGGCAAAATATTTTATTAGATCTTTCGTAGATGGGGATGGTACTATAGATCTTGTTAAAAAATCAGTAATTATTGACTCAACAAATAAAAATAGTCTAAAAGAGATGAGTAATTTATTGAAAAAATTAAAAATAAATAATAAGTATTATGATTTTAAGAATGGGTATAGAATTGTTATAAAAGATGTAAGAACATATAAAAAACTTATTGGATGTTTTCATTGCAATAAGAAAGAAAAATTAAATATTATTTGTAAATAACGCCGAGGCCGGGATTTGAACCCGGATATCCAAAGGAAACAGGATTTCTGTGCTATTATACAACCTAGCAGTCTTACACTCTTATTGATCTGCGCAGTACCAGATTGTGCCACCTCGGCAATAGGGTTTTAGAAAATTAAAGAATTTATAAGGTTTATGGCTCTATTTCTTTCTAAGGCCTTCAAATGCCCTTAATACTTCTAAAGGTAGGGCAAATATAACTGTATTACTCTGATCAGAACTCATATCATTAATACTTTGTAAAGTTCTTAAGTGTAAAGCTCCTGGTGCTTCAGATAGAGTTTTAGCTGCTTTTGCCATATTGTCTGCTGCCATAACCTCTCCTTGAGCTTTGATTATAACTGCTCTCTTCTCTCTTTCAGCTTCTGCTTGTTTACCAATAACTCTTTTCATATCTTCTGGAAGAACAATATCTTTTAGATCTACAGCATCAACTTTTATTCCCCAAGGATCTGTTGCTTCATCAACAATCTTTCTAATCTTACCTGAAACTTTATCTCTTTTTGCTAGTAATTCATCTAGTTCTACCTCTCCAACTACATTTCTCATTGTTGTTTGAGCTAGTTGTGAGATTGCATAATTATAATGTTCTACTTCAAGAATTGCTTTTTTTGCATCTGAGATCTTATAATAAATCACAGCATTAATCTTTGTTGAAATGTTATCTCCAGTCATTGCATCTTGATCTGGAACATCTACTGCTTTTACTCTTAAATCTACTTTTTGAAATGTTTGAACAATAGGAATTATTACTTTTAGACCAGGAGTCATTAATTTGGTGTATTTTCCAAATGTAAATAGAATCCCCCTTTCATACTCTTTGATTACTTTTAATCCCATTAATAAGAATACAACTGCAATGAAAATTAAAGGATATAACCAAATCATATATTATGAAATGTTTAATTGGTTAATAAATGTTTTTATTTTATTCTTAGGTTTTTAGAGAAAATATGTAGTCCAACTAGATAGACTACCAAGATTATTCCAAGAGTTATAAATGAGAAAGACATTGATTTTATTTTTATCAAATATCCAGTTAAAGGTATTAAGATAAATATTCCCATGCTTCTGAACATATTGTTAATTGAAAGCATTGTTGCCCTGTGAGAAGATTCTACATGGTGATTTACATAATGATTTATTATTACATTCCCAAATCCATAGACAAATGCAACAATAAGATAGAATAAAACTCCATAATAAGGAATCATTAAGGCCATTGTGAAAGTGGCTATTACCATTAATGTTTGAATTAAAAATAATGATTTCTTTTCTCCTATTTTTTCTTCTATTTTGTGAGATATTTTAGACGAATATGCAGTGAGCATTGAAGCAACAAAGGCTATTACCCCTATTAGTGATATAGGGATTAAAATTAGTTCAAAATATGCTGAGGAATAAGATTGAAGAATTGCTATAGGTGGAATTGCTACAAGAGTTAGGAGGGCAATATATTTGAGGTAACTATGATTCCAAAAATAAACAATACCTTCTTTAAATTGTAAGAATGAGTTCTTGAAAGTTAATTTTCTTTTATTTTTGTAAGGCTCTTTGTATAAGAATGCAACAAAAAATGCAGCTGCTGTAAAGGGGATAGAAGCAATTGCAGGAAGTTTGTAATTGATTGTGAAGAGATATGCCCCTATTATGAAAACAATAGCCATGGAGACATTCATTAATGCCATTTTTGTTCCAGAGATTTTTTTGTGCTCGTCTTCTCTTTTTAGTTTCTTTAATGAATCATATAATAATGCCTGACTTGCTCCGGAGGTTAGACTTACTCCCACACCAGATATTACTTTTGCGATTAAAAAAATCCAGAAACCATTGAAAAATGCAATTAGTATTAGTTCTATTATGTAACAACCATAAGATATTATGATCACATTCTTTTTACCAATTAGATCTGCTATAACTCCTGAAGGAATTTCTAACAATAAAATAACTAAGAAGAATATTCCCATAATTACTCCAAATTGTTCTAATGGGACTTGTGATGCAACATAGAATAATGCTAGAACTGGAATAAAAAATCTTCCCCAGCCTAAGCAAGTAATAATATAAGAGAGAGTAATATTTCTTTCATATAGTTTCTTCATGAGGTTGATAAGTGGTTTTTCTTTAAAAAACTTTTTAAATGTTGTAAATTTAGTATTGGTATGCTAAGTTTATGGGAGATTATCAGTCTTGTAATTATGACTGTTGCATTAGGTTATATCTTTACAGGATATGTTAGAAGTGATCCTTATGATTTTAAGAGGTTTAGTTGGAAGGAATTAAAGTTTTCAATGATAGTTGCTGCTCCTGCTGTTGTTTTGCATGAGTTTGGGCATAAGTTTGTAGCTATGGCTTTTGGACATAGTGCAACTTTCTTTGTTTACTGGTGGGGATTAGGACTAGCTTTGATTTTAAAAGTGATAAACTCTCCCTTGTTGATATTAGCTCCTGCTTATGTTTCTATTCCAGGAGGGATTCCAGCTTTTGATGCTTTTTGGATTGCTTTGGCAGGACCTCTAGTGAACTTGATTTTATTTCTGATAAGTATGTTAGTTTTGAAATATAAGAAAAAGATGAAACATATTGAGATGGTTGGTTGGACTATTTCTAAAAGATTAAACTTGTTCTTGTTTATCTTTAATATGATACCAATTCCTCCTTTGGATGGGAGTCATGTATTAAGTAATTTATTAGCAATGTTCTGATTATTTTTTCTTCTTTTTTAATCTCTTACCTACGTTCTTTAGAATTCTTGCAACTTTTGATTTTTTCTTAGGTATTTTTGAGACTTTTTTCTTTACTTTCTTTTTTACTACTTTTTTCTTTACTTTCTTTACTACTTTTTTCTTTACTTTCTTTGCTTTTTTAGCAACCTTTTTTACTTTTTTTATTTTTTTAACAACTTTCTTCTTAACTTTTTTAGCAACTTTCTTCTTTACTTTCTTCTTACCTACTCTTTTCTCTTTTTCTACTACAATTGGTTGTGAAAGCTCTTCTTCTAGTTCTAGTATTCTTTGTTTTATATTCTCAATAGTTCTTTGATTATCTAGTGGTCTTAGTAAGGAACCACATTCTTGACATTTAAAATCATGATCCATTGCATTTTCCATGGTCATTCTCATACAACCAGTAGGACAGAAGAAAAATTGACTTTTTTGTTCTCTTGCAAGTCTTAATTTGAAATCTTGTAATTGTTTTTTCTTATAACTGACTAATGCCTCTTTAACTTTATTTTTATTTAGCGTCCAGTAATAGATATACCAACCTTTTTTCTTATCTTTTTTTCTTTGAAATGTTACTAAACTGTGATCATATAATCTGTAAAGCATATTCCTTACTTGGTTTACTGTTACATTTAATTGTTCAGCTATTTTGAACTCACTTACATTTTTTCTATTTCTAATAAGATGAATTAAAGGTAGAATTTCTTCACCGGTGAGATTACATATAAGCTCGTCCACAACTTTGTTATTTATCTTCATAGTTTAAATTTAGTTTTCTAGGGGAATAACTATTATATAAATGTTTGGATCGTCAGTATTAAAAGGAAAACTTTTTAAACCAGTTAGTCTCCTAGAAGTTTATAAGCATGATATTTTGGAGGTGTCATAAATGGGTCTATTTGGATCAAGTAAAAAAGAGGATAAAAAGGAATTACCTCCTCTGCAATTCCCTGAATTACCTAAAACAGTTCCGGCGTACGAACCTGGAAATACTTCTGCTTCGCAGGCAAAACCTGCAGCACCAGTTCCTAGTTCTCCGACAGAAAATATTCCAATAATGCCTAGTGCTGCTCCTGAACTTCCATCTAGTATTGGTGGTATGGAACAACCTTTATTTGTAAAAATTGATAAATATAGAGAAGTTATTGATAATCTTAACAAATTAAAGAGCAGATTAAATGAGGCAGGAAATATTCTGAACAAATTAAATCGGTTAAAAGAAGAAGAAGATAGAGAATTAGCTGCATGGCATAATGACCTTGCACGAATAAAAACTCAGCTTATGGATATTGATAAAAAACTGTTTGAATAAAATGGCTAAAAGGAAGAAGAGAAAGGTAGCTAAAAGAAGAACAAAGGGCGATAGTGTCCATGTTATGTTAGTTAGTCCTATAGAGAGTAGAAAATCTATCCTTAGAGAAACAATTTCAATTGTTGATCTTCTGCAGAGATATAAGGTAGTAAAAAAGATCAGAGAAGCTAAAGAAGAAGAGCTAGTTAACTTCAGAAAGAAATTAAGTTCTATAACTCGTTTGGTTAAGTTAGTTAGATTGAAAGAGATGCCATTAGAGATGGAAGAATTGAAAAAAGTTCGATCTATAAACAATAAGTTGGTATTTGCTAAACAAAGAGCATTGAAACCGCTTGGTGCTAAACCCCAAGTTAAAGAAAGGGCTCTACCTAAGGATCCATTGGATGCTCAGATGGAAGCTTTGAGAAGAAAACTAAGTTCTCTTTAATTTTTTTATTTTTAGTTATATTTTTAAAGTTCTAAGTACAAATAAAATTATGAAAACTAAAATTATAACAATATTTATGGTTCTTCTCCTTTCTGTTTTTATTTTTGGTTGTTCAGGAGAAACAGCTACATCTGAAGAAGGCGTACAATTGTCTGTTGATGAATTGGAATTAAATGAAGAAAATTTGTATGATTACGTACCTTATTTTGACTGGGAAGAGTACAGCCCAATTGCATTTGGTTCAGATTATGTCTCAGTAACTGCACAATATTTAATTAGTGACCCAGAAGAAGAGACAAGACAAGAAGTAGATACCCAGTTTGCTGATTGGGAATTTATTAGTGAACAAGATATTAATGAGATAAGAGAGTACAGAAAAGACTTTGAAGAAGAGGGAATTTACATTGAAGCACGTTGGATCAAAATGGATACTATAGATAAGGGTGTTGCAACTTATGGTTTTTATTCTCTTTAATTTTTTTTATTTTTCTAAATATTCTAAAGGAAAGTATTCTCTTGGTAGATCTCTTTGGTGTGGTGTATTAGGTAATAATTCAAAGTGTAATTCTCTTTTATCTTGATAGTGTGGGACATCTGGCATTTCTCTAGGTTCTAGTTGTACACTACACCTTTCAGCACCATCAAAGAAATCATCTATTGGCATCTGATTTAGAAGAAGATAATTATTTATAAATATTTAGATTAAATTTATAAACTTCTAGGTATAATTTCTTGGTATGTTACCCGATAAGGTGATAAAAAAATGGGGAATTATTTTAATCATATGTTTATTGTTAAGTTCTACAATTGTTTCTGCTTCTCTTTGGGATTTTATTACAGGCGCTGCCCCATTTAGAGTTATTAAAGATAATACAGAGGATGAAAAACCCTCTATATTTGTAGAATTATTTAGGAACATTTTTCGAAGCGAAGCGAATCAACAAGTTTATTGTACTGACTCAGATAGTGGAATAGATTATGAAAACATAGGAACTGTTTCTGGCCAAGGATTGACTGGTGTTTATGAAATGACAGATTATTGTGCTGGAGGAGAATTATGGGAATTTTATTGTAACCAAAACGATTATGCAACTTATGAACCAAGCATTGATTGCGAAAGCATACTGAGTATTGGTGCAAGATGTTCCAATGGTAGCTGTGTTGAAGAATTTTGTTTAGATATGGATAGTGGCGACCATTCAACAAGAGGAGATATTATATACTCTGAAGGAGATTCTTTGTTTCTTAAATCTAGTACTGAAAGCCATCCCACTGAATTTATTTGTGAGAATGGAACAAAAACTTCTGAATTTATGAGCTGTGATGGAGATACACATGAAGTTGTAGGTGCATGTATCAACGAAACAATAGAATGGGAAAGTTTTATTAATTGGATGGATAGTAAGGGGTATGCCCAAGAAATTATAGATTACTATCAACAAATATATGCTGATCCAGACCCAGATTACTCTGAATATTTAGTAAAATACTCCGTTAATAAATATTGGCAAAGACACCCTGAAAATTTTAATAGCATCTATAAAAATAGTCAACCTGGCGAAGAAATCAATCTATCAATAATCGAAATCTACCCTATTGATGCAGGTTGGATTAATAAAATATCTACTGAAGAACTTGCTGCTAATGAGGGATTAAGTCTTGAAGAATATTTGCAAACCATTGCAGATCCTATATCCAAAGGATTAGGAAGGGATGTTAACATTCAATTGATAAAAAAATATATGAATTATAGTGAATATTTGTTTTGTGATGATTGTTATTACCAATATGTTATAGAATCTGATACTGTGTATGTGAAAAATAATATTATGCGTATTCTACAAGAGGACATAACATGGACTGAACATGCTGTTGAAGGATATATTGATACCGACAAATATCAACTCACAGATGAGCAAAGAACATTTTTTATCTCTAGTGAATTAGTTCCTCAAGAGGCATCAGGATCAGTTTATGTTTTTATGGGGGGGATATCACCAGATAATTATTTCCTTCCAGGGTTAGTTTATTCTGGTGCTACAGGTGCAGCATATTCAGAAGATTCTGTTGTTTTCTGTTTAACACCTTATTATATCCATATTGTTTATTTGCATGAGATAGGCCATCTTCTAACACTCCCCCACAGCTATGTTAATTATGATTATAATAAACCCTTAGGGGTACCTACAGTTATGTTAAGTTCTATGGATGATTGGCCTTGTGTAGATGTTGCATTAAGTAATGACCCAGATTACCTCAGTTTTGCTCCAATCGAAAGATATGTTATTGAACCACAGAGTAGTTTTGATAATGATTTAGAATTTGTTGAAGATTATAATGAAGTCCTATTATGTCCATAAGAGATTAAATTTATAAACTTCTAGGTATAATTTCTTGGTATGTTACCAGATAAGGTGATAAAAGAGAAGTATAAACCTATTTTTTGGAAGAATCCTGAGAAGTTTTATGCTGTTAAGGTTTTGAAAGAGGAAGGATTTTCTAGGTTTAAATGTAAAGAGTGTGGAAAACCTTTTTGGAGTATTAAGAAAAGGACTTTTTGTGGTGATCCAGTTTGTTCTGGAGAGAGTGTTTCTTTTATTGGTAAAAAAAGTGGAATGAGTTATGTGGATCTTTGGTTAAAGTTTCAAAAGATGTTTGCTAAATTTGGTTACACTTCAATAAAAAGATATCCAGTTGTTTCAAGATGGAATCCTACAATGGAATATACTAATGCTTCTATTGCTGCTTTTCAACCATTTGTTATTTCTGGTGAGGTTGAACCTCCTGCTGAAAAGTTAGTTATTCCTCAATTTTGTTTAAGATTTATCGATACTGATAATGTGGGGATTACAATGAGCCATTTTACTGGTTTTGTTATGATTGGACAACATCTGTTTAGTAATGAATGGGATCAAGATGAAATGTTTAGGTGTATGTTAGAGTGGAATAAGAATGGCTTGAGGATTAAGAATGAAGATGCTGTTTTCCATGAGGATGCTTGGGCTGGAGGAGGTAATGTTGGTTGTTGTATGGAGATGTTTTCAAAAGGGGTAGAAGTTTGGAATCAGGTTTATATGTTGTATGAGCAGACTGATGATGGTGTAAAGGAATTAGATAAAAAAGTGTTAGATATGGGGATGGGTTTGGAAAGATGTGCTTGGTATTCTCAAGGAACTAATACAATTTATGATGCTACTTTTCCAGATGTTTTAGAGAAGTTATTGAATAAAACAGAATATAAGATCGATAAGAAATTATTGAAAAAGTTTAGTCCTTATGGGGGGGTTTTAAATTTAGATGAGGTGGAGGATATTGATAAGGCTTGGAAAAAAGTAGCTAAGAAAGTTGGTGTTCCGGTTAAGGAGTTGAAGGAGAAAATGTTACCTCTTTCTGGTATTTATTCTATTGCTGAACATACTAGAAGTTTATTGTTAGCTATTGCAGATGGTGCTATGCCCTCTAATGTTGGTGGAGGGTATAATCTAAGGATGTTGGTTAGAAGATGTTTTAATTTTATTGATAAGTATGGTTGGGATGTTTACTTACCTGAAGTTTGTGAGTGGCATGCTGAAGAGTTAAAGAAATTATTTCCTTTGAAGAAAAGTCTAAAGACTGTTAGGAAGATTTTAGATATTGAGAAAATAAAATATGATAATACTAAAGCGCGAGCTAAGGGAATTGTTGCTAAATTAGGTAAGGTTGGTGAAAAAGAGTTATTGCAATTATATGATTCACAGGGAATAAGTCCTGAGATGGTAGGAGTTGAAGTTCCAGATAATTTTTATGCTAAAATTGCTGAGTTACATGAAGAAAGAGAGTTTAAAGGAAAGACTTTGAAGAAAAGTGTTGAAATTAAAGGAGTTGAAGATAGTAAAGCTCTTTATTTTGATGATTACAAGAAAGTAAGTTTTAGTGCTGAAGTTATTTTTGTAAAGGGAGATAATGTTGTTCTTGATAAGACTGCTTTCTATCCTACTTCTGGAGGACAGTTACATGATATTGGAGAGTTAAATGGGAAGAAGGTTGAAGATGTTTGGAAGCAAGGTGGTTTAATTGTTCATAAGGTTAAAGGTTTGAAAAAGGGAAAAGTAAAAGGGAAGATTGATTTAGAAAGAAGAAAAAGATTAGCTGTGCACCACACTGCAACTCATGTTGTTAATGCTGCTGCTAAGAAAGTATTGGGAAGTCATGTTAATCAAGCTGGTGCTTTTAAGGATGTTGATAAGGCCAGGTTAGATATTACTCATTATGATAATGTTTCTAATGAAGAGTTAGTTAAGATTGAGGAAGAGGCTAATAAGATTGTTAAATCTTCTATTGATGTTGTGAGTGAGTTTATTCCTAGGAATGTTGCTGAGAAGAAATATGGTATGGAGATCTATCAAGGAGGGGCTGTTCCAGGGAAGAAATTAAGAATTGTTTCTATTAAAGGAATTGATGTTGAGGCTTGTGGTGGAACTCATTTGAATAATACTAAAGAGATTAAGGAGATAAAAATATTGAAGAGTACTAAAGTACAAGATGGAGTTATTAGATTAGTATTTGTTGCAGGTGATGCAGCTGTTAAGGTTGAGAAAGAGGATAAGGGAGTACTTAAGGAACTAGCTAAGGAGTTAGGTTGTGGGGAGTATGAAGTTGTTGGTAGGGCTCGAGAGTTGTTTAAGTTATGGAAAGATGTTGTTAAGAAGAAAAGAGATGTTGAAAAAAAGTTAATTAGTAAAGAGAAGTTTGATGGTGATGTGTTATTAGAGACTTGTAAAGTTTTGAAGACTCAGCCAGAGCATGTTCTAAAGACTGTAAAAAGATTCAAAAAAGAGTTAGGTATATAAGGTGTATATACGTTGTATATCAGAAAGGTTTATATATAAAGTGTATATACGTTGTATATATGAAGTTAATGACATTTAAGGTTTCAGAGAGTTTACTTGAAGAGATGGATAAAACTGTTGGAGATCATCATTTTTCTAATAGAACTGAGTTTATTAGGGCAGCCATTAGGGAAAAGATAGAGAGATGTAAAACAGTACATTTCATTTCAAAAGGTAAAATCAAACCTAATCAAAAAGATACAAGTCATAGATTGATGGATTACACTGGTTAATCTTTAATGAATAACCCACACCAACATCTATTAAATTCTTTCCAATTAGTTTGTATTTTAAAATTACAAGGACAGATTAATTCCAAGTCTGTTTTTCTTGTTCCATCTCTTAGTCTGCAAGGACAGAGTTTCAAACCAGTTTGTTCCTCTATCTTTAGAATATTTTCAGCAATGAACTCTACATGTTCTTTATTGTTTAGTTTAAAATCATTCTTTTTACAAAAGTTTTCCCAGATTTTGATTAGCTCTTCTTTATTCATTTTGTATAAATTCTGCCTCAGATTTTTCTATTTCAACATAAGCATCCTTCTGAAAGCAGGTAGGACATAGTTCAGGGGGGTTAACACCATAATGAATATCATTACAAACATTGCATCTCCAGAATTTTTTCATAGTTTTAATTAGTAAAGAGGATATTTAAAGTTTTAGTAATCCAAAACTTTATTAACTTTGTAACTTGTATTTATTTTAAGATGGAAATTAGACTAAAAAGTAAACCACAAAATCCTATTATTATTGAGGGCTTTCCAGGAATTGGACTTATAGGCACAATCACTACTGAATATTTAATCAAACATTTAAATGCTAAATCTATTGGTTATATCTGGAGTAAAGATGTTTCTCCTGTTGCAGCCATACATGAATCAAAGATTATACAACCTTTAGAAATATTTTATGCAAAGAAAAAAAATATTATAATTCTTCATGCTATGACTGATATTAAGGGACTTGAATGGGAAATTGCAAATATTTTACAAGATTTATATAAGATGCTTAAAGCTAAGGAAATTATCAGTATTGAAGGTATAATGGGTGAGAGTACAAAATCTGAGGCTTATTATTATACAAACATTCCAGCATCTTCTAAGAAGTTAGCTGTTAAGGCAACTCAACTAAAAGAAGGAATTATTATGGGTGTTACAGCGGCAATGTTATTGCAAGATAAAAACATGAAAACAACTGGTGTTTTTGTTGAAACACACTCAAAATTACCAGATAGTAAGAGTGCTGCAAAGATTATTGAGGTTTTGGCAGGATATCTAAATTTAAAAATTGATTCCAAACCATTACTAAAAGCCGCTGCTGAGTTTGAGGGTAAATTAAAGGACCATGTGGGTAAGTTACAAACAGCCACAAAAACTCAAGGTAATAAGGCAGTTGACTATATGGGATAGCTTTTTAAGCTAATCTTTTTCTTTTTTTATCATGGAAGAACCTATTTTTAAGTTTAAGAAGGCAAAACATAGTTTAGATATTGTTTATCCTAATAAGTACTATGGGGGATTATACAATTTAGGTATTCTTATCGTCTATAATTCAGTTAATAAAAGAGAGGATTGGAACTGTAATAGAGTTTTTCTAGATCAAGGTAAAATTGCTTCAGAATTGGTAGGTTTTAGTTTTCAATATGAACTAGATATTAAAAATATTCTAGAAATGAAAAAACAGTGTAAGGGTTTTACTTTTGCTGGAGGTCCAGTTATCAATATGAATCCTGAAAAATTTAGAAAACATTTTGACTTCTTAATTCTTGGAGAGGTTGAGGGAGTTTTAGATAAAGTATTGGATGAATATGAGAAAGGTGAAGGGTTTTTAGATAGAATTTCAAATATCAAAGGAGTTTATGTTGACAAAGTTAGTTATAATTTTACTAAAGAGTTAGGAGATTATCCTTTAATTCAACCTTTTCCAGAAAAAGTAGATGAAACTTTTGTTTTTGGTAAATGTTTTATCTTAGAAATAGAAAGAGGATGTCCTTATAATTGCAAGTTTTGTGCTCTGCCAGGTTTTTTTGAAAAAATAAGATATAGGAAAAACTGGAAAGAGATAATTGATAGAGGTTTAGAGATAAATAAAAGAGATAGAGTTGTTATTTACTCTGCTAGCTTTACTCATCCAGAGAGAAAAGAGATTTTAAAACATTTGATTAAAAAACAAGTAAGGGCTTCTGTTCCGTCTATAAGAGTAGGTATGATTGACAAGGAAACAATCTCTTTGATAAAACAATTAGGTCAAAAGTCATTAACAATAGCACCAGAAGCTAATGAGAAACTTAGACTATCTATGGGGAAAATGGTCAAAGATAAAGATTATTTGGATTTTGTTGAGATATGTAATGAAGTTGGATTTACAAAGTTAAAATTATACTTAATGATTGGAGTTCCAGGTATGGAAGAAAAGGATATTATTGAAATGAAAGAGTTTGTAGATAAGATAAAAGAAAAGTTTAATGGGAAAATATATGTTTCTGTGAATTATTTTGTTCCAAAACCCAAAAGTAAATTCCAAGACCACCCTTTTGATAAAAAAATCTTAAAACAACAAACTAAAATTGTTGAAAGAGAATTTAAACATTACAGAGTTAAAATGAAAGGTTTGAAAACTTCTTATTTAGAATGGGATATTTCTAAAATAGACTCATAATTATTGCTGCTACAATTGGAATAAAAAGATTATCTTCTATTCCCAATTTTAAATCTTCAAAAAATAGAGTTAGACAGGTTCCAGCTAGAGCCGCAAAGAAGTTTACAAAGATTAAAACTCCAAAGAAAGAGGCTATAATTGCAACAACTGTACCTTCTACTGATTTTAGATGTTTGTAGGTTCTTTTACAGAGTAACTTTCCAGCGATATGAGATATAGCATCTCCTACTGAAAGAATAACCATTGCTGCTAATGCAATATTTAAAGGAAATAGAAACAATACAATAATAGAACCAATCATAAAGAAAATCGGACCTTTTCCAGGAAATGTGGTTCTGAATTCCTTTCTTTCAAATCTATCCATTACCCAAGAGGCTAGTGGAATTCTTCTAAGAGTGCATAATTTGGACACTAATAAACCACCTAATAGAATTGCAACCATGTGATAATTGTTAATAATTCCAAAATATAGAAGAGCAATAAGAACAATACCAAAAGTCATGTGTAATAACTGTCGTCTTAATTCTAATCCTGTTAATCTCATTAATTCTTCGAGGAATATAGAACTTTAAAAAGTTTGTGTATGAAAAGGTTTATTAATAAAAAAGAAGTATTATATTGTGATGGCAGAGAAAATAACTAGTGTTGAAGAGGGAGTAACTCTTGTTGAATATGGTTATAAGATTAAAATAAAGACTACTACTTATTTTGATCATTTATATAAAGAGGTTTTTTTCTGGTTAAATCATCATGGATATCAGTGGAAGGAACTATCTTATGGAGTTATTGATTTTCCTAATGGTGGAAATAGAATGGAGTTATTATGGCAGGGTGTAAAAAAAGAAGATGATTATTCTACTTTTATTATTGATTGTCATTTGGCTGCTGATGGGGCAGATTCTAAGAAAAAGTTAGATAATGGTAAAGAAGTTAAATTAAGGACTGGGACTCATGAGTTTAGAATTGGGGCTTATATTAAAAAAGATATTTCAGTTTGGGAAGGTAAACTTTTTGGTCAACAACAGGCAAAGTTATATGAGATGCTTATTAGGGATAGGCTAGAAGAACAAAAAACTCAATTATATGTGGAAGTGCATAAGTTTATTGATGTACTAAAAACAATACTAAAATATTATCCAGAAGTTGAAAAATGAAAAAATTCATAATTATTTCTATAATTTTATTAGCATTAGATCAGTTTACTAAATATATTTTTACAGGAAAAGAATATTTAGTTGGAAGTTTTGGAATTTATTATGCTGAAAATACTGGTGCTGCTTTTGGAATTCTATCTCAGATGAATATTTTTTTGATTTTAGTCGGCTTTTTGGTATTATTTTTAATATTTTATTTTTATAATGATGTAAAATGTAAATTGCCTTTTATCTTAATATTTGCAGGTACTTTGGGCAATGTTATTGATAGATTACTATTTGGTTATGTTAGAGATTTTATTCTGATCTCTATTTGGCCTATTTTTAATGTTGCTGATATGTGTAATACAATAGGGGTTTTAATCTTATTATACTGTTTCTGGAGAGAAGATAAAACTTATAAACAAAAAAGCCATAAGAAATAGGTAATGGGGAATCAAAATTTTGCAAGGTCTCTATTTTCTTCTGGTAATGAGGAAGAAGAGGTTAGTCCTGAAGAGGCTAAAAAAAGGGAAATTGAAAGAAAAGTAAAGGATAATTGTTTTATCAATAAAAATAGTGTAGACCCGAAGAATGGTGAAAAAAGATTAAAAATCTGGCGAGATTCTATGGGTGTTAGTGTTGAAGAATCATATTTCTGGTTGATGAGATTTCTAAGAAAGGGAACTGGAAATGAATTGGGTATAAAAGGAATTCCTCATGGTTTTGGATTGAACTGTGTTGAAGTCTATAAACTTAAAGATGTGTTTGATGCATCTGTGGCTAGTTCTTTTCATGGACAATTAGGTACTAAGATTACTGCAATTCAACAACAAGTATCTAATACTTTGGCTCAAATAGGTCAAATGACTAAAACTTTATTTCCAATTGTAAGAGAAGTTAGAATAATGGAAGAGAGAATGAGTTATTATACTGGCAGTTTAGGTAAAAAGGCAGGTAATGATGAAGCAAGACAGAATGAAGTTACTTTAAAATCAACTTGGATTGAAGTTGTTGAACAAGGTATGCAAAATCCAAATTCGGTTTACAGTATGGCTGCAAAGATTAATTTTGTTACTCTACCAGATTTATTTTTCTCAATTAATCCGCATGGAGATACTCCTGGTGAACAGAAAAAGAGAATTCATAAGATTATTACTAATATGGCTAAAAAACATGAGTTGAATGTAAAAGTTAGGGATGCTTTAACAAAAAAATTAATGCAATATTATACTTGGAAAGAATCAACCCATAATGAGATGAAACATACTTGGAAGTTTAGAATTAAGAATTTAAAGCAACATTATAATGTTATTAGATTGTATATCTCTTGGTTAAAACCTTACTTGACTACTTTGAAACAACTGCAGATGAAACAAGATGTAGAATCTCCAGACATAGTTTCTTCTTTTGAATCTAGTAAGTTAGAATTAGAAGTATTAGGTGTTATTAAAAGGGGAAATAAATACCATGCTTGTTTATTGGTTAGGATGGTTTATGTTACAAGACCAGATATGTCTTATACTCCTCAAGGTCAGAAGCAACCCACCCATGTGGGGCATATGAGTTTTGTGATTGAACCTTATGTTGCAACTGATGAGGATATTGAATTTTACAAAGAACATACAGATAAAGAAACTTTAAGTTGGTTTAGTGGTGGAGAGATTGATATGGTTAAGGATGTTGAAGATGCTATGCAGTCTTTAGGAGAGGATGTTGAAGGATACTTGAGAGAGGCTGAAACTGGGAAGAGAGAAAAAGATGATAGTCTGGTTAAATCAAAGAAAAAAAGTACTGATGGTGATTTCTTTGAACCTTTTACAGCACTTATGGATTCGTTTAAGATTTTTGTTCCTGAATTTAAGAAGCCTTCAAGTAAGAA
>JABHZQ010000014.1 GCA_018656555.1 archaeon
AAGCCTCAGGAGGGCTGCTATCGTAGAAGTACTAAAGCCTCTCAATTCTTTAATAACATGTAAGGCATACAACCTTATTAATTTTTCTGTTTTTATGTATATATAATCCACACAGACAAAACAAATTATTTAGAAACTTTCCACAAAAGTTTGAAATGGTTTTTGAATCTTTCTTTTACTTCTTTACTTTCTTTATTGTTAAACAATAACTTAATAAACAATAAATAATATTTATATAAATATGGAGAAAAAATATTCCAACACACAATTTATCAAGGATTTTTTTTATTTTGTTAGGAATCATAAAGCAAAATTTATTTTTTTCTCAATAATTTTAACACTAGGAATTTTAATTGGATTACTGCCCCCATTAATTTTGGCAGAAATAATAAATTTCTTTATTGATAACACAAAAGGAATAAATCACTTCTATTTTTTATTAATTGGATTCCTTACTTCAACCATGATAGGATATTCTTTAATCAGTTTTTCAAAGTACAAGCTAGAAATTCTTTCAAATAAAATGCAGAATGAATTAAAAGTAAGCTCATTTGAAAAAATAATTTCAGGGAGTTTAGCTTGGCAAGATAAAGAGAAAACAGGGAATAAACTTGAGAGAATAAACGCTGGAGAAAAAGATTTTCAAAAACTAATGGGACTATACATTCATAAAGGAATGGGGAACATTATTACCACGTTAGGTGTTTTAGGAATATTTGCCTTTTTCGGATTGAAATATCTTATTCTTACAGTAATTTTCTTATTTACCTATTTATATTTCGAAAAAATATTCAATAAAAAGATGTCCCTAATTTCTCTTAAATTAAAAAAAGCCAAAGAAGAATCTTCAGGCAGTAGTTTTGAAATTTCATCAACAATATCAACTATTAAATCATTGGGGCTAGAATCTCATTCTCAAAAAAAGATTTTTGGACTAGAAGACAATATTTTAAAATTAAAAAATGAAAGAAGAATGGCCAGCACAAAAAAATGGTATGTAGTCACATTTATTCAAAGTTTATTTTTCGCATTATTTTTATTTTTAGTGGGCTCAGATATTGCCAAGGGTATTTTAACAATTGGAATTTTTGTAGTTTATATTGATTACTTCAAAAAACTTCATAACTTTCTAGCAATGGTTTCATTAGAATCAAACAGAGTAATTGATGTAAAATCTAGTTTTAATCGTATGATGGGGCTATTAAGAAGTATTCCAGAAATTAAAGAAGAGGGAGCACATAATTTAGAATCTTGGAAAAAAATAAATTTTAAAGGTGTATCATTCGGATATAATAAAAATGAAAAAATCCTAAAAAATTTTAATTTAGAAATAAATAAAGGAGAAAAGATAGGTGTTGTTGGATTTTCTGGAAGTGGAAAATCTACTTTTTTCAAACTTTTATTAAAACTCTATCTGCCAAGTAAAGGAAAAATAATAATTGACGATAAAAAAATTCAAGAAATAAAAAGAGATTCACTTTTGCATAAAATTTCATATGTGCCACAAGACGTAGAATTATTTAATTTAAGCATTAAAGACAATGTAAAAATTTCCTCAAAGGCAAATAACTTAAAAAAATACAACGCTTCTTTGAGTACATCTCTAACTGATGAGGTTATTAAAAAATTACCCCTAAATGATTTGACTATTCTTGGAGAAAAAGGAACAAGAATTTCAGGTGGTGAAAAACAAAGAATTGGAATTGCTAGAGCATTGTATAAAGATTCAGAAATTCTGATTTTAGACGAAGCAACTTCTAATTTAGATTTTAACACCGAGAAAAAAATACAAAATAATTTAAACAAACTAAAGAATAAAACCTTAATTGTTTCTGCACACAGATTATCAACATTGCAAAATATGGATAAAATTATCTATTTGGAGAAGGGAACTATTATAGAACAGGGTAGCTTTAAGGAACTTCTAAAAAATAAGGGCAAATTCTATAAATTATGGCAAAAGAATAAAGCAAAGAAAAAGAATTGAATCCAGAAAAAAACAACCACTCTCTCAAGTAAGGATTCTGCCAGATGACTCCATAACACCTGCATCAATTGATATATTAAATAATGGAGTAGGTATTGTAATTTATGCAAATAAAAAAATTACATTTACCAAATAAGTTAGTTAGCCCTAATTGGATAGATATTTTTCCTAATGCTGTATTATTTGTAATGGTTCTAAAGAACCCTATAGCCTTTGTAGTAAGAGATACAGAATTAGCAAATAGTTTTAAATCATATTTTGAAATAATGTGGAAACAAGCTAAACCTTAACAAAACTATCCAAATCAATACCTTTTTTTACAAATCCAAACCAATCTGTAACCCATTTATTCCCTTTTTTATAATCTCTATATATTATATCAATTTTTCCTCCAGGGATTTTAGCTGTTCCAGTGGTTTGTTCAAAATTAGCTTCTTTAATCTCTTTTAGAGTTAATTGTAGTAAAAGCCTCTCTCTGAACTTTCAAATTATCTTTTTTTTGACCATATCTTATTCTCATAAACAATTACAACTATTCAAAGAATATAAAAGTTTCTCATTTAACCATCATCTCTCTTGGCAAATAATCCAAAGTATGCTCCTTAGTATACTCCATAAAATAATAATCATAAATAATATCAGCAAACTTTATCTTTATATCTTCAATAATATCATACAACTCATTATTACTTTTCACTTGAACCTCAATCTCATAATCAGCACCACCAACAGCTTCAACAACATGAACAATATTTGGATGATCTTGTGCATATCTTAACAAAGAATTAAATTCCTTCATAGAATAATTCTTCAAATTAAAATGAACCTTAAAATAAATCATCTCCAACTTACTCATATCATAATAAGGTGTAACACCAAGAATAACTTCCTCTTTTATCATCCTATTAACTCTATCTCTAATCAATTTAGGATGTTCTTTTAATTTCCTAGCTAGATCAATATACTTAATCCTTCCATTATTCAATAAAATCCCCAAAATCTTAATATCCAATTCATCCAATTTAATTTTATTCTCCCTCTCCCCCATCATCAAAGCAAATTCTCCTTTCTTCTTATCCAACAAAAAACCTCTTTTGTAATGCCAAAGTTTAGTCATAATTGAAACCCAATAATCTTGGATATATTCTCCATATTTCATTTTCAGTTCAGTAAGAAATCCTTCATATTCAAATATTGAAGAAGAAAAACTCATGGTAGTTAAATTCCAAACCCCTTCTACCTTTGTAACCCAATTAACTTTCTTTTGTAAATACTCAATAATTTCCTTTTCCTTTTCTAAAGTCAAATTAGTAAACCTATAATATGTTCTAAACATAAGAAAACCTAAATTTAAGGAATTGACCAAAGTCATATAATACTTTATGATACCAATTTTCTCTAATTTTCCAAGCCTATATCTAACAACCTCTCTTGACAACCTAGTTTTCTTTGCTAATCTTGATTCAGTTATTCTTCCATTCAATTCAAGCTCATAAAGTATCCTTCTATCCTTTTTGTCAAGTTTTATCATATTTTACACAAATATTACATTATTTATAAACATTTTGTTTCAAAAGTGTAAAAATACAAAACAACTTTTAAATATAGTAGAGTATCACTTAATAGTAATAAAGGAAGAAAAATGACAAATATTCAAACATTAAAGGAATATAGAACAAGAATTGAAGGAATACTTTACAACATACCTAGGATAATTTTTGAAGCAGGTAGTGAGTATAGGAATGCAGGCTTATTTGGACAGCACCCAATATTTTATTTTCGAAATTCAGCAGATGAAGTTAAAGAAAAATTAATCAGTTCTGACCAATTAGAATCTCGATTAGAAAATGATAGATTTAGTTTGGCCTTCAGAGAATTATCAGAACCTGTTTCTGAAACTTATCTTAATGATAGATTTAGCTATAGATTACAATTTGGAGAGGCACCAATCAATCTACAAATAAATGAAATTGGGTTAAGAGGAAATAGAATTAAAAGGTATAAATTAGAAAAAGAAGAACCAACTAAAAAAAGGAAATCTCTTATAGAAATTCCTGTTCAAAGTTCAGTTATGCTTAATGATTCTATAAAAACAGAGTTCTATGGAACTTTTGAAAATCTTTTAGAAATGACTAAGCCCCATAAAAAGCTTACTGAAGAAATTAAAAAAAGAAAGGTAGATAATGATCCTGCAGAAGTAAAATGGACCCTTAGAAGAGGAGAATTATTTATGTATCAGCTAGTATTTTTAGATAGAGTTATTCAAAGTGATCTTCCATTAATTTATAGTAATAATGCTAAAGGAGATATGGCAAAAAACCTAGCTGGCTTTGCCATCAATAATTAAAAAATGGACCCAAACATAAGACCTTATTCATATTTTGTACTTAAAAATGCGGAATCAGCCCGAGGTATAGATTTATTAGATTACACTGTATTATTTGGTTCAATTCTTGGTTATGAGTTTGGAAAGATTACTGAAGGAAAGAAAACAAGTTAAGAAACTTGATATTAATCTGATGGAGATTTAATCTTCTTTAAAAATATTCCTAAACCTTAACAAAACTATCCAAATCAATACCTTTTTTATCAAATTCCTCTTTCAGCACTAAAATCCATTCAGGAAGTTCTTCTTTCTTTATCATTTTTCAAAATGGGTTAATTAATTCTCTATTTAGAAGAACTTGAAAGACAATTAAAATAATCATCTACATCTTTAATAAGCATCTTTATTGGGATTAATTTATTTGTCTTCTCTTGAAGTCTTATCCAATCAGCAGGAAAAGTATGATTTTCATGTATATCTCTATGTGCAGGCATACTATTACGAAAAACCTCTAAATCTCTAAAATAGCTTGGTAACTCAGGTATATTTTTCAATATCCTTTTTGATTTGAGCTTATTAATATATTTGAAAAAGGAGTGTGCTTCGAGATAGATATAATCTCTTAGAACTACTGCAGGGTTAAAATCTTTAACCTTGGAAAAATCTCTCATAAAATTCATTAACCCTATATTTCTTGGACTCTTAAGATCCTTTTTATGAAGAGCAATACAATTTATGAAATCTTCTATGCAATGAATCATGTCCCAAGAATACTCAAGCCGCTTATATGCTTCTGGTGAGATTTTAAATTTTTCTTTTAATACCATAAAATTATTTAGATTCATGATTATAAAAACCTTTTCCCACTGATAAATATTCTCACTTATTGAACACTATGTATAGTATTATTTTAATGAGAAAATGAGAATCACACTTGTGGGAGTAGTCTATACACTGTTGATAAAGGGATTTTAGTAATTTTAACAATATCTTTTGCTTCAATATTGGGATTTTTATTCTTAAGATCTCTAATTTTTTGAATTCTTTGAGAATCTAAACTAGAATTCTTATGAAATTCATGAATATACTTGTATATTTCTAAATCTTCTGGAACAGTTTTATTTCTTTCATTTAATAAAGCATTACTCATCATGAAAATATCTATGTAATTTTGAGCCCTACAAGCAGTCATAATATTTCTTTGATCTAATTCCATACATAATATGTTTCTTTCTTTTCTAAGAGATTCATTGAGTATAAGTTTAACTCTTGAACTTCCTTTTTTAAGAGGTAATTTTATCTTTGGCAATTTTATATCTTTATTCTTCATATCATCTCTTTTCTCAAGAATCTCCATTTGTTGATTATTATTTAATGGAACTTTGTAAGGTGCTAATCTATCTAGAAATGTACTATCTAACAATTGTTTTCTATATTGGGTGTAACTTTCCCATGCAATTCCAAAATGTGCTAGACATCTAACTTCTTTAAGTTGAGTTTTTCCTTCTCTACTATAATTTCTATCACTTAATAATTGAGTAAAGAAACTTACTAGTTGTTGTCTTTGTTTTGTACTAGTTCCACCGAATGAGGCTATTAAATCATCATGGATTAATATTTTGTTATGATAATAATCTTTGGGATTTTCTACAAGCTGACTTTCAAATATCTTCTTAGGTAATACTTGAAAAAACTTGGGATTTGATTTAGCAAGGATTCCAATTAAAAGTGTAGATTTGCCAAATCCTCTCTTATCAATACAAAGTGTGCTGTTGAGTTGTTTATATTGTTGGGGAAGTTTAAGTGAGATAGAACAACTGTTGATGATAGGTATTAAAGAAGGTAGCCCCTTAAATTTTAATACTTCTTCAATTTCTGTAGCAATCTTAAGAGATTGATAGTTCATCTTTTCAAAGTTTTTACTATATCTCATATTGTATAACTCCTTCTAACATTTTAATAGTTGCAAGTGCTGCACCTTCTCTATTTCCTGCAAGAATAAATGACACATTATATTTCACAGTCCATTTGAAAATTGTACCAAAGATACATTTTGGTTCAATATCACTTTCATATTTTTTATACTTAATATCTTGATAGTTTGCCTCTATTACAACTGCAAAGAATTTCATATTTTGTGCTCTTTGAAGTTCCCTTTCAAATCTTCCTCTATTTTTAGTTATAGAAGCTATTAAATCTTGTAAAGATTTTCTTTCAATTGCAACTTCATCTTCTCTCCCCAAGATAGAATAATCTCCTGTCTTTAGAGTTTTAGTTGTAGAAACCATACCAAGAGGTTCAAATATATCTCTTGAGTATGGCTTCTGTTCCCGGGAATCTACAACTAAATGCATTTTATATCTCTTTTACACTGTATCTTGTGTTCTTGCCTGTACCGGTTCTAAAGATTCTTACTCTAAATTGTTCTTTATCTTGTTGTTTGCATGTTTCCATGTGGTGTTGTAGTTCACTGATCAACCTTTTAGAACTAACTACCCATTCTTTCTCTACAGCTCTGCCATCTTCTTCAATAATTACAAATCTTATTGCAGGCACTTCTGTTTGGTCGAATGTTGCTGTTGCTATTTCCCATCCATTGATGGTTAGTGTCTTTGGCTCTTCAAGTTCAATTTTTATATATTTTGACTCAAAGAGACTAAAATCTATTGTTTGTTGTTTCATTTTGTTTTTTCTCCTGTTGTGATATGCCATTTCTTCTAATAGGTCACTGGCATCATCGTAGTTTACATACATGGTGTAAACCTCCTGAGAGAAAGATAGCTCTTGCTACCTTTGTTCTCGAATAGTAATGTTTAAATATGTCTAGTGCTGTAGAATCTTTAGGTCAACTCACAGCAATTGTTGTGATTTTCTTTCCTTTGTTTTTACCTCCTTCTCTTTAGATAAGAGATTGTAAATATCCTTCAAGTAATGGTGTTGTTGAAAATTAAGGAGGGTGGTTCTTACAAATTCTGATAAATTTGTATATTCTGCAGCTTTCATGTTTAAGATTATCTTCTCTTTTTGTTTTTGAGTTAATCTTGTTTGAATTGTAGTTTCCATGTAATGACGATTGGCTATATTATATATAAACTTAGAGAGTAATCTCTGGTCTAAATAAATCTAAATAACCTAAATATTTATAAGTGTTGAAGTCTGCATTACATTTATGGTTAATACAAAAAGAATTTGTCCTTCATGTAGTAAAGAATTTAAAGATAATAAATTTAGGGGGGCACCTAGAAAATATTGTTCTGAAGGGTGTAGTAAAAAAGGTCAAAAGATTAAAGATAATCAAGCAAAAAAAAATAAAAGAACTAAAGCTAAATTAATGAAACTTGCTAAGGCTGCAGCTTACGATCCTGTAGCTCGAGATGAGATGCAAAAAATATTGCAAAAACTAAGTGATGATTATCATGAGACTCCAACTATAGGGTTAGGTTATTCCTTAACTGATAGTTCTATATTTGATTATAATGGTACTTATGCTTCAATGCCTTCCCATTCAGATATTATTGAGGATATGAAATTTAATTCAACAAGAGTTATGTGGTCTGAGAGAGATTTGGTTAAATTCATTAAAAAAGTTATTAAGAAATCATGATGAAAGGAATAAAAAACAAAAATAAAACCAGCGTAGCTGTTATGAATCCTGGCGGGGCTATACTTTTATATAATCTTAGAATATAATTCTTAAAATGTCAATAAAATTAGTTGTTCAGGAAGAGCCAATGGGTTGTGCAATTGCCTGTGTAGCTGCAATTTTGAATTTGAAATATTCAAATGCAAAGAAATTGTTTACAAATCCAAAACATGCTTATGGTAGAGGATATTATTGTAAGGAAATAATTCAAGCATTAGGAAAAGGTAAGAAAAATTATGAATTTAAGAAAGTAACTGAGAAAACTAAGGATTTGTTGAATAGAAATGGTACTATTGTTTTCATAGGTGGATCTGAGAAATATCTTTGTGGTCATTTTTTGGTTAAAGGTGAAAAAGGATGGATGAATCCTTGGTATAATTATCCCAAAATTGCTCCGGCAAAGGCTAAATTTCAAAAGAAGTTTCCTGGTGAGGCACAGTGGGTGATTTATTCTATTGATTGATTGGTTAGACTTATAAATCATTAAGTTCTAGTTTTATTTATGGCTAAGATTCCAGATAAAGTATTGGTGGCTTTGGAAAAGTCTTCTGAGAATATTGCTTTTGAGACAGCAGCAAGGGAGCTTAGGCAAAGGTGTCAAGTTTTTGTTAATAATTTAGGTAGAAAGGGACTTATTGTGGATATGGAAGAACAGATTATTTATCCCCATAGTAAAACTGCTTGGCAAAAGGTTGAGGCTATTAATATGATAAAAGCTACTGGTCATCATGGTAAATATGCTATAGGTTATGGGGATGGTAAAAGACTAGCAGATTCTCCTCAATTAGCTGAAAGGAAATATGGTATTGTGAAGTTTATAATAAGAGCTAAAAAGAAAAAGTGGTTTTGGGGGAGGCAAGTGTTTTTTACTTCAGCTGTTTCTATTTTGACAAAATCTAATAGTGTGACACCTAGGGAACCAAGTTTTGCATATGGTGAAGTTAGAACTCATTTTGAGGATGAATCTTCGAGGCATGAAGCAGAGGAAAAATATAGTTTGAGAAAAGAGTTATTAGATTTGAAAGAGAACTTGATCAGGTATACTAAGATTTATTCTAGAAATTTTTATGATTTTAGCTAGAACTACATAGCAACACTTACTTCTGTTTCACCAGTTTGAGCTGCAGTTCTTATTCTGTCTGCTAATTTTTTATGGGTTTCTCTTAACACTGGATCTATTTTTACTGATCTGAATTTAACTTTATTTGAATCTCTTCCAAGGTACATTGAATTGTCAAAACATCCAATAGTTGTTTCAAAATCTAAACCTTCAACTAGATCTGCTATTTGTTCACTAGTTTCTATTTCTGTTAGACGTCTGTTTGTTCCAGCTTCAACTTCTCTATCCATTTCTCTTTTGTATCTTGACTTGGGATCTTCACTAATTGTCATAATGTTGATAAATTTAGGCCTTAGCATTCTTAAAGCATCTAATGTTCCTTGAATATGACTCTGTCTATGATTTTCTCCGCCTAATCCAGGCATAACAAATGCAGAAACATTTATATCTGATTGAACTGTTCCAGCTTTTCTTAATCTTTTTATTGCTTCATACATGTCTTTTTCTGTATAATTTTTGTTTAATTTTGGAAGTAATCCACCATCCCCAGTTTCTAAACCTAAGTAAATTAGTTCTAAACCAATTCTTTCACCCCAGTCATCTTTAGAACATCCACCATAACAACTTCCACCACAATGTAGAAAATTTAAATCTTCAACAGTTTTTGTTAATACATTTGGAACTGAAGCATACATTGCTACTCTTTTAGGTACTCTTTGAGTATGGAGCCAAAATTCATTAATTGACCCTTGTATTGCTTTTTGGAGTTTTTCAGTTTCAACACTAAGTGCATCTCCACTACCTATGAAAAGTCTGGTAAGTCCATCTAGTTCTCCTCTTCTTCCTAATGCTTTGAAAACTTGAGATGCATGAACTCTAAAATCATAATAATCCATTTCTCCAAATTTGGTGGTTTCAAATAACCCACAGTAAGAACATTTGTTCCATGAACAACCTTTTGTTAATTCTAATTGAACTACATTTGATGTTTGCTCAGCTAGGGGGGCGTTCATATCTCCACCAGGATAGAGATCTTGCATATCTTCTCTCTTGTACGCCGGGTCTAAAATTAAATCTGCCATGTATTATTAGCACCAGAACTAGTTTATAAATCTTTCGCTTTTGTTATTACCTAGGGGTAGTTACACCAACCAGTTTTATAAAGTAGGGGTAGTTTATTCCACAAATGATAGATAAGACTATTTTGGTGGATTTGGATGGAACTTTGGCTGATTATCTGGGGGCTTTAGTTAGAGATTTAGATCGCCTGAGATCGCCTGGAGAGGAAGTATATCCTCCTTTTTGGAGTGAAGATAATCCAGATTGGCATAATGAAAGGATAAATTTGGTTAGGAGAGTTCCGGGTTGGTGGGAAGCTTTAGAACCTTTAGCATCTGGTTTTCAAGTATTAGAAGAAGCCATTAGAATAGGCTTTAATGCTCATATTTTGACTAAGAATCCCTATAAGCTTTTTCATGCTGCTAATCAGAAGTTGGCTTGGTGCGATAGATATGTTAAGCCAGTACTTGGTGTTGATGAAGTTGAAGTGTCTATTAGTCCACATAAGGCAAGAGTTTATGGAAGGGTTTTATTTGATGATGATATTGGTTTTATGGCTGGGTGGTTGGAACATAGGAAAAATGGGTTGGGTATTATGACTGTGCAGGACCATAATAGAAGTTATACTCATCCTCAAGTTGTTAAGTGGGATGGTACTAATCTTGGAGAGGTTGTGGATAGATTACAATTAGCTTATGATTGTTAGTTATTTGAAGAACCAGTTTATGTCTCTTTTGTAGTTTAGAATTATACTTTCAATTCTTTCTAATGTGATTGGTTTTTGTTTTGATTTTACTTTTATTAAATCTAGTTTTAATATTTTGTTTTTAGTATGTAAAATATAACCATAGTTTTTATCTTTAGGGTAGTAGATTTTGTCTTTTTTTGAGTAGGTGTATTCATCTCTCCAAGATCCAGTATTGAGAATGAAACTATTCTTTAGTTTGTGTATGTTTTCTCCATGGTTGTGTGCCACAACAAGAACTTTACATTTTTTCTTTGCTACTTTTTTCTTTGCTTTATCCACTATCAATAGTTCAAATTGTTTTCTGAATAAAGAAGTTACAAAGTAGTAAAATTCATAAGGGGTGAATCTGTATAATTGGTCATCCCAATGTTTAAATTGAGTGTAGAAGAATGATTTAAATAAGTAGAATACTGAATGAGTTACTAGTTTTCTTCTGAATGCTTTTGGAAAGGTACTTAGTACATCTTTTTTAGGGAATAACCTTTCTAGTAAAGGAAATTCTTCTTTCAATTGTATAAAGAAATCATATATTGCACTATAACCCCAAGGTACTAATAGGATGGGATTGTTAACTATTTTTGGAGTTCCATATATTATTTTTTCTGGGTCAACTTTGAAAATTGGATCTAATTGAGAACCATGTTCAAAATGTACTTTGTTATCTGTGTATTCAAAACCTGCGAAGATTATTCTTTCTTTATGTTTTTCACTAATTTCTTGTTTTATTCTTTCTTGTATTCCAGGAAAAGTAACATCAAAATCATGATTTCCAGTTATGAAAATTATTTTTGTTCTTTTATCTTGTTGTAAAAAATTTTGTAGAACTTTAAAAAATCTAGGGTGGGCTTTGATTATTCTTTCTAGTTTGTATAATGATATTTTTTCTGTGATATGCCTAGGATATTTTCTTTTGTAGGGACACTTAATGAAATCAAATATATCACCATTTAGGATTAATTCTGTGGGATACTTTTTTGTATCTTTGAAATGTTTTCTTATAGTTGAGTAGAGGAGCTCTTCTTCAATTAGGTCATCTGTTTTGTTTCCAGAACCCATTTCTGTATCACTGAAGATTAGGCTTAGTTTAGGCATTAGGTAATTGGGTCTATAATGGTATATAATCTTTTTGATATATACTAATGGATTAGAGATCAGCCAAAACCTTTATAAATGGTGGATTTTTCCTATGGTTATAGATGGATGGGCTTGTGAGAGCAAACCCAGACCGGAGAAATTTCTGGTTTAACATCTAAATATAAAATGGCACGTATGCATTCAAGAGATAGAGGAAAGGCAGGAAGTCATAAACCTGTGAAAAAGACTGTAACTAGTTGGATTAGTTATAAACCTAAAGAGGTTGAAGCTTTAATTGTAAAACTTGGAAAGCAAGAAAAGAGTGCAAGTGAGATTGGTTTGGTTTTAAGAGATTCTTATGGGATTCCAGATGTTAAGACTTTTTTGAAGAAAAGTGTTACTAAGGTTTTGAAAGAGAACAAATTAGGTAAGAAATTACCAGATGATTTATATTCACTAATTGAAAGAGATATCGAATTGATGAAGCATTTAACAGCTAATCATAAAGATATGACTGCAAAGAGGGGATTACAATTAACTGAATCTAAGATTAAAAGATTGGTTAAATATTATAAGAAAAAGGGAGTATTGGATAGCAAGTGGATGTTTGATAGACATAGAGCTAAACTACTATTAGAATAAGATGGCAAACCCAAATATGAAGAAAAAGGAGTCAAGAATCTCTGTTAAGAAGAAGAGATGGTATAGTGTGTTGGCTCCTAAAATATTGAATAATGTTGTTGTAGGTGAGACTCCTGCTGCTGATCCTAGTATGTTGGTTGGAAGGACTTTTGCTGTTAACTTATCTTCAGTTATGAGAAATATGAGAAAGCAAAATGTTGAAGTTAGGTTTAAAATTAAGGAAGTTAAAGGTAATGAATGTATTACTGATTTTGTGAGTTATGAAATATTGCCTGCACATGTTAAAAGATTAGTTAAAAGGGCTAAGTGTAGGGTTGATGATTCTTTTGTTGTTGAAACTAAGGATAAATTGAAAGTTAGAGTTAAACCTTTGATTTTGGCTAGAGATACAACACAAAAAAGTGTGGCTGGTGCTTTGAGGAAGACAGCAAAAGAAATGATTATTGAAAGGATTGGGAAAACCGATTACAGTGAATTTTTGAATAAAGTTCTTGTTGGGGAAGTTCAAAGAGATTTGAAAACTAGGTTGAGGAAGATCTATCCCCTTTCAGTTGCTGAGATTCGGGCTATGAAGAGATTATAGAAAAGTTTTTAAGTTCTTGATTTGTTTTTTGTATGTATGCCTCAGTAGCTTAATGGTAGAGCACCTGACTTGTAATCAGGAGGTTGGGAGTTCAACTCTCTCCTGAGGCTTCATACTTCTGTTTAGGGTCTCCACCCCATAAGGGGCAATATTTGGGTGGGGCTTCATGTCTCTGTTTAGAAGCGCCCATAGGTATCACCTAGCCTTAAATATTACTTTTTGGCATTAGCTTAAGAGGAGGAAAAAATGGCAGAGGATGATATCTATGGAAGTAAGGCAAAGTATGAAAACTTTGTTTCTAAAATAGATGACTTGGTTAAAAAACCTAAAAAAGAGAATCATAAGAAGTTGTATTATTGTAAGAGAGATTATTGATAGGCTTGATAAAAATGAAAAAAAGAGAAAAGAGATAAAATCACTTTATGAAGCTCATGATATTTTGGCACTTGAGGAATTAGTTGGAGAGATTGATTATGCTGTGGTGGTTTCAAGAGTAGAAATATAAAAGAAAAAAAATTAAATTTCTGTTACTTCTAAAATTGCATATTGGTAAACTCTGTAGAAATGTTCTACATTTTTGATGTTTACTCCTCTTATTTCTTCTGTATCTCCCTTTAGAATAGTTTCAATTTCTTCACAGAAAAGTGTACCTTCATCACATACTGTAATTACAATATAGCCGTCAGATTTACTGTCATCTAGAGTAATATCTTTATCTAGAACATTAAGGGTACTAGATCTTTGTATTAAATATTGGTCTTCTTCTAGTACAAAAGGTGTTACTTCTATGATTATAAAACTCTCGTCACTACTACCTTTGTAGGTATATTCTTGTAGACTAAAGTAATAATTGTTGTATATTTCTTTTGTTTTTGTCTCTCTTAGTATACTGTCAATTCCATCTATATTTAATGTTACTTCTGCAGATGAACCCATACTGTTTATACCTATGTTCATTCCCTCTACAGTTATTGTTCCATCATAAGTTATTTTGTACTGGTTTTCTGGAAGTCCATCATCTTCTACTGGGATCTCTTCTTCATCTACACTCGGTTCGGGTTCTTCTTCATCTACACTCGGTTCGGGTTCTTCTTCATCTACACTCGGTTCGGGTTCTTCTTCCTCTTCAACTATCTCTTCCTCTACTTCTTCAGGTGTTTCGTCAGCAACTTCTACAGTTATACAAGAGGTTACTAGAAATAGAATCAGTAAAATTGGTATTATTATTTTTAGTTTCATTGTGATATTTATATTGTGATCCACCTTTAAATTTGTTTTGTTTTTAATCGAAATGTTTTTATATTTATATTTAATTATAATATTCATGAAAAAGTTGGTGATTTTGGTATTAGTGATTATTCTATTGAGTTTTTTTGTTGTTTCAGCTTCTTGTTTAAAAGATATGGATTGCCAGGTTTCGACTGATCCTTTAGCTTTTGGGATGATTTGTGTTAATGGTGTTTGTGTTGATGATACTGGATTTTTTAATGAATTGGGGGCTTGTAGGGATGATTCTTGGTGCGATGAAAATTATAAATGTGAAAGTTGGGCTTGTATTGAAACTGTAGAAGTTGCTGTGGGTGTGGGGGAAGAGGGTGGAGAATGTTTATTAAAACAAGATTGTGAATCTCTTTATGATAATGGGTGGGCTATGAATTGTATTAATAATATATGTGTTCTTGATGAGGTTTTGCTTGCTGAAAGTTTAGTTTCTTGTTCTGTTGATGGAGATTGTGGAGAAAGTTATACTTGTGTAGATAGTATATGTACTGAAACTGTTGATCCTTGTTTAGATCTAGTGTGTGGAGAAGGAGAGGTTTGTGAATTAGGTGTTTGTGTTTTGGACTTGGCTAGTGGAGATGTAGTTACTATGGTTGGAGAGGGTGTTGAATGTTTATTGAAACAAGATTGTGAACCTATTTATGAAGATGGTTGGGCAAGGGATTGTATTAATAATATATGTGTTCTTGATGAAAGTCTTATTAGTTGTGAGGGAATTACTTGTGATTCTGGTTATCAATGTATGCAAGGAACTTGTGTTTCTTTAACTTCTTGTGATGGAGTTACACCTTGTGAAGAAGGTTATGATTGTATTGATGGTTATTGTGCGTTAGTGGATGATTCTTGTTTAGATGTTGTTTGTGGAGAAGGAGAGGTTTGTGAATCTAGTGTTTGTGTTTTAGATGCTCTTGATTTATTGGCTACTGGTGTTGGAACTGCTTGTAATTCTGTTGATGATTGTTTATATGTTGATGATGTGTGTTATGAGAATCAATGTTTACAAGCAAAAGGAAATCCTCCTTTTGTGGTTATGGATGGGGTGGCTGTTTTTTTAGAAGAAGCTAAAGAGTGTGTTGATGATTCTGAATGTGGGTTTAGAGAGTTTTGTGATTTGAATGGAGGAGTTGAAGATTCTACAGGTAATGTTGTTCATTATTGTACTATTACTCCTTCTGCTGCCGAGAGAGAAGCTAAAATAGATTTGGCTGTTAATCCAGTAAATGATCTTTATTTACAAACTTTAATTGCTCTTGAAAATGATGTTGCTAAGGATGCAGAATTAGAAATAAGAAGATTAGAAAATTTACAACAAGCTGCTAAAAAGTTACAAGTTCTTGTAGAGAATGGAGAGGCTGCAAGTTCAAGGTTGGAAAGTACTTTTGACAAGATTGAGGAGAGGAGTGAGGCATTGGGTAATAGAATTAGCTCTTTGGAAGGAACATTAAATTCGGGTACTTTATCAATGGAAGATGTAGTTATTATTAATGAGAAGATTTCTGTTTTAGAAAATAAAAAATTTGGTTTGAATGTTGAATCACAAAAAAACTTGAAAATGGCTGCTGCAAAATTACAAGATAATAATTTAGAAGTTAAACATCAACAGATGGTTGTTAAAGATAAAATAGATGAGAGTAAATTAAGTGTGAGTTCAAAAAAGAAAAAATTGGAAGCTGTAAATAAAAAGAAATCAGATTATAAACAAAAGTTGCAAGATAGAAAAGAGATTACTAATAGAAGAACTAGTGCTTCTGGAACTACAAGTAGTGCTGCTGCTCCAACAGAGTCAGTTGTTAAAACTCCAAAACTAACTCCTGCACAAATAGAAATTATTAAAAGGAAAGAGGCTAGGCAAGCTGCACAGTCTTCGGGATAGGCTCATAGAAATCTTTTTAAAGAATAATGTTTTAATAATTAAAAGAAAGAGGTGTTTTATTTGGCTAATGCTAAAAAGGTTGTTGTAACACAAAAACCAAAATTAACGAAAACAGAACAAAAAGTTGCTGATTATATTTCTAGATACAAGGCAAAAGGGTATAGTGAAAAAGATATTAAGAATGCTTTGTTGAAAAGTGGTGTTAAACCTATGACTATTACTAAGATGATGAGTTTGTCTAAAACAAAGTCAAAAAAACCATTACATAAAAGTGCTTGGTTTTGGAGTTTAGTTGTTTTAGGAGTTATTGCAGTTGTATTATTATTACTATTCTTACCTTCATGTGAATCTGAATTAGAATGTTATGCTGATGTTGATTGTGATTTTGGTATGGAGTGTGTGGATGGAGTTTGTCTTGATGCTGGAGATGATATTCCAGTAACTGATGATACTGAATGTTATTATGATAGTGATTGTCCTACTGATTATGAGTGTGTTGAAAGTTTTTGTACAGAAGTTGATGATGGGGGAAATGGTGGGGCTGAACCTGAGTGTGGTGATGATAGTTGTGATATCGGAGAGGATTGTTGGCAAGATTGTGGTTGTGATAATGATGATGATTGTCCTGTAGATTATGAATGTGAGGATGATACTTGTGTAGAGGATGATGGTGGTTCTGGTGGGGGCGGTGGCGGTGGCGGAGGAGGAGATGGTGGAGATGGAACTAGTCCTGAATGTGGAACAAATGATGATTGTGTTGAAGATTATTATTGTGATGATGTTGGAACTTGTACTGATGTAGGTACAACTTGTTGTGATTGTATTGATAATGGTGTTTACAATTGGAGTTTAGATGCAACTTGTGGAGCATTTACTGATAATCATAAATCTGTTTGTGAGTCAGATATAACTGCAGAGGATTGTGTTGATACTCAACCAGCAGCAGCTTTGGTTTGTGAAGGATATAGATGTGATGATGGTTGTGATAATGATGGTGATGGTAATACTGATTATGGTATTGATAGGGGATGTTATAGGCCTAGTGATGATGATGAAAGAGTTAGCTGTCAAGATGG
>JABHZQ010000015.1 GCA_018656555.1 archaeon
GTTTCAAATCTTTGCTCTTTTGTGAAAGCCAATAGTTCTGCATCTATAGTTTGTGCTAATTGGTATACTTCTTCCCTTGGTTCTACTCCCAGCCAGATAATTTTTGGAGCTTTTTCATTTGGAAAGAAACCAATTTGAGATAATTTTACTTTAAATGGTTTGAATTTTATTGTCTTTATTACTTCTTTTATTTTGTCTACTGTCTCTTCAGGCAGTTCTCCTAAGAATTGCATGGTTATATGGAGATTCTTTTTTGAAGTCCATTTTACTTTAGCCCCTTTGATTTTCTTTGGGAGTTTGAATAAGTAATCTTTCACTTCCTTAGGTAGATCTATTGCTATGAAGGTTCTCATGGTTTAGAGGAATATATTGATATTTATAAGAATTCTGGATAGAAATATTTTTAAAGAGTGTAAGTAAGGTAGATTTATGGTTAAATTAAATGCAATAATAATAGAAACTAATAAATTAAAGGATTTTTCATTACCTGTTGGTTATTTTCCAGCTAAAATGAATGTCGGAAATAAAACCTTAGCTATTATTTTGGCTGCTAATGAATTAGAAAAGGCAATAGATGAAGGAGTTACAATTCAAGTGAGTTCTACAGTTGCAAAATTAGTAAAGGGTTTTTTGGCAGATAAATATCATCAATCTATAACTGAATTTTAGATAAATTCGGCTATGATCTTTGCTGCTGTCTTAGATGTAATATTATTAATATCCTTCTCTGGATTAACTTCAACAAGATCTATAGCCTTTAGGTTATTTAGATTTCTTAATCTTTGTAAATAGTAGAGTAATTGTCTTGTTGTTAGGCCTGCCGGTTCTGGGTAGGATACTCCTGGAGCAAATGCGGGATCTAAAACATCTAAGTCTATTGAAATGTGGAAGGAGTTTAGTTTTCTTAGTTTTTCCATAATTGCATCACAAGACTCTTGAAGTTTTATTCCCTTACATGTAAGATAGGTTATTCCTTTTTCTTTAAAGTAGGTAATTTCTGTAGGGTGGGGATTTCTTATTCCTATTACAAAAATATTATTTGGAGAAATTATATTTTCTTCTACTAAAAATTTTAACCAATCCAAATGAGTTGGATCATCAAACTGTTGAAAAACATCAGGATGAGCATCAAAGATTACTAATCCTTCTGTTGGATTTTGTTTTAAAATATGGTAAGATATAGTATGGTCTCCGCCAATATAGATCTTATCTGAAGGTATTGAATCTAATGGTGCTTCTTTTGCAGTAGGAGGATTTATTTTCTTAAAACTTTCATTACTATAGATCCCATTAAATTGATCTAGAATAGCTTTTGGAGCTTTCTCACAAGCCGAATGTTCTCCATCTGAATAAGGTAGTAATATCATATAATTAAAGAAAAATAAGGGTTTTATAAGTCTTCTGGATATGCTTTTTTGATTAAATCCTTATCCTTAAATCCTTTCCTAATTGGTTCCAAAAGAAGATTAATTTCCCCTGCAAGTGCATTTTTTAGATCTAAAGGATGTAATTTTTTAGCAATATAGTCTTTTTCCAGATCCTTGTAGGATTTGTATTCTAAATTGCCCCCAAACTTTTCAGGTCTTTCTATAATAAAAGTTTCATTTTTATCTTCCTTTATGACAAAAATAACATATTGTAAAAAAGCCAAAACTCCATTGTCTTTTACTTCCCCAGCAGGACAGTGTGCCTTGTTAAGCTTTATTTTTACATCTTCGGGAGAATCTAATAGGTCAATTTTTGATTTAAAATCTGAAGCAGACATTTTAACTCCTTGTAATCCAGGAATAATTGGAGTCATTAACTCCACTCTTGGCTTATATCCCAAAGAAGGCAATCTTTCTCTTGCTAACATCAAAATCTTTCTTTGATCAACTCCCCCATATTGTATGTCTACTTTCAAATACTCCTCATCTATTGCTTGCATTAGAGGATAGATTAATCCAGAGAGTTTAGGATTTTTTCCAAATTTAACAACTTCTGCTCCTGCTCTCTTACAATCATTTATGCTTGTATATGAAGCAAGCTTGAATA
>JABHZQ010000016.1 GCA_018656555.1 archaeon
AATGGCATCAGTACTTGATATGAGTATTTTGTCATACTTTGCTCCAGTATTTGTTTTTGCATTAGTTTGGATTATTACTTATGCTATTCTAGAGAAAACAAAACTTTTTGGAGACAACCAAGCAATTCATTGGGTAATTGCCCTATGTATGGCTGTGATGGTAGTTATAATTCCTGGATTAACTGATGTTATCCAATTAATAACTCCTTGGTTTATTGTTTTCTTTATCTTTGTAACATTACTAGTTGTAATCTTCTTATTTATGGGTGTAAAAGGAGACACTATAGCTGGTGTTTTCGGAGGAAACCAATTTGTTATCTGGGTTATAGTCTTAATTAGCTTAGGGATCTTAGGTTACGCTCTTATGATGGTCTATGGAGATGCCATACATAATATCACTTCGCCAGAGGATGAGAATAATCTTAATGCTCAAATTGGGCAAATAATATTCCACCCCAAAATAATGGGTATGGGTTTAGTTCTTGTAATTGCAGGTTTAATTGTTAGATTTGTTTCAGCCTCGCGTTGACAAAAAAGAAAAAAATTATTTTTTTGTTTTACTTTTTAATTCATGTGTAATTCTATCTAACTCTTTAATATTTGAAGTCAGTGGTGCTAAGATCTTACCAAACACAGACTCTAAAGCTTTCATATCAGTTCCAATATCTTGCATTGTTTTATTATACTCATTAACCTTGCCTAATACTGCAACTTGTAAATCCTCTAATCTCTTTTGTGTTCTAACTACTTCTTGTTTGGTAGCATCCAAATCATCTGAAATCGCCCCTTTCCAAAGATTAATATCTCCAACATCTCTTGTAAACTCTTTCCATTTCTCTTCTAATATCTCCTCTACAATAGCCTGAATATCTTCATAACCAAATTGCTGTTGAGGCAATTGGTACTGTCCATAATCTTGTTGCTGTTGAGGTGGATATTGTTCTGGAGCTGGTTGCTGCTCTACTGGTGGTGGAGCTTGCTGTTGTGTAGGAATTGGTATTTCCTCCATAGCAGACTGTTCCATCCCAACTGGAGCACCAGTTCCGCCCATTCCTGCTTGATTCATTGCCATAGAAATCTGATCTAAGTTATACCCTTGTCCTTCTAGACTTCGAGTAATATCTTCATTTGTCAATCCTTGACTTTGCATTTGTTGTACTTTTTCTATTGGTATGTCTGGCATTATCTAACATCTCCATTACATCATTTTCTGTTACGAACTTTAATGGGTCCCACAGCTTAATATATTTTTCTAAAATTTTAACATCTTCTTTTATTGCAAATTTACCTGCTTCTTCAGATAAATGTCTAACAACAGTCTTCACATTTCCAATACTTTCTTCAACTTTCTTAAAATTAGTATTACTTCTTTTTATCTCTTTCATAATTTTGTTATATTCTTCAATCATATTCTGATTCATAACTAATAATTTCTCACCAAACAAGTTCTGTTTACTTTCAAGAACCCTAATCCTATTAACTAATTCAAAAACAATCTGTGGATCAAAATTAGTTTGTTGTACTTGTTCAGCCATTTTATACAAACGAAAGTTATTTTAAGTTTATAATTATTTGTATAATATTATAAATTAAAAGGTTTACGGTTACAAAAAGAGGAAAAATATGGCTTTTACGAAAAAACAAGAGGAATATAAACTAGAAAAAGAGGGGCAAGATGAAGTTTTAAAGCTGAATTACGAAGAAAAGCCCTACTCTCCTTCTATTGAAGACAATCCTTTAGTTATGCTGGATGCTATAGATAAACTTATTGAAAATCCTTCAGTCACAAAAATTTCATTCTTTCAAAGAAGAAACTACAATTATGATTATTCTCAAACAATTATGTTAATGGATATAGCTAAAATCTATAGCTATTATGTAAAAAGTAAGAGAGTAATGAATCCTCAATCTATGGGACTACCTACAGATCATCCCCAATTATTGGCTCAAAGATTTGAAACATTAAGACAAATACTGATCCATCTTTTGAAAACAGACCCACTAGGGGCATATGTAGAACTTAAAAGATTAATAAGATCTGAAAATATAAATCTAAAAAAATCAGTATTAAGAAATGAAAAAGAATCAGTTAGAATATATCTTACAATTCTTCAACAAATATTTGAAAGTTTAGATTCTACTAAATTAATTAATGCTGCAAGAGAATATCTACCCGGATATAAATTAGGAGACAGGGCCCCATATAAAACAATATTTAGGCCATCAATAACTCCAGATTTTATGTTTAGTAAGGTAATGTCTTCTCCACCATTAGATGGAGAACAACTTGCTATCTATAAAATAGATCCTCAAACAGATGTTACTATATTTGATACCATAAAAGAGATTAAAAAAATATATCACATTAATCCTCCAGAATTTAAACTAACTGAAGATCAGTACGCATTAATTGATCTTGCAAAAAGTGTTCTATCTCAACACCAACCAAGAGAAGAAGAATTTCTAGATCCTCAAAAAATGCGTAGCACATTTACAAATATTGGTAAAGATCTATTGAGAGATCTTGCTGAACAACAAGGTCTAAATTTATCACCAGAAGAATTAGATTATTTAACAGAAATATTAGTAAGACACACCATAGGATTTGGAGTTTTAGAATTAATGATACAAGATGATAAAGTTCAAGACATCACAATCAACTCTCCACCTGGTCAATCCCCTATTTTTATTCTCCATCAAGATCACGATGAGTGTGTTTCAAACATTATCCCTTCAAAAGCAGATTTTGATGGTTGGGCAACAAAATTTAGACTTCTTTCAGGTAGGCCTCTTGATGAAGCAAATCCTATTTTGGATACT
>JABHZQ010000017.1 GCA_018656555.1 archaeon
CTTATACTCCTCAAGGTCAGAAGCAACCCACCCATGTGGGGCATATGAGTTTTGTGATTGAACCTTATGTTGCAACTGATGAGGATATTGAATTTTACAAAGAACACACAGATAAAGAAACCTTAAGTTGGTTTAGTGGTGGAGAGATTGATATGGTTAAGGATGTTGAAGATGCTATGCAATCTTTAGGAGAGGATGTTGAGGGCTACTTGAGAGAGGCTGAAACCGGGAAGAGGGAAAAAGATGATAGTCTGGTTAAATCAAAGAAAAAAAGTACTGATGGTGATTTCTTTGAACCTTTTACAGCACTTATGGATTCGTTTAAGATTTTTGTTCCTGAATTTAAGAAGCCTTCAAGTAAGAAAAGAGGCCAGGATAATTTGACTGAGAAACAAGAATATGCTAAGGCTAAGAAAACTGCTTCAGGAAGAGCATGGAGCTTATATGATATTTACAAGAAGGCTCATGGACTTTATACTCCGTAAATTCTTTAATTAAATATATAATAACTTTTATAAAGTTTCTATTCTATAATTTAAGCATGGTAGAATTTGGCTCTGATTACTGGAATGCGATGGATAGAACTATCTCAAAGAATCTTAAAGTTAGTACTAAAGATTTAGGTACAAGCGCAAAACCAGGAGATGTTCTTAATGAATTAAAAGTTAATATTCATTCTGGTGCTTCTCATGTTGAATTAGGTTTTACTGGTACTGGGAAAGGTATGCTCAGTCAGGGTAGTACTACTCCTGAAATGTTTGATAGAAATAAGAGAAAAGAGATAAGAAGATTGTCTAAACTTAATGAAGTTACAATTAGTACTCACGCTTCTTTGAAATTACAAGGCTTATCTGGTTTAGATGTTCAAAATAGAAGGTTTAGTGATACTGCTGCAAGAGAATCAATAAATGAGATAAAAAGAACAATTGATTTTGCAGGAGAGGCTGCGGGTGGGGGAGCTGTTGTTGTTCATACTGGAGAATTTCCAAGAGAGGTTAGTGAATATGAAGAGTTTAAACCTCCAAAAGAAATTGAAAAAGAAGAAATTATTGTTCTAGTCGATAAAGAGACAGGGCAATTTGCACATATTGCAAATAAAGGGGAAATAGTTAATGTTCCAGTGTGGGAGACAAATGATAAAGGAGAGAATGTTGGTTATGATGGTAAGCCTACTAATGAAGTTTGTAAGATGATGCCTAAAATTGAAAAGGAAAGTGGTAGGATTGTGTTTAGGGAGAAGAAATGGGATGAGTATTTGAAGGAAGCTGAAGAGAAAAAAAGATCTAGCCCTTCTACTTATGACGGAATAGCACCTGGAGAAATTGCTGCTAAGGATATGCACTTAGAAGCTCAAAGAACTGAATTAGAAAGAGCTGCACCTTTTGCTCATTCACACTATCAAAGATATGAACAATTAAAAGATCATAATCATGAGCTTGAAAAATTAAGAGAATATTATAAAAATGCAGAGGATAAATTAGATTCTATTCAATTGAAAAAACATTTTCAGATGAGTCCTATGGGGGAGAGGATGGGTTATAAGGCTGCAACTGATGGTACACCTTCGGAGTTTTTGAAAAAAGAAGTAAAGGATAATTGGTTAGATGCAAAGATTCAATTAGAGGGTTACAAAGGTTATGCAAAACAGATAGAACAGATTGAGAAAATGAAGGAAAGGGTAGAACCAATTAGTGTTATGGGTAAGGAAAGAAGTGCTGATAATATTGCTACAGCTGCATTGTATGCAATTAAAAAAGAACAACAATTAAAAGCTCAAGGCCAAGATGTTCAACCAATTTATATTGCTCCTGAAAACTTATTTCCAGAAGGAGGTTATGGTGCTCACCCTGATGAATTAAAAAGTATTATTCAAAAATCTAGAGAGAGACTTAAGGGAAAATTAGTGAAACAAGGTTTGAGTAAGGTTGAAGCAAAAAATATGGCTGATGATCATATTAAAGCTACTTTTGATATTGGTCATGCATTTATTTGGAAGAGATTCTTTAGAGAGAAAGAAGGAGAAAGTATTGAACAGAGAGATAAAGCGTTTGATAATTGGTTGTTAAAAAAGGTTGATGAATTGAATAAAGATAATATAATTGGTCATGTCCACATTTCAGATAATTTTGGTTATCATGATGAGCACTTAACTCCAGGAAGAGGTAGTGCTCCAATTAAAGAATTTGTAGACAAGATGAAAAAGGCTGGTTTGAAAGAGCCAATGATTGTTGAAGCTGGTGCTCAAACTGAAGCAGAACCACAAGGAGCTATGCTTGGTGCTTGGGCTAAATTAGCAACTTCACCAATTTATAGAGTTGATGGATTACAACAGACGTGGACTGATATTGAACATAGTGGTTATTTTGGAAGATCAAGTTCACCAAATTTCATAATTGGAAGTTATGGTCCGAGTAAGGACTGGAATGCATGGGGATGGTCTGAGGCCCCTATTGAATAAAAAAAGAGGTGTTAAAATGAAGTTTCAAATTAAAAGAAAAGAAAAAAGAGGATTCAAAAAAGCTTATCCAAAACAAGAGTTTGATATTGCTAAAATATTTGCAAAGAGAGTTTACAATGAGTTTGGGGAATTTGTAAAAGCTATTGTTCTATTTGGTTCAACTGTTAAGAAAGGAAAGGCTCATGATATTGATGTATTGGTTGTTCTTGATGATATTAAGGTTGAGTTTACAGAAGATATTGTACAAACTTATAGGATTATTCTTCAAAAAATAGTTGCTGATACAGAACCTGAAAGATTACATATTCAAACCATGAAGTTTACAAGTTTCTGGGAGTATGTTAGGGTGGGTGATCCAGTTGCTATAAATATTTTAAGATATGGTGTTGCTTTAATTGATACTGGGTTCTTTGATCCTTTGCAAGCTCTTTTGGATGAGGGAAGGATTAGGCCAAGTAAGGAAGCTATTTCCACTTATTTCTATATGGCTCCCTCTTCAATACATAAGGCTAAGCAACATATGTTGACTGCAGGTGTTGACATGTATTGGGCTGTGATTGATGCTGCACATGCTGCTCTAATGAAGCATGGTGAGATTCCACCAAGTCCAGATCATGTTGCAGATATTATGGAAAAAACTTTGATAAAAGAGAGAAAGGTTAGTAAGAAATCAGCTAATACTATGCGAGAGATGTATGCTTTGTTTAAAGGGATTAATAATAGGAAGATAAAAGAGATAACTGGAAAAGAGTATGATATGTATAAGAAGAAAGCTGAAGAATTTGTCAAAGAAATGGAAAAATTTATAAGAAAAAATTAAAAAAAAGATTTAACCTTGAAGGTACTGTTTTGCACCATCAAAGTCACTTCTATACTTAGATACTCTTCCGAAGTATTCTGATCCTAAATCTTGTGGACCAACAACTGGTTTCATTCCAGGATGGAATTCTCTAAGTTGATCTTCTAAAGTTTTAAGAGTCTCTGGTGTGGTTGCTCTCTTTTGTAAAGCAATTGCACCACTTCTCATATTGTATCCTTCTGAAGCTTCTTGTGCTTGACCTATTGTTTGTTGTAGTTCAAGGACATTTAATTCTCCATTTTTTTGTGCATCTGCATATAACCTTTCAAAATCAATACCTGCAATATTTTTCATCCACTCTACTGTTTCTGTCACAGCTGTAAGTTTTGTTTTATCAACCTTTGAAGGGTCTTTTAAATATTGAGTAATTAATTCTGTTAATTCAGTATTAAAAACACTTGCGAAAGGTGTCTCTTTAAACACATCTCCTAAATAAGCCATTGATTGTGTAGTCAAGGTGTCTAAGTAAGCTGTTGCTTTATCTGCACCTTCAATTACTCCAAAATCATTTGCTGCTTCATGAAAGCCGCCTCTAGCTGCATCTAATTTAGAAAGCAATGATGCTCTTCTTGTGAATAGTAATCTGATATCTGCACCTAGCTCTCTTTCTAGGTCATTTTTATATTCGTATTTTTCTGGTTCTGCCATTTTTTCCTCCAAGTAACTACTATTTAGTAGTATCTTCAGGTATATAAATGTTTCGTTTTGGCTTATATATGGTGTATAAGGCCTGAAATGGCCATATTTTAGGGTTAAAATTACATATTTTATATATTTTATTAGGGTTTAGTCCTTATAATTGGGTTCTTTTGGAGTATTATGGAAAAAGACAGAATAATACTATCTCTATTAAGAGAGGACGCAAGGATCAGTTTGACTAAGATGAGTAGAAAAACTAAGATTCCAGTTTCTACACTTTATGAGAGGATAAGGAAGAGTAAGTATATTAAAAAACATACTTCATTACTGGATTTTGAGAGACTTGGATATGGGGCAAGGGCTAAGGTATTGTTTAAAGTGGATAGGAAAGATCGGGAGGCTTTGAGAGAATTTCTTTGTAAGTGTCAGTTTATTAATGAGTTAATTAGGGTGAATAATGGGTATGATTTTTTGGTTGAATTTGTGTTTGAGCAGATGAGAGGTTTGGAGAATTATTTAGAGATTTTGGAGAAGAGATTTAATATTAAGGATAATAAGGTGTTTTACATTGTTGATGAGTTAAAAAGGGAGAACTTTTTGAGTAATCATAATGTAGAAAAGATGGGTAAACCTTTTAAATAATTTATTTTTGTGTTGGGTTATGAGTTATTTACCTGAAGAGAGACAGATATTTAATAATAATAGATCTAGGCAAGAGGTTGTGTCTGTTTATGATACAGATACTCTTGTAGGGCGGTTGCATGATTATGCTTCTCCTGATTCCTTGATAGTTTATGATATTGATGGGACATTAAGACCTTCGACTGCAAAGTATCTTGTTCTTTCTAATTTGACTAATCCTGCAAGATGGAAGAATTGGGTTAAAAGTGAAGGTTTGCTTGAGAGAATGACTTGGCCTTTTGATATGGCTTGGGTTTCTATGGTTGCATTCGGTATGAATTGGGATTGGAATATTATTGAAGAGTTTTGCTTAAATTATGCTGAATCATTTGTTTTAGATAAATTTGATGATGATGAAAGAAAACAAGTAATGGAAAATAGTTCTACTCCGTTTTATCCTGGTGCAAGAGAGGTTGTTGATCTATATTCTGAAGCTCAAAGGATATTGGTATCAAGAACTTTTGAAGAATTAGTGGAGCAAACAAGAGAACAGTTAGGAATGGAGGAAGGGTTACATAGGGTTGAGGAGAAAGCTGAAACAGTTTTAGGTTTAGTTCAGGAAAGAGGGGTTAATAGGGTTCTACTTTTTGGTGATTTAGAAATTGATTTGCAAATTGCAGGATTGCTTAAAGATAGGGGAATTGATTATGATATGGTTCTTGTGAATAAACAATTTGATTATAAGAGATTTGATGATAGGGCAACTATATTCATCCCTAGAAATTGGAGAGGATTGTTGGAAATGCTAAGGGGTGAAACTTATAAACAAATGACTGTTTCTGGATTCCATGGAAAAGTGCTGGTTCGGTAGATGTATATTTATTTCATGGTATTGTGATGTAGGTACTTGTAAGTTTTGTTATAGAAGTACTCAGAAAAGTAGAATTAAACATGCTAAACATGCTAGAAGAACTAAAGAAAGTATGATTGTTGAAGCCATCTTAGCTAAGAATCTTGGATGGAGGATTGAGTTCTTAACTGGAGGGTATAAGATCTACCCTATTGAGGAATTGGTTGATATTGCTAAGATAATATCTAAAGTGTATGGGGAGAAGATTTGGCTTAATCTTGGAGCTTTGAAAAAAGAAGAGCTGGAATTGTTTAAACCTTATGTCAAAGGGGTTGTTGCTTCTATTGAAACAGTTAATCCTGAGTTGCATAAAACTATTTGTCCTGATAAAAATATTGAAGATTATGAAGAGATGTTAAAAATTGAGGGATTTATGAAGAGTATGACTATTGTTGTGGGATTGGGGGAGAAAAGGGAAGATTTTCCTTTGTTAAAAGAATTTATTCAAAAGTATAAATTAGATCGAATTACTTTCTATGCATTAAAACCAGTTCCTGGAACTCCTTATGAAGAAGGTCCAAGTACTGAGGATTATTGTTATTGGATTAGTGAGACTAGAAAGGCCTTTCCCGAGTTAGAAATTATTGCAGGGACTACTGCTAGAAGGGTTGGAGAGGTTTCAAAAGTGTTAGAAGCAGGTGCTAATGCTATTACTAAGTTTCCAGCCACTAAAAAGTTTAATTCTGAGGAAGCAAGAGTTTTAGAAGCAGAGGTTGCAAAGGCTGGAAGGGAATTTGTCAGTACTTTGACTAAATTGCCAGATATTGACTGGGCAAAAGAAGTGGATAAATTAGATATTGAAAACAAAGAAGAAGTGAAGAAGAAATTGTTTTTATATTTGGATAAGATGAGTACTTGATAGTGGTTACAAAATAGAAAGATTTATAAGTTAATAAAACTCTGTCAAAGTATTGAAAATTATGAGGTATAATAAAAAATGAATGATAGAAGACTTATATTTACAATAACAATGTTACCAGAAATTCTAACTGAAGCAGAACAAAATTCTACTTTTGAAATTCCAGAAGCAGACAGAGAGTTAATACTTGGTCAGGATCATAGAACTCTTCTTGCATATTTAAGCATCCAAGTTCCTAGGGGAGATAGTAGAACTTACCAACACTTTAGTGATAGCCTTACTAGAGAGCAGGTAGAATTTTTAGAAAGTTTAAGGGAAAGGACTTCCTCAGGATATTATAAATTAGATGTTAATGGAAGAAATGTTGAACTAGATGCAAAAGTAGCAGAGCACTTAGAAGAAAGACTTGTATGTGATGCTGAAGCAATTTATGCAGTTAGCCCTGTGGATGGTAGAGAACATCCTTTGATGTATCCAGGAGAGGTTCCAGTTCAGGAAAAAATTCTTGGAGGAGAAAGGGTTGAAGGAGTTGTTGTTCAAGATGAATTTTGGCCAATAAAAAGAAAACAATACTCCCTAGTTAGAACAGAATTTGATGTTAGTGATGAAGAAATAAATAGATTTGAACCTTTTTTGTATTCAGAAATTAAGGTCGCTAGAAAATCATTTTCAGAAGTAATGGGAGAACAAAGATGAATAGATTTACTAATTTAATGCATTTAGCTTTGATGGGCCTAATGGTACCACCAAGAGATGCTTATGAAGAATTACCAGACGTACAACCAATTACTAATACATTAGGACCGGGTGAAGGACCGATCAAGGAATCAAACTTAGAAATATATATGGTTCCTTTGGATTCAAGACTTGAGAGATTAGATGTACTTGAAGAGTTAACTAGTGGATTCATACCTGAAGATCCAGCATACTTCATATTATTGAGCCAGATGTTTGAAAATGGTTCAAGTGATACAAATATGTATGTTCCTCAAGCTATAGCTGCATTTGAAGGAGTACCTGAAGAGGTTATTAGGAATTCTTTAGAAAGAGACTACTTAGCAGGTCAATTAGCACTTGATGGAGAATCAGTTTATACAATTAAAGATCTTTTAACATATGCTGCTAGTGAACCTGATTTAATGTATGATCCTAGTGAACAGGAAATAAATAGAATGTTTAGAGATGATGAATTATCTAATGTTTTAGATAATCAAGATATACCTTATCAAGCTAGACAGAGAACAATGGGTGATTTTGGAGAAGGAGAATGGGTAGATAGAGATACTCTTTTTGATAACTCTACTGCAACAGGTCCTACTTTGGGAATAACACCTGGCAATCTGGGATATAGTGGATTTAGAAATATGGGTCCTGGAGTTGAAGGAGGATGGATTGCAGCAGGTCTTATTTTTGGAGAAAGTCAGGATGAAGCAGATTTAGGTTATGAAATTCAACCCATTACACCAGAGCAAGAAGCTGATTTATTAGAATTATTTGGAGATTTGTTTGAGAGGTATCAGCCTCTTAATCGAAAATAAATTTTTCTTTTTTTCTAAACTTTTATAAATATAATAACTCTTAACCACTGTATGAAAAAGTTATTAATAATCTTTATTCTATTATTACCTTTAGTTTGTGCCCAAGATTATAATTCTTATGAAACCCTTAATGTAGAGGTAAATGTAGAAAACACAGTGGAAGTTACCTCTAGTGGTTATGATGTTAGTTATTTTATTACAGAGCTTAGTTTTTTTCCAAAGGACTACCCTTACCAGAGTGTTTCTAATGAAATAACCACTCAGCCCCAAGCAGAGGTAGAAGAAGATGAAACAATAACTATTACTTGGGATGAAAACTCACAAAGCTATACTTTTGAAGTAAAGAGCGAAGTAGAAAGGAGAACTGATTTTGTGGAAATAAGAAATAAGATTGACTTTCCTTTGTTAGAAGTTGATGAAGAAGTTCTAATGTATTTAGAGGAAACAGAGTTTATTGATATTAATGAGGATATTGAGGATAAAGCTTTAGAGATTGTACAAGGAGAGGATGATTTGTACATGGCTGTTTTCAAGTTAGCTGATTGGACTGAAAATAATATTGAATATGATTTAAACACTATGACTAGTGATGCTGTACAGTCTAGTTCTTGGGTTTTAGAAAATAAGGAAGGAGTTTGTGATGAGTTAAGTAATCTGTTTATTTCATTTTGTAGAAGTATGGGCATTCCTGCAAGGTTTGTTTCTGGTATGGCTTATACTAATTTATTAGATGACTTTGGTGCTCATGGTTGGGCGGAGGTTTACATTGATGGAGAGTGGGTTCCTTTTGATGTTACTTATGGAATGCAGGGTTGGATTGATCCTTCACATATTAAATTTGAAGATGGAGTTGATTCTAGTGGGAGTTCAGCTTCTTTCCAATGGAAAGGAAGTAATTTAGATTTTGATATTGGTGAATTAGAAATAGATACAGATATTGTTTCTGCTGAAGGAACAGTTTCAGAATATGTAGATATTTCAATGGAAGCTCTTTATGCTGATGTTGGAGAGGATAGTTATGTTCCTGTGCAAGTAACTGTAGAGAATGATAATAACTTCTATGTACCAGTAAGGGTTGCTATCACAAAAGCACCAGAGGTTATAGGAGATAATGTTCAATCTATTCTTTTAGGACCTAATGAAGAAAAGAATATTTTTTTCATTGTAAAAGTTAATAATATTTTAGAAGAAAATGTAATCTATACAACACATTTAGAAGCAGAGACCATGTATGGTGGAATTGCTGAAGATAGTTTTAATTTTGGTGCTAATAAAGAGGTTATTACTGAGAGTGATGCTGAAGAGATGATTGCACTTTTATCTGGAGAAGAAAATGGGGAGGTATTAACTGGTGTGGAATTAGATTGTTCAATGGATAAAGAAGCTTACTACTCTGAAGAAGAAGGAATACTAACTTGTGAAGTTGATGGAAGTGTTGATCAGATTTGTTTTGGTGATGATTGTCAAAGTGATTCTTTTACTTGGGATTTAGACATGGATGATTACAATTCTCAGAGATATGTTGTTATTGCTGAAAAAAATGAAAAGGTTAAATATGAATATTTTGATTTAACTATCGTCGATAAACCTGAGTTTGTAATAACTATTGATCCTTTGGAATTTGATTATGGTGATACTATTAGTTTTGATTTTAATTTAGATAGTACAGGCAAAGCAAAAAATATTGATATTGATATTGCAGAGTATGGAGATATTAGTGTTAATGAGATCAATGATGAGTACTCTTTTACCTTACCCATTGATGGGAAGAGGTTTGCAAAAGGATCTATTCAAATGGATTTAACCTATGAGGATGCATTAGGAGTGGAGTATTCAGAGAGTTTTGTTCAAGAAGTAGAAGTTAGTGGTGTTCCTTTTTATCTAAAAATAGTATATTTCTTTGAAAATTTATTCTAATATTTAACTACCGAAGAGAAACACTCCTATACGAGATATGAGTAGTGAATCATAAAAAAGCTTATAAATTCACATAATTCTACTTTTTTCAGTCAATTAATAAGGGAGGGGGATAAAATTATCTGGAAAATAATATTAATAATAATCGGAGTTATTGTCCTATATATGATAGGGTACTACATTGTTAAAGACAGTGCTAACAAGTTCTATAGAAAAGCTAGAAAGGCACACAAGAGAGGCCAAAAAGCATACAAAGATGGATTTTATGATTTAGCTGACGAACTGTATGAAAGAGCAGAAGAGTTCAGGAAGAGAGCTCGGGAGTTGGAATAAAATGGAATGGTATGAAGAATTAGATTTTGATGAAAATCCATTTGGTATAGACTCCAAATATGTTGGAAATGAGGATTTACTAGATGAAGTTTTTTATTCTATTATGTCCGGCAATATTATTGTAATTCAAGGTGAAGAAGGTAGTGGTAAAACTAGAGTTATGAAAGAGATTGTTAGGAAGTTTGGAGGCAAAGGAAAGATTGCCTATGTTAATGGAAAGAATCTTGACAAAGAATTGAATGTTGAAACTTTGATAAACAAGAAAAAAGGATGGTTTAGAAAAAATCCAAAGAACATAATCCTATTATTAGATGATGTTGAACACATTTCAGAAAAAAATATGGAGAGAATCAAGTACTACTTTGATCAGAACTATGTTAGAACTGTAATGTTAGGTACAAGTAAACCTGAAGAATTAAAATTAAGCCCAAGTTTAAAGCAAAGGGTTTGGAAAAAATTAGAAGTGGGTAAGCTTAGTGACTATGAAGCTGTTCAAGTTGTGAGGGAGAGGCTGGGGAATGAAATGCTGACAGATAGAGTTATAAAAGCTGTGTACAAAGAATCTGACAAGAACATGAAAAAGTTTATGGAAAACTGTGAGATAATATGTAAAGCTTACATTGATAATAAAGATATAAAAGAAGATGAAGTTAAAAACATCTTAGAGAGGGGTAAAAAATGAATTCAGTATGGTTTCGAGAACTAGGATTTTTCAATAATCCATTTAGCATAAAACCTGCTATCTATTCTGATAGAATTGTTGGTTATGAAGAAGTTGTTGATGAGATTGCCTTTAGTGTGCTAAACAAAAAGATGTTATTTTTAGAAGGTGAGTATGGAGAGGGTAAAAGTACAATATTGAAAAGATTGATCAATGATTTTGGTGGTCAGAAGCAAGTTATCTATTATAGTTGTAATAGAATGGAAGCAAGATTAAATGTTAAGAAATTGCTTAATGGAAGATATGGGTTCTGGGGAAAACTGTTTGATATGAAACCTAAAGATATGATCTTATTGTTAGACGAAGCTCAAGAGCTAGGTGCTAAAGATTACAGTAAGCTGTATTCCTACTACCAAGAGGGTTACTTGAAATCTATTGTCTTTGTTGGAAAAGAATTCAAGAAAGAAGAGATTGATGATAATCTTAAGAAAGTGTCTAAAGAGGTAAAGTTGAGAAAATTAACTGATGCAGAGATTGTTACTTTGGTTAGAAGAAGAGTAGGTTCTTTGCCTTTACTAACTGATGATGTAATAAAGACAGTCTATAATCATTCTGACAAAAATGTTAGGAAGATGTTGAAGAACTGTGAGTCTTTATGTAAACATGCTGTTAATTTTGGTGAGACTAAAATTAGTGAGGATATGATTAAAGAGGTTCTTGGTTTGAAAGTGGAGAAAAAGGTTGAGAAGAAACCAGTAGTGAAGAAGGTTGAGAAGAAAGTAGAGAAAAAACTTGAAAAAAAGGTCGTAAAGAAGAAAGAAGTTAAAAAAAAATTAAAAAAGGACCAAAACGAGTTAAAAGAGGAAGAAAAACAAGTGTACAAACCAGACGCCCCGTTAAACATAGGAAATAGTGCTGAACAGATGTTGGATAAGGGGACTGAAGAGCTCCTTGATGATGACCAGTATTATTAGTTAGTTTTTTAAATTTCCATTATTTCTTTTATTTTATGGATATTAACTTATTTGATAAGAATATAGAATTAGTGGTTAAATCAGCTAAAGATAGATTTGTTATTATCAAAGGTGGAAGTGATAAGGTTAATAGGCTGGCAGTTAGTTCTAAGAAGGTTGATATTCTATTGGATTCTCATTTAGGATATAGAAAGGATAAGATGCACCAGAGGGATTCTGGCTTGAATCAAGTGCTTTGTAAGTTAGCTAAAGAGAATAATGTTGCTATTGGATTTAGTTTTTCATCTATTCTACATTCTAAGAATTATAGAGACTTAGGTAGGATTATACAGAGCATAAAATTGTGTAGAAAGTATAAAGTTAAGATAGTTGTTGGTAACTTTGCAAAGAATAAATCAGATGTTCGAGAGATCAAGGATGTCTATTCTATGTTCAAAGTGTTAGGGATGACTGGAATGGAAATTAAGGCTAGTTCTGAGTTTATCGAGGGTAGACTAGATTATAAGAAAAGGTATGTTAGTAAGGGTGTCCGAAAGATTTAAAAAGGGTGGAAATTTTTTGAATCTACATGATAATTCCTATTAGATGTATGAGCTGTGGAAAACCAATTGCCCAATTATGGGAAGAATTTAAAGAGCGTTCTCAGAAAGGTGAAAAGGCTAAGGACATTATGGATGATCTTGGTTTAGAGAGATATTGTTGCAGAGCTCAGTTCATGGGACATATTGATTTGATTGATGAAGTTGCTAAATTTAAGAAAGCTTAAATACAACTTTTATTTCTAACTTTTAAATGAGGGATAATGATTGGTTAACAAAGAGACTAGATCATATTTGGGAGCTTCTATTTCCTGAGGTTGAAAGGCTTAATACTGTAACAGTTAATTTCAAAGGAAAGTGGAAGAACAAGTTCGGCCACATAAAAAGTATTGGCAAGGATTCTGAGATTGTTGTTAATGGGTTATTCCAACATGAAGAGGTTCCAGAGTATGTGGTTGATATAACTTTAGCTCATGAGTTAACCCACTACATGCATGGTTTTAATTCTCCACATAAAAAGAAATACAAACATCCACATGCTGGAGGGATTGTAACAAGAGAGTTGAGGAAAAGAGGATTTGGGCATATGTTAACTTTAGAAAAAGAGTTTGTTGAAAAGGATTGGTTTAAATTATATGAACAATTAAATCCAACTAAGAAGAAAAAGGTTGCATTATTTAGTTTTTGGAGAAGATAAGGGAATTCTAGTATACTTTTTACATGATAGACAGTAGATTATTAGTTTCTTATCTCTTGTTCTTATTCTTGCATTAACCCCTGTTTGTAAATAAGTGTAACAATGAGTACAGAACTTCCTTCTTTGAGTTTTTGTTAATCTTAAATTTGCTTTCATAGCTACCTTTCTAGCTAACTCTATGTATCTATTTGCACGTACAGGGTTTTTTGGAAAAACAGTCTCTGCATTTTTGAATAAAATTTTGATCCTTTCTCGAGCAATCTTCTGTTGCTCTTGTTTGTTAGGTCTTTTCATAGAAGTTTAATGTTGTGTCTGGGTATAAAAAACTTATCTTTTGTTTCAGTCTTTTCAGCGACATCATCTGCTTTAACTGCTTTTTCCTTGTAATACTTAGCCATCTAGTAATACTTATGTCGGGAGGCTTTATAAGGATTATGAAGACCCTTTGGAGGCCATTATATAATATATTAATTAATAGATTGCATTAACCTTTGTATTTCTACTGCTGAAAGATTTTGCACTTTTTTATCTAACATTGCTTTGGGGAAGAGTGCTGAAGCCTTTAATGATGCTTCTCTTTTTTTCAAACCTTGTCCCATAAATAACTCTCTTAATGCATTTCTTAATTTTTTATCATATTGTATGTAAAGTTCTTTTAGTGGATTATCACTCTGTCTTGAAGTTAATACAACTAGTGCTGATTTTACACTTGGTTGTGGATCAAATGCTTCTTTTGTTATTACTCTTAGTTTTTTTACACCAAAGAACATAGGTAGAATGTAATTTAATTTGCTCCAAGACTTTCCTATTAGTATGTCTGCGAAGGTTTCAGGTACAACTAAAATAGCTTGGTTAAATTCTAATCTGAAAAATCTCCAAAGTAATGGTTCACAGATTGAGTAGGGTAGGTTTGAAATACATTTGTCAAATTTTGGGAATTCAACTCTAAGAGCATCATCAAACATGAAGACTACATTTTTTTGATCTGCAAACTTTTCTTCTAAGTCTGGAATGAACTCTTGATCTATCTCTATTGCATAGACTCTTTTTGCCCTTTTTACAAGCTGTTCAGTCAGTGCCCCTTTTCCAGCACCTATTTCTAGGACAGTATCCCATTTACTTGCATAGCTAGCTATCTCTTGTAACAAGGATTCATCCACCATAAAATGTTGGTCTTCTACCATTAGGATTATTTTATTTAGAATTGTTTTTAATCTTTTGGGTTTTTAAGTAGTATTTTCATAGGGACAAGGTGTTCTAATTCTTTCTTCCAAGAGTTCATTTACATATTCTCCTGCCTCATATCCCATTGCACTACAACCTAAAGATAGTACTGGTCCTAAGAAACTAGCTCCGTAGAACATAGGAACTTGCCAGATTAGGTTAGGAGTTACCCCTAGTTCTGCAGCAGGAATTATTCCGATAAGAGCTACAGGGAATAAAGCCCCAAGAGCAGCACCTGCACCACTGAGAGTTATTTTTTCTGTTAGAAGATCTCCTAAATCATAACCAGTGTTACCATTAAATGCTCTAAGTGAGACTTTGTTACATTTATCACCTACCCAATCATTGAACCTTCCTCTTTGTGCTTCTAGAATCATGAAGTAAAATAAATAATAAGAGTATAAATTCTTTTCTGTTATAAAAAATTAATAATTTTCTTGAAATCTGCCTCTTTGTAAGAATCTTTGTATTTCTTTGCTAGTTTTAGTAGCTCTTTATCATATTTGAAGTATTTTACTAGGAATGAACAGAATTGTGAAACATTCTTGGGCTTATCTGTTTCATAACATCTTTCAAAATCGATCATTGTTACTTTGCCTTTGTTTATGATAACATGTTTTAGTGGTTTGTGCATCTCTAACTTGTTTACTTTCATTTTATCCATTACTCTACATTGTTTTAGAACTTGGACAAATACTTTCTTATTTTTTCTCTTTAATTCTTTTATTGGCTTTCCTTCAACAAAGTCATAACAGAAGAAATCTTTACCATAGAACAATAATTTAGGACCTATTTTTTTCTTATTTAATTTTTGTAACCAGTTTACTTCTTTTTTTGTATTTTTTACTCTACCATTATCTACTTTCATTGCAATCTTTTTTCCATCTATTGTAAATAGATAGATAAAGCTTCTTTTTCCCTTTGCAAATAGTTCCATGAGAGGGATGTATACAGAAACCTTTATAAAATATATTATACTGATAAATATAAAGAGGGATATCCATGAAAAAAATAATACTATCTACAATATTTATCTTAATTATTTCTTTTGGAATGGTCGCAGCAGAATTTTCAGCACAAGCTGGATATGATTGGTTAACACTTCAAGGTGGAAGTACCGGTTTTGGTGGAGACATATTTGCTACTTCTCTAGCAGTTATGGCTTTGGATGAAGGTGGGTATGATACAACAGGTTATGAAGATTGGTTATATACTCAAATGAATTCTGATTATTGTTTTGGTGGTACAACTTGTACTACAACTGATACTTCAGCTGCTGTTTTGGCTTTAGCTGAAGTTCAAGATGATACTTATTTTGATGAAATCGAGAGTTGGTTTGCTGGTAATGTTCAAGGGGCTACTTTTTCAGGGGATTGGGCTTTAGAGATTTCTACTTCTGCAACAGGCACTTGTACTTTTACTTATGATCTCCTTAATATAACTCAATCTTTAGATATTGAAGTTGATGCAGGTACTTTCCCTGCGTGTAGTGATTCAAATTTCTTAGATTTAGATACTTGTTTGCAAAGTAACTTGATTAAGAATAATCCAGGTTTAACTTTTGAGGTTGATTGTAGTGCTTTAGAAGGAGATGTTATTATGACTCTTTTGTATAAATCAGCTACAACTTATTACTTGTTAGATAATCAAAATACAGATGTTGCTGAGTTTACAGTAACTAATGGTTGTTTTGGTTCTGGTGGAACTGGTTCTTGTGATAAGGAATCTTCATTATATGCTAATTGGGCTTTGAAATTAATGGGCTCTGATACAAATAGTATAATTTACTTGAAAGAGAATTATGATGACTCTAATGCATTAGATGTAGCAATTATGTATAAGATTACTGGAGATTCAACTTTCCTATCTACTCTTGCAGATCAACAGAAAACAGATGGTAGTTTTGATAGGAATGTTTATAGAACTTCTATAGCTGTACTAGCATTAAAAGATTATGAGTCTGAATATTCTGATGTTATTGATAATGCAAAAGCATGGTTAAGAGAACAACAAGCTTCAGATGGTGATTGGAATGCAAATGTAGAAGATACTGCAATGACACTTTATGGTGCATTTAGTGATGAAGGTGTATCAGCTGCTAGTTGTTCTGATGGTGTTCAGAATCAAGGAGAGGAAGGAGTAGATTGTGGTGGACCTTGTACTTCTTGTAGTGGAGGTGCTGAAGAGTGTGCAAGTGATGTGGATTGTGAGATCTGGGGTTCTGGTTACCAATGTACTAGTGGCCAATGTATTTACTATGGAACAAGTGGTTGTGTAGATGATACAGAGTGTGATACTGGTGAAGCTTGTATAGAAGGATACTGTATGGAAACAGATTGTAATAGTGATGGTATTTGTGATTTTGGTGTGACTAATGAGAATTCACAACATTGTCCTAGTGATTGTTACTGTGGCGATAATGTTTATGATGACTATGAACAAGTTTATGGTTGTAGTTTAGATGAACCAGAGGAAGAAGTACCTGAAGATGAGTGTTATAGTAATAGTGACTGTGCAAATGGTTATGAATGTATCTTTGGTGAATGTGTAGTTGAAGATACAAGTGGCGGAGGAGGAATTTGGGTTTTCTTGATTATAATTTTGATTTTAGGAGCTTTAGGTGGAGGAGGATTCTTCTTATGGAAGAAAGGTTACCTCGGTCCAATAATTGATAAGGTTAAGTCTAAGTTGGGAAAGAAGCCTCCAGGTGGTCCAAGTTTTTCACCACCACCAGGACCAAGACCAGGAATGCCACCAGGCGCTCCAGGGATGAGACCTCCAGCACGACAACCACCTTTACAAAGGTCAGTGCAACAGGCAAGACAACCACCTTTTAGAAGATGAAAAAGATTTTATTATTTATTTTCTTTATATTGTTAATCAATATTGTATCTGCTGGAGATATTGTTATTCTACAGGAGAATTATTATTCTGGTGAAACTGTTCAAGCTTATTTGTATAATTATACATCTAATCCTTTGGCTAATATTTATGTTTTAGATAATCAAAGTAATCAAGTTTCTGTTCAACCTTCTGTTATTGAATTTAGAGAGGATCAATTTCTTGCTTATTTTAATTTACCTCTAGGTTTAGAGAGCAATGTATATGATTTAGTTGTTCTTAGTGATAGGGTAAACTTTACAATTGAAAATAGTAGTAATGTATTAACAATTAAACCAGGAGTATTTGTTTTAGAGAATAGAGATAGTAGTGTACAGTTAGAAGTTGAGAATGTTGGTGAAGAGGAGTTAACTCTTGAGATCGGTACTAGTAATCCATTAATTGTTCCTAGGAAGACTATTTTAGATATTGGTGTGGGTGAAAGTAAAAATATATTTTATGATTTTGAGTATAGTGCTTTAGAAGGTGATAGTGAAGTTAGTGTAAAGTATAATTCTAAAACTTATACTATTCCAATTATCCATCCAGATATAGTTGAAGTTGTTAATGAGACAGTTGAAATTAATGAAACTGTAAATGTTACAGAAGAGGTAAATGAAACTGAGGATATAGTAATTGTTGGTGATGCAATTGAGTTTATATCTAATGAGAGTGAGAAGAGAGTTGATATTAATCGGACTGTTATGTATGAAGCTACTATCTCATTAATTAATAATATGGATGAAGATTTAGATGTTCTTATTGTTATGTCTGGGGATCTGGCTAGTGTTTTAAGTATTGATAATGAACCAGAAAAACTAGGTGCTAATTCTCAAACAGATTTGAGGTTGGTATTCAATAAGAATATGGGGGCTTTGCCAGGAGAGTACAAAGGAGATTTAAGAGTTATTTCTGATGAGTTTGAGGCTAAAATGAGCTTTGTTGTTAATGTTCTGGAACCTGAAACTGAAGAAGATATTGAAGTGGAGGATTTAGAACAATATATTGTTGATGTTGGAGATCAAGAAGAAGGTACGGATCCAGTTGTTTGGATTGGTGTTGTTATGATTGCAGTTTTGTTAGTTATTTTGTTAATTCTGTTTATTAAGATGAAAGAGAAGCCTAAGAAAGATTATAATGAAGTTCTACAAGGCAGAAGGCAATAATGGCCCTGCCGGGATTTGAACCCGGGATCTCTGGCTGTCTTAGAGTGCTTTGTTGTTAAAGCTGTCATATAAGACCAGTGCTTTAACCAGACTAAGCCACAGGGCCGTAAGTGTGAAGATTTGTTTTTTCTATTTAAAAGTTTCGTCAGTTTTAAATACTTATAAAGTATGGGGTTGAATATGCATACGATACTTGATGCTATTGGAAACACTCCTATGTTGAGTATTCAAGGAGTTAAGGTAAAATTAGAGTATATGAATCCTTCTGGTTCTATTAAAGATAGAATTGCTAAGCATATTATTGAGAGAGCTGAGAAGAGTAAGTTGTTGAAGCGAGGTTATAGGGTGGTTGAGGCAACTAGTGGTAATTCTGGAATTGCTTTTTCTATGGTCTGTGCAGTAAAGGGTTATGAGATGGTTGTTATTATGCCCAAAGGTTTGAGTAGGGAGCGAAAGAAGATTATGAGATACTTTGGGGCTAAGATTATTGAAGTTCCAAGATGGAAGGGTGTGAAGGGTGCTGTGGCAAGAGAGGAAAAGTATAATAAAAAATGTTATTGTGTTAAACAGTTTGAGAACAGGTGGAATATTGAAGCCCATTATAAAACTGGAAAAGAGATATTAGAGAAAGGAAGAGTAGATGCTTTTGTTGCTGGTGTTGGAACTGGCGGTTCTTTGATTGGAATTGGCAAGGTTTTGAAGAAAAAGTATCCTAAATGTAAGGTTTATGCTTTAGAACCTGAAGAATGTTCACCTATGACTGGAAGTAGTTGTGGTAAACATGGGATTGAAGGTATTGGTGATGGTTTTATTCCAAAAATAATTCAGGATAATGATAAAATAATTGATGGAGTTCTTACTGTTAAGACAAAAGATGCAGTTAAAATGAGTAAAAAGTTGGCTAAGAAGGGATTCTTTGTTGGGATAAGTTCTGGAGCTAATTTTCTTGGTGCTTTAAGAGTTAAAAGAATGCATAAGAATGTTGTAACTCTTTTCCCTGATTCTGGAGATAGGTATTTGAGTGAATTATTTAAGTAACTATTCTATAGTAATTACAAATAGGAAGACTTATAAGTTTGTTTTACTTAGATAATAATATGGAAATTAGTCTTTGTGTGGAATATCCAGAAGAAGGTTTAGATAAATTACACCATGTCGATTTTCCAGTAGATTTAGTTGTAGCTGGGAAGAGTATGGAGGAGTTTGATGGATGGAGAGCTCAAATAGATCATGATTCTGTTCAAAGAGTGGGTTATTGGCCAACTTTGTCTAGGGAAGAAGGATACTGGTTGTCTACACTTGCTAGTCCAAGAGGATTAGATAGAGTTCTTGGAGAATTAGGAGAGAGGAATTCAGAAGATGACCAATTACTTTTGTTATGGGATGCTGAGTTACCACACCAAAATCCATTGTTAGTTTTTAAGAATGCTATTTATCATTTCAAAAATAGGAAAAAACTGGATAAATTTTTAAGAAATCATAAAGAACATAGTCTTGACATTGCTGCTGCACAGTTTCCAACACGAACTTGGCCTTTTCCTTTAAATTTAGTTGCTTCCAAACCAGTTTTAGAAGCTACGATGACTCATTTGGATCCTGTTGAATATGATCTTGAAGCAGTTTTTACTATGGGGTATACTAGTTTTGGTGAGTTTGAAGATCCAATTAATAGTTTTTTATTGGGTGGATTTAATCCTAGAAATCTTATAGATGAAGCAGGGTTAGGTGTTAAGAATTATAGAGATAGATTTGGTCTTGCTCTTGGAACAATAGCTGTTGGTGAGATGGGAAATGAACCAATATTAACTCCAAAAAAATTGAATAGGGATTTATCAATTGCAAGATTAATGGGTGTTAAAAAAGTTGCAATATATAGGCTTGGCGGGATGACTGATGAGTATGCAGCTGCTATAAAGGAAGCTTGTCTTTAAGTAAAACTTATAAAGAATATAATTAAATTTTCTTCTATGTTAGTCGGTGTTGTAGGGAAACCTAATGTGGGTAAGAGTACATTCTTTAAGGCCATGACTTTGGCTGAAGTAGAGATAGCTAACTATCCTTTTGCTACTATAAAACCTAACCAAGGAGTGGGTTATGTTAAGATTGATTGTGTGGATAAGGAATTTGGAAAACAATGTGATCCTAGAACTGGTTATTGTATTAATGGGAAGAGATTTGTTCCTGTTGAATTGATTGATGTTGCTGGATTAGTACCTGGGGCTCATGAAGGTTTAGGAATGGGGAATCAATTCTTAGATGATTTAAATCAGGCTGATGCTTTGATTCATGTTATTGATGTTGCAGGTTCAACTAATGAAAAGGGAGAGCCAGTAGATCCTGGAAGCTATGATCCTGCTGAAGATATTAAATTCTTAGAAGTTGAATTTGATATGTGGTATTTTAGAATTTTGAAGAAAGGTTGGGAAAAGTTTGCTAGGCAGGTTAAGCAAGAGAGTAAGAAGATAGAAACAGCTATTGCCAAACAGTTGTCTGGTTTAAGGGTTGATGAAGAGATTGCTAAGTCTTCAATAAAAGAATTAAATTTAGGGAGTAGTATAGCCGAATGGAGCGAGGATGATTTGATGAAACTTGCTTCTTTGTTAAGAAAGAAAACAAAACCTATGATAATTGCTGCTAATAAAGTTGATCTAAGTTCTGGTGAGGCTAACTTGAAAAGATTAAAAGAAGAATTTAAGGATTACGCTATTGTTGGTTGTTCTGCTGAATCTGAATTAGCTTTGAAAGAGGCTGCTAAGAAGGAATTAATTGAATATATTCCTGGAATGGATGATTTTAAAATAAATGGTGACTTGAATGATCAACAAAAAAAAGCTTTAGAGTACATTAAAGAGAATATCCTAAAGAAGTATAGTACTTCTGGTGTTCAGAATGTTATGGATGATTTAATTTTTAAGATTTTAGATATGATTTGTATTTTTCCAGGAGGAGTTAACAACTTAGTTGATAAGGATGGTAACTGTCTTCCAGATTGTTTCTTGTTAAAAGATAAAAGCACTGCTTTAGATTTTGCATATAAGATCCACTCTGATTTAGGTGATAAGTTTATCAGAGCTATTGATGTAAAAACAAAAAGAACTGTTGGTAAGGACCATCTTCTAAAAAATAGAGATGTTGTTGAGATAGTTTCAGGAAAGTAATTGTTATTTATTGTATTTTAAGTGTTCATATGCTAATTTTAATACTTCTTTTTCTCCTTTGAATGTTACTCTTGACATGGCCCGATCATAATCAAGCCAAACAAATCCTAAAACTCCTTCAGGAAGTTTAATCTTTTCCTCACTTGTTTCAAATATTAAGAAATTAACTTCTTTGTGGTAGGTTTGTCCTAGTTTTTTAAAGAAGTATTCTGTTTTTTCTGTAAAGTCCTTAGTATAGAATAAAGACTTTACTTCCATCTGTTCACAGATATTTCTTGCTTCTTCTTCCTTGTTTTCAGGGTTTACTAGGGTGCCTTTTGGAAAACTCCAGTGTCCGGGAAACCTTCTCAGTAGAAGGAACTTGTCCTTGTTTACAAGAATAATACCTAGTGATGAGTCCTGTGGCATCCAATTATATAATTTAGAGGAGTTTTTAAGGATTATTTAAGAAAATTATATAGTTTTTCTCTTGATTTAGTGTTCAAAATGTCCTTTTTTCTGCACCAGCCCCTTCTTGCTGTACCTATACCGTATTGTAAGGTTTCAAGATTGTCTGTAGCATGAGTATCTGTACCAAGGGAGATTATTCCACCTTTTTTTACAAATCTTTTTACTAATTTATCATCAATATCCATTCTAGTTGGGGTGCAATTTATTTCAATAGCTATATTATTATCTCTTGCTTTGTCAAATATTGCATCAAAGTCCATTTTCCTTGGTTCTTTTATTCCAAATTTTCTTCCGGTTAAATGGCCCATAATGTTTATGTGCTTATTGTCCATTGCTTTTAGGAATGTTTTAGTTTGATCACCTTTGTTTGTAGTGTGCATTGAAGCAATAACTAGATCCATTTTCTTTAGAAGGCTATCTTTGTAGAACAATTTACCTTTTCTTACAATGTCTACTTCTACTCCCATTATAAGATTCTTATATTTTTTTATTTCTTTGAACTTTTCATTTAATCTCTTCATTGTTAATGGTGGACCAGCATATTTTTGTGGAGTTCCATGATCTGTTACTGCAAGATATTCATAATTTAGTCTCTTTGCTCCAAGACTTAAGTCCTTTAAGGTTGATAACCCATCAGAATAGATTGAATGAGTATGGAAATCTCCTTTAATATCTTTTAAGGTTACTAATTTAGGTATTTTATTTGTAAACTCTCCATCATTCTCTCTTAATTCAGGAGGGATTAATGGTAATGATAGTTTTTTGTAAATTCCACTTTCTGTTTTTCCAGCTATTTTTTTCTTTCCTTTGAATAAACCATATTCATTTAGTTTGTAGCCTTTTTTTATTGCAATCTGTCTTAGTTTTATGTTATGGGTTTTACTTCCAGTAAAGTATTGCATTGCAGCCCCATACTCATCTTCTTTGAATAGTCTAAGATCTACTTGTATTCCATGATAGAGTATTGACGCTTTTTTTGGACCCTTTACAATTTTTTTACCTAGAGAGGTAAAGTGAGTCATTATGTTTTTGTTTGAGACTACAAGAATATCAATATCTTTTATTGTTGATTTTTTTCTTCTTAAACTTCCTACAATTGCTATTTTCTTTGGTTTTTCTTTTTTTAAATCTGAGATAATTATGTTTGCAACTTCAGTCATAGTTGCTATTGCCATTCTTCCTCTTCCTTGTTTTAGAATTTCAATTCCATTTCTGATATTCTCTTCTGTTTTTTTATCATACCCTTTATGATATCTTAATTTCTTTGCTTCTGCAGCACTTTTAAGTTTTCTAAGGTTTGTAATTTTTAGTTTTTTATAGAGAAAGTTTACTTTTTTTGGTCCTAATGTGGGAACATGGAGCATATCTATTACTCCTTTTGGAATTGATCTCTTTAGTTTGTTGTATTCTTTTATCTTTCCTGTTTCTAAGTATTCAATTATTTTTGTTGCTATTCCTTCACCTATTCCTGGAATGTCATCTAAACCCTTTTCTCCTTTTTTTTCATATATTTTTTTTATATCTTTAGAAAGAGATTCAATATTTTGTGCTGCGAATCTATAGGCTCTTGGTTTCCAAGGTATGGCTTCTATTTCTAATAGGTCTGCCATTGCATAGAAAATCTCTGCTATCTCTTGATTGATCATAGTAGAATGTGGGGCAAAGAGATTAATAAAGTTTACTTTAGTCTTGGAAGTGGTTTCTTTATTTTATGAGGGGTCTTTGTTAGTTTAGGTAGTGGCTTTTGAAAGTCTGGAAGATTTTCTGCTATCTTTGCTTCTGGAAATGCCATTTTTATTACCCAGAATAATACTAGTAAGAATAGATAAAATACAAATACAGCAAATAGTATATCTGTATTGATTATTGTTTCTGTATATACTGCAAATATTGCAAAATATGCTATGTAGTTTACTGTTAAAGGAGATGAAATGAAAAAAGCTACCCTTTTAGGCATCTCTCTAAAGAAATTCATTATGAACAGAAGTAATCCAATTATACCTACAAGGACAACTAAAGGAATAGTTACTATAAGATGTTCTTGAAATGCAAAATCCATTCCATACTTTGTATAAATGTGCCGGATCATATCAACAAATATGAAGAAAAGAACTAAACTGTTTGATGTTGCTGATCCCCATCCTAACTCATCTTTATATCTTGCAAAGTAAAATTCCATTACAATGAAGATTGCTACTAGTGGGATAGTCATCCAAATCATTTCAGGATAATTTACTGGTGCTGTTAGAAAATCAGCTAGATTTGGGAAGAATACATCATTAAGATATTGATTTAAAGACATGATATTGCAAAGGATTAAAAAGTATATATAATTTTGGTTTTTTATGTATGATGAAATAGCAAAAGGGTATGACAGACTGCACAAAGAAGAGCAGTTGGATAAATTAAAGATTATTGCACAATATTTTAAGCCAAAAGCTCTTATGTTGGATTTGGGATGTGGTACTGGAATTGCAATGGATTATTTTGATGTTGATTCTGTTGGGATTGATCCTTCTTTAGAACTGTTGAAGTTAGGTAAAGGTAATAGGGTTTGTTGTTATGCTGAGAATTTGCCATTTAAAGATGATTCTTTTAGTTCTGTAATCTGTTTGACTGCTGTACACCATATGGATGTAGATCTGGTGATTAAAGAAGTAAAAAGGGTGTGTAAAGGAGATGTATGTTTTAGTGTGTTAAAGAAGGCTGCAAAAAGTGATGAAATTGTAAAGAAATTAGTTGAGGCTTTTGAATTAAAAATAATTGAAGAAAAAAAAGATTTTATTTTATTCAAATAGTTTGAAGAAATTACCTGATTCTTGTTTCTGTGGTGCTTGTGCTGCGGTATTTGGTTCAGCTTTTCCAAGAACTGTTGCTAGTTTACCTCTATCTGCTCTCTGTTGTTTCATTGCTTCCTTCTTTTCTATCTTAGCTTCTGTTGCTTTAATATCTTTTACAACTCTTTCTCTAAAATCCTTTATGCCTTTTTCTTTTTCAAAGGTTAGTGAAGGTTTTTTCTCTTTCTTTGGCTTATCTGCCATTGTTACTGTTGGTGTTTTTTTACCAAATCTCTTTTTTGTAGGTTCTAGTGGTTTTCTAGGTACTCTTCCATATACTAAGTAAGATAATCCACCAATGAAGACTACTGCTAGCAAGATGTATAGCCAACCAAGATTATATCTCTTTGTACCATTTACAACTTCAACATTATCAACATTTAGCAAAGCGTTTCCTGTTGGAAGCTCTATTGCATAGTTTCCTGAAGGAACTTCATCTGCAAGATTGATTTCTATTGTTTCATTAACACCAATACTCTTCTTTTTTGTTAATGTATAATCATATCCTGCACCAGACACAAGAACTTGAAGATCTTCTCTGTATCTTGTGTTACCCATGTTTCTAATGTAAAGGATTTCTCCTTCTACCCACATTTGTATGTCTTCTATTTCATTAACTATAATTGTGTCTTCATCTTGGATCTCTCCAATAGAAGATTTTATTGTCCAAGTTCCAGGTGTTGCAAACTGTGGAATTTTGTAAGATAACTCAGTTGAAGATGCAACTTGTTTTTCTGAAGCCAAATCACCAGCTGAATCTCTTACTTCTAACAATAAAGATCCATCCATTAATTCTTCTGCTTGATCATAGAGTAAGATTTCAAATTCTAATATATCTTCTGGATCTAAAGAGGTATTTGATAGAGAATTTTCAAGTGTTGTCTCTACAGGCAAAATTTCAAAAGTTGCAGTATCTGTTCCAGTGTTTCCATCAATATCATTAACTTCAATTGCGATAGTATGTGCACCAGATTCTATTAATAGATTTGCTTCAACTTCATAAGTGAATGATCCAGAGATTAAAGATGTGCTTGTTAGTTCTTCATTATCAACAGTTATCTCTACTGTTGCTTGATTTACTAGCTCCTGATTAATATTTTTTACTGATCCATAGATTATTACCATCTCTCCAGGATATAGAGTATCTTCTTCTAGATCGATTATAACTGAAAGTTCATCAACAATTTCAAAGGTTTCAATTGTTTCAAATCTTTGTTCATTACCATAACTATCTCTTACAACCAGATTTAAGTCGTAATTTCCAGGATAGGTGTTTGAAGAATCATAAGTGTAAGATATTGTTCCACCATATACAGATACTGAATCAATTAAGTACTCAATTCCTTCTTGTTCAAAGTATATTTCTGCTGTACCAGTTATTTTTTCTTCATTCATTTTTGTAATAGTACCAGAAAGTTTGAAAGCGTCACCCATTTGTACTTGAGTTTTGTCTAGGCTGAAAAGACCATTAAGCTCTCTTGTAACTGAGAAAATATCTGAGGATGTTGATTCAAGAGGAATGCCACCAGCAAGAATGTCTGCTTCTAATTGACAAGAACCACCCATAGAGGAAGTAACAGTGATATCTGGAATGCCTAATTGAGAGAATGTTTGTTGTTCTCCAGCATTAAGATCAACAGGTACTAATTGTCTAGGGAAGGAAGTGTTTGAACAATCTACTACAATCTGTAGAAATCCAGAGAGTTCCTCCTCTTGGAAAACATAACCTTCCACGTCGATAGTGTCTCCTATATTGTATAGGGCATCTGACGGACCAGAAATACTTATTGTTGCTGCGACTGACGGTAATAATAACAGTATAATAAAGATAAAAACTATTCCTCTTTTCATTTTAGACTTTCCCCTCTCTATAATTTTATTAATATAAAAGGATGAATATTTATAAATTTTACTATATGTGAAAATAAATTTAAATTATTAGTATATTAGAGAATTTTTACTGTTGTTCTTTGTTAGTAGTTACAAAATAGAAAGATTTATATATGATTAATTATAGTATTTTAATAAAATGTTAGAAGATTTTTTAAAAAATGCTGGAATTGAACAAGTTACTGATTTACATCCTTCTTCAAATAGAATTTTCTCTCAAAGAGCTTTGGATTATTACTGGTTAGAAACAGTTGTAACACCTATGTTCGAGATTTTTGGTGAGAAAGCTGATGCAAGTACAACTAAGAAAGGAAAAGTGGGTTATATTATTGCTCAAGGGCTTACTACTGCTGCAGGTGTTGTTCCTTATGTGGGTGCGGAAGTAGCATCAAGAGTTACTGAAAGTGGATTGAGAGGAGTTGGAAGACTTGCTAAGTTTGTTGCTGGAAAAATTTATGACCAACTGAACAAAACAGATAATGAAAGCTTACGAGTTGTTGATGATTTAATTCATGCTTATGAAAGTGCTAAAGCTGAGTTTGGAAATAAATTAGAACCTAGAGGTAGGTGGAGATGGGATTTAGCAAAAGATATTGGAATGGTTTCTTTATCTTTGATTCTTGCTACTAGTGCTGTTATTAAAACTGGAGAGATTATTATTGGAGATGGTGGAGAGGATGATAGAAGAGGATCTCAAGTTGAACCTCGTGAACCATATCCTCCACAACAATTACCTCCTCCAGTTGTTTTTGAACCAGAACCAATTCCATTAGCTGATTTAGATGAGTTTAATCAACAAAAAGTTTTGATTTACTGTGCTAATGATGGAGAAAAACAATATGCTTTAGATTCATTAAGAGAAAGAAGTAGATTAAGAAGTGCAAGTAAAAAGATGAATTTTAGAAATGTTGGTGGAGGAGTAACAAAAGTTACTTACAGAGGAGCTGGAGATGTTCCTATTGAAATGCATGTAGTTACTTCTACTAATGGTATTCCTGATAATGATTATAGTGTTGTTCAAGTAAGAGGGCATACCTGGGATATGGCACCTTTAGCTGGAGAGGTTAATGGGCATACTGATGACCATGTGATTTACTTCTTTGGTGGTTGTAATTCAAATGGTTTAGCAGCTGGTTTAGCTGATGAGAATACTGCTGTAATTGGTGGAGATGGTATTCAAAATGGGGCAAGTAATGGATATTTATTAGTTAGAATGCTTGATGAGATGGGTAGAACTGATGAATGGAGTACTTTAAGAGCTAATATTCAAGCTCAATCTCAGGTTGCTGGAACCTTTACCTGGCCTGGTGATTCTAATTATGTTCGGTAGAAAAGCTTAAATAGAAATTTTTATTTAATGATTCTATGGATATTGAGACTTTGAGGCATAGTGCTGCACATTTATTAGCACAAGCTGTTAAGGAATTGTTTCCTGATGTTAAGTTGGGAATAGGTCCAGCTATTGAGAAGGGTTTCTATTATGATTTTCAAAAGGATGAACCATTTACTCCTGAAGACTTGAAAAAGATTGAGAAAAAGATGAAAGCTTTGTCTCATCAGAAGTTAACTATAGAACAGGTTTCAATGAGTGATGATGATTTAGAAGATTATTATAGAAAAGAATCTTTTAAGAAAGAATTAGCTGAAGAGTTAGATAAACCTATTTTCTTTAAACAAGGAAATTTTATTGATCTTTGTAAAGGACCTCATGTTGAGGATACTGGTAAGATTAAAAATTATAAATTAATGAAAGTTTCTGGTGCTTATTGGAAGGGGGATGCTTCTAATCAACAATTACAAAGAATTTATGGTGTTATTTTCGAGACTAAAGAAGAATTAAAAGAATATTTACATATGTTAGAAGAGGCAGAGAAAAGAAATCATATTAAATTAGGTAAAGAGTTAGGATTGTATTCTTTCCATAAGGAAGGCCCAGGTTTTCCATTTATGCATCCAAAAGGAATGATCTTCTGGAATGAGATTATGAAACTTTGGAAAGAGAAGCATGATGATTATGAATATGTGGAAATAAGAACTCCTATTATTTTGAATAAAGAATTATGGGTTAAGTCTGGACATTGGGAAAATTATAGAGATAATATGTATGAAACCAAGATCGATAAGGATGAAGTTGCGATTAAACCAATGAACTGTCCGGGTGGAATCTTATGGTATAATGAGAGATTACATTCTTATAGAGAGTTTCCAATGAGGGTTGCCGAGATTGGTTTGGTTCATCGTCATGAATTATCTGGAGTATTGAATGGAATGTTTAGAGTTAGGGCCTTTCATCAAGATGATGCCCATATTTATATGACTAAAACTCAGATTCAAAAGGAAGTTTTGAATGTTTTGAAATTAACTGATGAACTTTATAGTGCATTTGGTTTGAAATATCATTTAGAATTATCTACTAGACCTGAAAAAAGAATTGGTAAGGATAAAGATTGGGATCTTTCTGAGAAAGCATTAAAGAAAGCTTTAGAAAAATATGGAATGAAATATGATTTGAATGAAGGAGATGGTGCTTTTTATGGTCCTAAGATTGATGTACATATTAAGGATGCTTTGGGAAGGACTTGGCAGTGTGCTACAATACAATTGGATATGAATTTACCTGAAAGGTTTGATATGACTTTTGAAGGTAAAGATGGTAAGAAACATAGACCAATTATGATTCACAGAACTATTTATGGTGGAGTGGAAAGGTTTGTAGGTATAATCGTTGAACACTTCGGAGGTAAATTTCCATTGTGGTTGAGTCCTGTTCAAGTTAGAATCTTAAATGTTACTGATCGGAATTTGAAGTTTGCAAGAGCTATTGCAAAAAAAATGAAGAAAAAAGGAATTAGAGCAGAAGTTGATGATAGAGCTGAGACCATTTCAAAGAAAGTTAGAAGTGCTCAAGTAGAAAAGGTTCCCATTATGGTCACAATTGGTGATAAGGAAGAGGAGAATAAGACTTTAGCTGTTAGGACTAGAGATGGTAAATTAAAATTTGGTGTTGAATCTAATGATCTAATGAAAAAAATGGTGAAGAATATAAAAGATAGGGAGTTGGAGTTTTCATGTTAGAAGATATTAAGGAAAGAGTAGATTTGGCTAAGGAAAAAGGATTGAAAGGTAAATTTGTTTCTGCTTTTTATATGGGCGATTTAAAAGAGATTAAATGGCAAATTGATTTTTTTGAAGAAGGTGTAATCCATTCTTTTTTACCAGATGGTAATATTAAAGAAGATAGCTTATTGAGTAAGGAAGAGTTAAAGGGATTAGATCTGGATGAGATTAAGGTTGATTTGACCCATGCTTTACAAAAAGTTGAGAAGATTAGAGATGAAAAGTATGAAGGAATGTCTGCTGATAAAGTTATTGTTATCTTACAAAAAACAGACCAGGTTATTTGGAATATTACTTGGTTGACAAAGAACTTCAAGGTGTTTAATGTAAAAGTTGATGCTGTTTCTGGGGAAGTTCTAAGAGAGAATTGTGAGAGTATAATGGGTTTTAAAAAAAATTAAAAAAGAATTGTGTATAAAACCCAAAGTGCTAAAACTAGCCAGATAACGATTACTAACCAAGCTCTTCTTAACATATTCTTTTGTTTTAGTAGTTTATTCATCAAAGCAGTTGTTTCTTTTGCGTAAAGCGCAAAACCCATTGCAAATAAGGGCATTATGAATAGAGTTACTGCGAAGATATGGACTATTGTTAGTTCTTGTAATAAGAAATATAGAACTACTGCTGACCAAATTAAGCTAACTACTATTGTTACTGTAGGTTTAGCAAAACTAGTTTCTGCTACTTTTGCCCAATGTTTTGGATTTATGAAAATCACAACTAATTTGATAATAAGTAAAGCTGCAACAATCAAAGCCATAATTTCAATTGGTGTCATCATATCAACCTCCTTTTGTTTTGTGAAGTGTTTATTTAATATAAAATTATTGTTTTTTCTTTAGAAGTGAAGCCAGATTTGATTCTTACTTCTTTTTTGAAGTGTTTTTTTAGAATTTTTAGAAGTTCTTTGTTTGCTTTTCCTTTTTCTGGTTGTGCTTTCAAGTAGACAGTAATTACTCCATTCTCTTCTATTACTTCTTGCTTTTTGGAGTTTGGTTTAACTCTTACCTTCATAAAAGTTTATAAAGTTTTGAACTATATAAAATAATATGAAATTAGATCCAAAAGCTATGGCTTATACCTTTTCTATCTTTGGAGGTTTTTGGACTTTTGTTATTGCGTTCTTAGGACAGTTTGGTTTTGAGGATTTGGTTGCAATTTGTAACCCTTTTTACTTTTTTGACTTGAGTACTTGGTTAGGTGTGTTCTTAGGAACAATAGAAGCTTTAGTGTTTTGGTTGTTAATTGGTTATGTTTTTGCTTGGTTATATAATAAATTTATTTAGAAATTCTTCTTCTACAAAGTGCAAGTTACCCGGAATAATTAAACATTGAGGATAAAGGTTTAGATTCTTTACATTCTTAGCTTCAGTGTATAGAATTGTAGGTTTACCACCTAGTTGTGCACAGACAACTACCTTTGTGTCAGGAGTTATTACATTCTCTTTTCTTTTAGCTTCTATGTTTAGTAAGAAATCAATAGCTTCTTTTGCTTCCATAAACTTATCTTCTTTGGGTGTGAGATCTAGTAAACATAAGGTATGTAATGGTTTATTGTCTTTAATCACATTATAAGGAGTTTCTACATTTTCATTGTGGAAAGGAATTGAGGTTGTTTTTCCATATTTGTAAAGTTCTAAACCAATAATTCCTACTGCTGTCAATACAGATGCATTGTTTATGATGTTTATTTGGATATTATTTTCTTTTGCTTGTTGTAAAAGTGATAAATGAGTGGTTGCTGAGAAAGGATCTCCTATGATTAAAAGAGATACATTAGATTCTTTTGCTTGTTTGATTATTTCTTTGCCATCTTCTACGAATTCTCTTTCTGCTAGAATTATTTTCTTATTGTATAGTGTTTCTAGGTTTGTTATTGGTACTTGTAGTTTAGAGGTGTAGTTTTCTAGGTAAATGTAGTCTGAAGCTTGTACTAATTCTAAGCCTTTTACTGTGATGTCTTTTTCATCATTTAATCCTATTCCAATGATATTTAGCATGATTTTACTGAATTTGGGAGGTTTATAAAGGTTTTTGTTATCTTTTTCTAGTAGTAAAATATATAAACAAGTTAATTGAACAAAAAGATTATGGTAAAAGTTATGGCTCAAAGGGAAGCTGAATTTTATGATCAATTAAAGGCATTAGGGACTCAGCTGGATTTAGGTGGTTTGATGAAGTGGTTTGATAGTTATACTGCTTTTTTTAAAGATTGTATGATAAATGGTGCATTAGCTCCTTATGAAATGGGAAATCAAAGTATGTTAGCTGCTGCAAGAGAAATGCATAAATCAATTGGGAATTTTGTGGAAGGTCGAGAATCAATGCCTTCTGGAGGAATTATACTTCAACCAATTATCTTAAGTTCCCAAAGTCTTACTCCAACCAAATTATCATTTAGAATTGAAAGAGCTAGAATACCTACTGCTTATGGGTTGGTGGGGGGAAAGATTGGAGAATTTATTGCTCAAGATGCTCTTTTCCAAGGTCTTAAATCTGGAGTTGAAAGAGTTATTGATTTTGAGGTAAGACCAGATGAGGATTTAGGGGTAGCTGTATACCAACCACAAGGAGTTCTAATTATACAAGAGAAAGATGCCCTAAGATCTTATAGGGCTTTTAGGTTTAGAGATATGGGAAGTGGAATGAATTTAGAAGGTTTGGGTAGTACTTATGATTTAGAGTCTGCACTTGGGGGATATGGTAATTCTCTTGCTTTGAATGAGTCTTTGGTTATTGTTAAAGGTGGAGAACATTGGCCTTTAGAAGAGACTGCTTTACCTGTTGCAGTAAAGATGTATGGTTCTAGAATTGGTGAATGGGTTGAATAGTAAAATGGAGTTAAGTGAATTTGTTTCTGGGAATAGAAAAAACACTGTACTGAACAGACTGTTCTTTAAATGGGAAGAAAGAGTAAATGGAGTTTTTAGACCTCAATCTCTTGATACTGTTTACAGAATAATTAGGAAAAGAGAACAGATTATGTTTGAAGATGATATTCAATTTTATAGATCTGGGCAGGGTTTAGAATTATTAAGAGAATGTAGAGAACATGCTCAAGAAAGAGTTAAGGGTTTAGGGAAGAAAGAAGTTATTGTTTTGGTTCATCCTTTATGTGCACATATGGATTCTGTAGAAATGACAGATTATATGAGAAAAGATCTTGTAAGGTATGAAGAAGGATTGAGAGTTTTATTAAATTCACCAGAAGTTAGGGAAAGGTTTGATTTTGTTCTTGTTGAAATGCCTGAAAGTTATGCTGCTAGAACAAGCGGGTGGGTTGAAGAAGGAGATATTGGTGATGTAGTTTTTACTGGGCTGCATTCTGGAGAATTATTAGAACCTACTCAAATATTAAATGAGAGAGATATGTATTTTCTGGGGGGCTATCTAGAGAGGTGTTTAAGTGCTACAAAGGATGAATTAGATCCCTCTGGAAATGCTAAGTTTGTTAGAGATTTATCTTTGAGATCTCCTCAAGATGTAGAAGGTTTAGTTGACTCTTTTTTGCTTTATTTTCCCCCTTTTAATTTTCCTGAAGAAAATAGTGTTCATAGTTCTGAATTGTACTGATTGTTGCCATTTTACAGTAGTTACAAAACCAGAATGATTTACTGGATGATTCTATGGAAATAGCAAAAGAAAATAGAGAAGCTTATGATCGATGCATAGATATGGTAGAAGAACATATCAGACTTAGTAGCCTATATTAATCCAAAAGCCTTATAAATAATAATTAATTATAGTCCTTCTGTAAAGAGAAAGAGAATAGGGAACTATAATATTCTCGGTTTAAAATGAAATTAAAACCACTAATGCCCAGTTTAAGGGAAAAGAAGCGGTATATAGCATTTGAAGTTAAAACAGAAGGTAAAATAACATTTTCTGAAACAAAAAATGCAATAGAAGATAAGATGAAAGAATTCGTAGGAACTCTAGGTATGGCTAATGCTGGACCAATCTTTTTGAAGGATTGGAAAGATAATAGAGGTATTGTAAGAGTTAACACAAAATATGTAGATCATACTAAAGCAAGTTTGGCTTTGATAAAAGAAGTCAATGGTAAAAAGGTTAAAATCCAGAGCTTGAATGTTTCAGGCATTATAGATAAATTAAGAAAAAGATATTTTTAAGGAGGGATATAAAAAAAATGCAAGAAGGCGCACATCAAATGATGGGATACGATAGGGCTTCAACAATGTTTAGTCCGGATGGTAGACTGTTACAGGTAGAATATGCTAAAGAGGCTGTAAAACAAGGAAGTACTGCAATAGGAATTGTTTGTAGTGATGGAGCTGTTTTAATAGCTGATAAAAGAATTTCTGATGAATTAATAATCTCAGATGCTGTTGAGAAAATTTTCCAAGTAGACAAACATATGGGGGCTACATCTGTGGGTTATGTTATGGATGGCAGAGTTTTAATTGAAAGAGCTCAAGTTATTTCACAACAACACATGGTAACTTACACAGTTCCTATGGAAACTCTTACTTTGGTTAAAGAAATCTCAGACACAAAGCAATCTTACACTCAATATGGTGGAGCAAGACCTTTTGGTGTTTCAATCTTATTTATTGGTGTAGATGATGGCCCAGTATTGTATGTTACTGAACCTACTGGAATATTTTTCCAATTCAGAGCTACTGCTGTTGGTGAGAACTCAGATGCTATCAAGAATTTGTTGAGAAAAGAATACAAAGAAGAGATGAATACAGACGATGGAATTAAGTTAGCAATCAAAGCTTTGAAAAAAGTAATGGGAAAAGATTTTGATGCTAGAAGAATTGACGGAGCTGTTATTTCAACAAGTGATAAACAATTCAGAAGAATTGATAAGAAGAGGTTAAAGTAAAATGGTTAATGTAGATAAAGCAATTATTGCAAGGATTAAGAAAGAAGGAGAAATCTTTGAGATCTTAGTCGACTGTGACAAGGCTTTAGAGTATAGAGATGGTAAAATAGAGAGCTTAAATGAAGTGTTAGCAACAAGAGATATTTTTAAAGATGTTAAGAAAGCAGAAAAAGCATCAGAAACAGATATGCAAAAATTGTTTCATTCTACAAATCCAGATGAAGTCGCAGATATTATTCTTAAAAAAGGTGAGATTCAGTTAACTGCTGAATATAGAAATAACCTGAGAGAAGAAAGGAAAAAACAAATAATTGCTTTCATACATAGAAATGCAATTGATGCTAGAACTGGTTTACCTCATCCACCTCAAAGAATTGAGGATGCAATTGAACAGAGTAAATGTAAAATTGATGAATTTAGATCTGTTGATGAACAAGTTCAAGAGATTGTGAGTAAACTAAGAGAGTTATTAGCAATAAAATTTGAAGTTAGAGAATTAGAAATTACAATTCCTTCTCAATTTACAGGACCTGCCTATGGAAAGGTTAAGGGATTTGGTAAAATGTTAAAAGAAGAATGGTTGTCTAATGGAGACTTAAAAATTATGTTAGAATTACCTGCTGGTATGCAGGAATCTCTAGAAAATGAATTGAATAAATTGACAAGAGGAGATGTCGATATAAAGATTTTAAATAAGAAATAGGAGAATAAGAAAATGAGTAATTTACTAATAGAAGATAAACAAGTTGTTGTGCCAGGAGATATTTTGGCAGAGGGTATGGATTATTTACCTTCATATGGTACACAAAGAGTTGGAGAGCAAATCATTGCAATGCAAGTTGGTTTAGCTAATGTGAATGGAAGAGTCATTAAGATAATTTCATTGAATGGAAGATATATTCCAAAAAAAGACGATACTGTTATTGGTTATGTTAGTGATAGTACCTACAGTTCATGGTTTGTGGACGTTGGATATGCTTATGATGGAAGCTTATCATTAAAGGATGCAACATCAGACTTTATTGAGAGAGGAGCTAGTTTGAGTAAGTTTTTCAAATCAGGAGATATTGTTTTAATCAAGATAACAAATGTTACACGAGAAAAAGCAATTGATCTTAGTATGAAAGGTCCAGGACTAAGGAAATTAACAACTGGTAAAGTTATTGAAATCTCACCTTCAAAGGTTCCAAGAGTTGTTGGAAAACAAGGAAGTATGATCTCAATGATTAAAGAGAAAACAGGTTGTTCAATCTTTGCAGGACAAAATGGAAGGATTTGGATTAAAAGTGAGGATCCAGTAATGGACAAACTTGCTACAGACGCAATCTTACTTATCGAACAAAAGTCACATGTATCTGGTTTGACTGATCTGATAAAAGAATTCTTAGAACAGAATGTTAAGGAGAAGAAAAAATGAAATACACAAAAAGAAATGACGGAAGAAAGTTCGATGAATCTCGTAAGGTAGAGGCTAAGGTTGGAGTTGTTCCAAATGCTTTGGGTTCTGCTATGCTTAAGATTGGAAAGACTGTTGCTGTTGCAGCTGTTTATGGACCAAAAGAATTATTTCCAAAACCATTACAAAACCCATTAAGAGGTAGGTTAAGATGTACTTACAACATGATGGCTTTTTCTGGAGCTGGAGATAGAGTAAGACCAGGACCAAGTAGAAGAAGTAAGGAAATTGCTTTGGTTACTGAGAATGCATTGGATCCTGTTTTAGATCTTAGTGCTTTTCCAAAAACAGTAATTGATGTGCATATTGAATTAATTCAAACAGATGCTGGAACAAGATGTGCTGGAATTAGTGCAGCTTCAATGGCTTTAGCTGATGCTGGATTTAGAATGAAAGATATGGTAGCAGCTGTTGCTTGTGGTGTTGTTGGCGGACAACCTTTAGTTGACCTTGATAAATTTGAGGAAGATTATGAGGGTGGAAGTGTTGACATACCAGTTGCAATGATGCCAAGAACTGGAGAGATTACTTTACTTCAGTTAGATGGTGAAGTCGATAAAAAAGATCTTATGAAAGCTGTTGAAATGGCCAAAGTTGGTTGTATGCAGATTTTTGAGGTACAAAAAGCAGCATTAAAGGCTAAGTATGAGGAGGCTAAAAAATGATATCCGCAAGTTATATTAATCAAATCACTGCAAAGGGATTTAGAGCTGATGGCCGAAAGTTTGATGAATATAGACAGCCTGTTTCAGTAGAATATGGTATTTCTGCTAAATCAGCTGAAGGTTCTGCAAGAGTAAAAATTGGTGGAACTGAAGTTGTAGCTGGAGTTAAGTTAGATTTAGGAACTCCTTATTCAGATAGACCTGCTGAAGGTACTATTATGGTTAATGTAGAATTGTTACCTCTATCTTCAACCAAGTATGAATCTGGTCCTCCAGATGTTTCAGCAATTGAAATGTCAAGAGTTATTGACAGAGGTATCAGAGAATGTGATGCTGTTGACTTTAAGAAACTCTGCGTTACACCAGGAGAGAAAGTATGGATGGTATTTGTTGATATCTATCCAATAAATGCTGATGGAAATCTTTTTGATGCTTGTTCATTAGCTGCTTTAGCTGCTTTGAAAGATGCAAAGTTTCCAAAAATAGTTGATGGTATTGTTGATTATAAGGAAAGAACAAAAGATAGTCTTCCAATACAGAAAATGCCTTTAGAGTGTACTGTTTGGAAAGTAGGTAGTGAGTTCCTTATTGACCCAACTGTTGATGAAGAGAATGCAGCCGAGAGTAGACTTACAGTTGCTTTTACTGATAAAGGAGCGGTTTGTGCCTTACAAAAAGGTGGCAAATTAAGTTTAACCTCAGAAGATATTGGAAAAATGGTTGATTTGGCTGATAAAAAGACAAAGGAGTTAAGAGGTTATTTGAAATGAAGCTAACCAAATATGAAAAAGCTAGAATAATTGGTGCTAGAGCCTTACAGCTTGGTATGGGTGCTCCCATTTTGATAAAGATGAAGAAAAGTGACTATGCAGAGTTGAATTTCAACCCAATAGAGATTGCAAAAGAAGAGTTTGCAAAAGATGCATTACCCTTAACCATTAGAAGGCCTTTGCCAGAAAAATTAGAAAGAAAATAAAAATTATTTTTTCTTCTTTTTAGTTCTTTTTACCTTTTTCTTTTTAGGTTTCTTTTTTACTACTCGCTTTTTCTTTACAATTGTTCTTTTTAGTAAAGGTTTATTTTTCTTTTGGAAGAATAGCAAGTATATTATCGGTAGAATACCTACAGTATTAAGTATTAGAATAAATACAAACCAGGTTAATTGGTTATGTCTTCCACATTTCCATAGAGCAATACCTTTCCAGATTAATTCCCAGGCTCCTAATAGAACTATTGCATAAACTGGTAGTGTTGAAAAATCAAACATTTGATCACCTCAATTCTATAACATATGTTCTTATTTATATATTTTACTTTATTTTTCGTAATTCTTTCTTTTTTGTTTTAGAACTTTATGTAAAAAATTATATATTTTTTATTATTTCTGAAGGGAGATCAACAACTTTTATGCCATTGTTTCTCAATGTTTCAATTTTTGAACTAGCTGTTCCTTTGTTTCCATAGACAACTGCACCAGCATGTCCCATTCTTTTTCCCTTAGGCGCACTCTTTCCTGCAATATAAGCAATAACTGGTTTAGAAATATTATTTTTAATATATTCTGCAGCTCTTTCTTCTGCATCTCCACCAATCTCACCTAACAAGACAATATGAGTTGTATTTTCATCCTTTTCAAATTCATCTAGAATATCAATAAAATTACTTCCAATGATCATATCTCCACCAATTCCAACTACTGTAGATTGTCCAATATTATTTTTTGTCAAAATATCTACTATTTCATAAGTTAGAGTACCAGACCTTGATACTACACCCACTTTTCCTTGTTTGAATAGGTGATTTGGCATTATTCCTAGTTTAGATTCTCCTACAGAACATACTCCCGGACAGTTTGGACCAATTATTTTATTATCTCCCTTGTGTTTCATGACTTCTATCATATCCTTTACTGGAATACCTTCTGTAATAATACAAATGTTTAGATTATTATTTAGTGCTTCTATACATGCATCTTTTGCAAATTTAGCAGGAACAAATATTACAGACCATTCAGGTTTATGTTCCATTGATTCTTTAACTGTTTTGTAAACTGGAACTTTTGTTTCTTTTAGGTTTGGATTCACACCTGCAACAACCTTTGTTCCATACTCTAACATTCTTTCTAAGTGGAATAAACCTTGTTTACCTAATCCTTGTACTATAACTTTAGTAGTTGTGTTTATGGCTATTGACATTTTCCATTCCTTTCAAAACCATTGTAGCATATGAACCGGGAGGTAAAGAAAATTCTACCTCTTGTTTATTATCTTTAAACTTTCCCATTTGTATACTCACTTTAATCATTGCTTTTCTTGTTAAGCCTTCTGAAGCTAATTGAGGTATTTCATGGTTGAATATTTCTTTTGTTATTCCTTCTTCTTTTAGTAGTCCATCAAACTCATTTCCTTTTGTTTTATAGCCAATTATGGGCCAGTCTATCTCTAAGGGGAGATCACAGAAGAATAGTTTTCCAAGAGCATACTCTCTGTCCTCACCTTCATAATTATTTTTTAAGTAAGCTGACAGGGATTTATTGAATAAATAACTCTGGTAAGCTTGTGGGATCATAGAAAATAATTGTCTTGGTAGTGCTTTTAATGCTCCTTTGAAATCATTTGGATTTTTTTCTAGATAACCAACAAGCTTTTTCTCATTTACCATTCCTTTTGGTAATTCAAAAGTTACCCAGTCTCCCCAATTCTCTTCCATGTATACTCTTGCATCTGTGTAGTTTTCTGTTTCTGTTGGAAAAGGATACAAAAGTAGTAATTTTACTGCTTGTTCATAATTGTTTTTTAGAACTTCTTTTCCAACTAGATGTAAATTGGGTCTATAACCCCCAAATCTTTGATCATCATAATAATTTGGAACATGTCTTATTGGTTGTAATGGCTCTTTAATGTCCCTTATTGTTATTTTGAATTTGTTCATATCTAAACCACCAAGCATAATTGGTTTATCAGAGTATTTTACAAAAGTTAGTTTGATATCTTTTAATCTTAAGTAGGCTATATCTTGTTTTCCAATATCTGCACAAGAAACATATTGCTTTGTGATAGCTTGTCTATCTTTTTGACCAGCTATGTTGAATCTCCTTACTGAGACCTTCATCTTTTTTGCAATGGCTTCTATTGCCTTTAAAGTGGTCCATTTCTTTTTCTCTAGAATGAATATACAGTATTTTTTACCGTCGGGAATATTAGTGTAAACCTCCTCTACTCTAAAGTCCTCTGGATTTTGTTTGATTTTCATGAGATGAATAAAAAATTACCCCTTAATTAATCTTGTCTTTTGGCTTTTTCTTTAAAACCTTCTCTAATAATCCTTTTGTGATTAATCTTCCCCTTTCCTTAGCACTTAAGGGTTGTTTAGTCCTCTTTTTTTGAATGGATTTTTTTGGTTCAAAATAATTATCTATTTTTTCTTTATAATTCCACAATAAGAAGACTATTGTTGCCCCAAGGATTAGAATTAATATTATCCAGAAATAAGGGAAGGAAGAGGTTTCCCTTGTAATAGGGTCAAAACTAAACTCTACTTCTTCTCCACTATCTTCAACAAAAACTGTTCTATAGGATGTGGCTATATAATCTCCATAATTTACTTCAATGTAGAATTGGTAAGAACCTGAATCTAATCCTCTTGGGATGTAGAGATTTGCTTGTTCATCTTTTTCTTCATATTCTGATAAGTAGATAGTATCTTGTCCAGAGGTTATAATTTCTCCATTTTCATCTTCTAACCAGAATCTTACAATAACATCATCATTTATATTGGCCATTCCTTTAAGGAAATAATCAAAACTTAATGTATCATCAATATCTAAAACTGGTTCAATCTCAATTATTTTTATATCAAATACTTTTTGACATTGATGTTCATGACAGGTTTCATCTTCAGCACAGTCTTCATTTGTATAACATTCATATTCTTCTGTTTCTATAGAAGAGCTACTTCCTCCAGAAGAACCACTCCCACTAGATGTTCCACTTCCTGAACTAGGAGCTGGAGCTGCTTCTGAAGCTGCAATTGAAAAATTAGCAAGAGCAGTTCCAATTAGGTTTTGATCATTTATAGCATATACTTTTAGAATATGGTTTTCTGTACTTAGACTAGATATTGTTGTATTTGGTGTAAAACTAATATTAGCTCCAGAATCTAAACTATATAACCAGCTAGAAATATTTTGATCTGCAGTGACAGCAAGATCTACTTCTGTTTCATTGTAAGTTATATTTTCTGGAGATACAACTGAGATTATAGGATTTGCACTTGTTGAATATGTAACACTTCTTTGTTCTGTTTGGTTTAGGTTTCCTGCAATATCTTGTATGTAGGCTGTATAAAGATAGGTTGCATTAATAGTCATATTTGTGAATGTATTTGAAAAAGGGTAGATGTTTGCATTGTAACTTGAATTAATCTCTGCAGGAGATAACACTCTTGAATGTAATCTAACTTCATCCATAGTTCCATTGAAGAATTCTGTTGTATAAGATGAAATGTAGTGTCTTCCAACTACCACTGCATCATCATTAGTAGGTAGGGTTCCATTGTAATCAGTTCCAGATGCAGTTAAAGTTCCATCAACATATAATCTCATTTCAGTTCCATTGTATGTTGCAGCAATATGATGCCATTGATTGTCATTTACATTTATAGAAGAGGTAATATTGTAATTTGTTTCATCACTAATTATTGTGAATTTTCCTCCATCAACTGTGCTTAATGCAAAAGGAAGATTTTCTTTTGATACAGAATCATCTCCATCTCTGATATAAATATTCATTCTAATATCTGAAGAGGTTGTTGAAGTGGTATCATAATAGTATTTATTACAGGCAGCATCTCCAGTGTTATAGTTTTCTTGTCCAAATTTAGGAGTACTTCCCCCTGTACCTAATGCTGGACCACCTGAACCTGCATTTAAAGTTGTTCCAGATGTTACTCCCCAAGATCCATCATCACCAGAAAATGTACTTCTTGTGTAAAATGTTGAAGAGGTTATACTTGCTTCATGGCTAAATCTATAAACATCCAAAAATCCAGAAACAAAATTTCCACTGTAGTTTGCTGTCCAATTTACAGATTCTCCAGCAGATACAATATCACCTAACCTTTCATCTAGCTCTTTTGAAGTATTGTACTTCATTTTAACTGCAAATTTAAAAACATCATCATCAAATAATTCTAATAACCACTGATTATTTGACATATTCCCTAATTTTTTTGTTGCATAAACAGTTGTTAAATCTGTTAAATTATTATACCCCAGGGGAATGCCTTCTGCACAACGAGTACTATCTGTTGTTGCAAAAAGAGTCCAACCCCCACCAAACCCAGAATCATTTTGTTGTTTACAATATGCACTTGTTGCAACCCCTTGTATTGTAAGATTATATGCACCATTAGTATTATACCCTTCATTAAGTAAATCTAAACAGGTTGTGTTTGTTGTTGGGTCTTTTGCAAGGATATAACCCTCAGAACCAGACTTAATCCAAGCTTCTATAGTAATTTCATCAGTTATATTCAAACTACTTGCATTTCCTGAATTTATTTGATCATTAATCCCATCAAAACTTAATCCTTTTCCAAATTTTCCTGCAGAGGATATTGTTGCACCAGAAATTGTTCCATTATTTCCATAGGTTGATTGATCTAAAACTAAAGTACTATTCTCTCCAGTTTCATTATTCATTCTATACCAAAGTCTTAAACTTTGGTTCCAATCTAGAAATACTGTGTTATTATTGGATTCTGTAGAGTCTACACTTATTGTTACAGTGTTACTTGCTTGTATTGTTCCATTGGAAGGTGTAGGTGAATCAAATTCTATTAGTGGATTTGTTGAATCTATTGTTATTGTATATGTGGCAGTATTATTTTTGTTACCATAAATATCGTTTATTGTAGCATTAAGATAATAAGTACCTCCATCTAAGCTTGAAAATGTATTTGAAAAATCATCAGAACTGTCGCTTGCCGTACTATCAAGTCCATCTGCATCATAAAGATTTATTGTAACTAAATTTACTCCTGCACTTGTTGTTGTGATATTAGCAAAAATTGAATTTGTTGTGTAAGTTCCACTAGTTGTTGTACTATCTCCATAATCTATTGAAGGAAGATTCTTTATGGTAGTATTCCATTTTGCTGTCTCTGTATTGATTGATGTATTGCTTGTTAAATTAGCATAAATATAGAATTCAAAAGAATCATCTAAATCTCCAGTTGCATTAACATACCAAGTTACAATTGTTGATTCACTAACATTAAGACTAACATTGTAGGGATTTGTAACATTAGTATAGAATGGACTTGTCCCTATTATTGTGGGGATTAATCCACTTTTACTTGAACTATAATTTGCTTCTTCCCTAAACCAGACAAACCAAGCTCCTGTAGAAGCAGTACTTGATCCACATTTTTTTGATCCATCGTCCTCTCCCCAATCAGTTCCATCATTTTGGTTACTATCCATTCCTCTATCATCAAAATCAACAGTGAAGTCAGTAGAAGAACTACAACCATCTTCTCCTTCCAAATAACCTGCAGCCCATTGATCATTTAATTCTAGAAAACTATCTCCAATAACATCTCTTCTTGCAGGGGTGGGTTGAGTATCTCCTGCACCATTGCCTTCTTCAAAACAAACACTTGCTTCTGAAGAAGAATTTGTTAATTCATAATACCAATGTATATTATAAAAGATTAAATCTACTGCAAAATTAGCATCATCTACATCACTTTTACAGGAGAATCTAATATCATCTGTAGAATTTGTATGTACTCTAGAGGTGTTAGATAGGTTTCTCATTCCTAACCAGATACCTTGAGCTGTTGCTGATGAATCAGTAGGTGTTAGAGTAGTTAAATTAGAATGATATACTAGTCCTAAATCGTCCAGAGTATTTTGATATACAGAACCAACTAATGTCCAACCCCCTCCATCTGTGTCCATATCACAATAAACATTAAAAGAAGTTCCATTATTATAAGGATAGATTGTATGAACTCCACTAGATTTTGTTGAATCTAATTGGAATACTTCCTTACATGAAACTGGAGAACCAACTGGATCTAGGCTAACATTTATTTGCCCACAATCTTGATCATTACATGTAACTTCTACTGAGACATTAAAGAATTGATTTTGTATAACATTAACATTTCCAGTGGGATTTATCATGGAAAGTGCAATTGAGGGATTATCTGCTAAGACTTCAATTATTTCTTCACTTTCATTAATTTCAGGTAAAACTTCAATAACCTCTTCAGGTAGCTCAATTACTTCTTCTGGTGTTTCAATTATGTTTTCTATAATTTCTTCAATTGAAATACTGTCTATAACTGTTTCATCAACAATAAGATCAATAAAGATAGTTCCATTTGTTAGATTATAGTTGTTTAAATTTACATGAACTGTGTTTTCAACAAGAAGGTTTAAGGTTGGAGTGTCTACTAAGGTATTACCTTGACTGACTCTAACCCAGCTTCCATTTATATTCCATGTTTCATTCCAATCAAAATATATTTGGTTGTCTTCTATAATTGCTAATCCAGTATAATTTTGGGAGACTAAAACCAGACTTATACAAAATAAGATAACTATTACAAAAGGAATTATTTCATTTTTCTTTCTCATTTTATATAGTGTAGTTTTGCTTTTCCTACTGGTCTGATTCTAATCTTTTTTGCGCCTTTTAATTCAGCTAGAACTATAGGTATTGTATTTCTTGAGACTTTTAGAGCCCTAGCTATTTCTTGGACTGTAAGCCCGTCTCTATTCTCTTTTAGAAGTTTTAGTACCCTTTTTTTCATTGTGCATTAATGCTTAACTTTAATGCTATGCAATAATGCACTGATATTTATAAGAGTTTCTATCTTAGTATACTTGACTGTCATGCTTTAATGGCAGATTACAACAGCTAAAACAAATGTATTGGGCTGTTCTTTCTTGAGTGATTATATGATATCCTAAGATTTTATCTCCACAAGATGAACACCACTGAGAGCTTTGGAATTTATCTTCATATCCAATCCTTAAGCCTTGTTCATCAACAGGAATTTTGGATAGAAAAGCCATTAATACCTTGCTTGCTATTCCACCTAATTGTTCAGTCTCAAGGGCACTATCCATTTACTATCTCCTTTGCACACTCTTCCATAGAGTCAAAGGCTTTTAGGTTATTTTCATTTAGAATTCTTCTTCCTTCTTCTTGGTTTGTTCCAACCATCCTTATTACAGTAGGAATTTGTATGTTTTTATTTACAATTGCTTTTGCAACTTCATCGCATCTTGAGATGCCTGCGAATATGTTTATGAATAGCTTTTTTACATTTGAATTACTTAGTACTTGGTCTATTGCTTGTTCAACAACTTCAGTACTTGATCCTCCTCCCACATCTAAGAAGTTTGCTGGTTTTCCTCCAAAATGAGCAAGAGTATCTAATGTTGCCATGACTAATCCCGCACCATTTCCAATAACTCCTATGTCTCCATCTAGTTCTACATAGTTTCCCCCTTCTTTTTCTCCTTTGAAGGATTGTCTGAATAAAGCATTATCATCTATGATTATTTTTGAGTCTGCTGCGAATAATTTGTGGTTACTTAAGATTAGAGGATTTATTTCTACTAGGATAGCATCTTTGTCTTTTGCTATTTGTATTAGTTTTTTGAATAGGGCTTGTTTTCCATGACAGATTTTATTTTCTATTTCTTGGTAAGAACCTTTGATTATATCTTCTTTAGGTACTGATTCTATGTCAATTCCTCCTTTTTTAGAAGTAATACAAAGATAGTCCTTAGTGTTTCTGTCTAGAGTTACACTCAGATAATGTTCTTCTTCAATCTCTATTGCTTCTTCAATTAGAACTTCTTTTACTTGTTCTCCTTTTATGTTTAAAGAAAGCACTTTGTTTGTTATTTCTTGTATGTTTTCTTTGTTAGCTTTTAGAATTCCACCAGCCTTTCCCCTTCCCCCAACTAGAACTTGAGCTTTTACTATGACATCTTGGTCTACTTCTTCTATTTGGAATTGTTTGGGGATAGAGATCTCATACTCTTTGAATATCTGCTTTCCTTGTGATTCGGTCAGTTTCATATGGTTGAAGAAATTAGTTTGATTTATATGTTTTATTGAAAATATTTCAATTTTTTATGCTAAACTCTTATTAAAGGGGTTTTATACAGTATAGTAAGACTTAAATAGTAAGTAAGATTAATCTTACCTATGGATATCGCAACAACAAAAATGAGTTCAAAAGGACAGATTGTCATTCCAGTGGAAATGAGAGAAGGCATTAAAGAAGGAGAGAAATTAGTAATTATTAGAAATAATAATCAGATAATTATAGAAAAAGTAGACCAGATTAGAAAAAGTTTAGAGAAAGATATTGCAAGGGCTAAGAAAGTTGATAAATTAGTTCAAAACTATGAAACTGGTAAAGGAAAATGGGTTGAAATGGAATTTGATGATTTTGTTGAAGAGATGAAAAAATGGTGATTGTTGCCTTTGAAGAAAACTTCAAGAAAAAAATTTCTAAACTTAAAGATAAAACAATCAAAGAAAAAATTATTAAACAAATTACAAAAATAAAAAATAATCCAAATATTGGAAAACCCATGAAATTCTCTAGAAAAGGAACAAGAGAAATATACATTTCTCCATTTAGATTAGTATACAAATATGTTGAAGAGAAGGTAATAATCATTGATATTTATCACAAAGATGATCAATAAAAAAGAAAAAAAGTTATAGGCTTTTTCTGTAATCTCCGATAATTCTACCAATATCTGCTACAATTCTGCCAAGGTTATAAACATTAACAACTCTGGGTACTTCATCTAACTCAATATACTTCATATCGTGTGCAACTGTTCCATGAGCTCTATCTCCTCCACCAAAAAGATTTAATGTACTTGTGTCTATAACTAATCCATAAGCACCGGTTTCTATTTCTGACCTTAAATCAGATGTTACAACTACTTCTTCACCAAACAAGGTGTGGACTACTTTAGTTAAACCATTTTTTCCTGCCTCATCTCGAGGGTAATAGATCAAGACTTCTCCATCTTTTTTTAATGGGGCTTTGTTAACTACTTGACCAACCAATGCTCCAATTTCAGGTTTATCTAAAACTTCAGCACCTAAAGATTCTGCCCTTTCTTTAACGCCTGTTTCATAGGCATTACCAGTCCAAAGTATTTTTCTGACTTCTAGATCTTGTAATTCATCTAAAACTCTATAACCTTCTTCTCCACCAGGTGTATAATTCAAATCAGTGATAACTAAGTCATAGTCTCTTGCTCTTGCAATAACTTCATCGGGATTATCAACAAAGTCAATTTCTGCATTAGGGATGTAAGGAAAATTTCTCCTAGCATGGATTAAATTGTCATCCCCAACTAAAATTTTTTCTATCATTTTAAAATTTCCCCTGTACATATGGTCCTGCAACTACATCAACTACAGTTACTCCATCTACATTGATCTCTCTTACATTCACACCTGCACCAGCTTCAAAATGGTCATCACCCAAACCTAATCTTACTTTTTGGTGTGCGTAACTTGGTCCTTCTAGACCTACATCTAACAAAGCCTCTGCATCAACACTTAAGTCAACTTTACCTAAGTCCTTACTGTAACTTGCAGTTCCAAATAGCTCAACTAAAGCTCCACTATCTAGATCAGCCGGATTCATTTCCATTGTTGCTACACCATATAGACTTACTGGACCTGCTCCACCATATGCTTGTAGTCCAACTCTTGGGCTAGCAAAACCACCTGTAGCTGAAAACTGTCCTTCAAGTACTGCATCTCCATTTGGTCCTAGATTGTATGTTAAGTCTAAGATTTCAAAATCACTCAATGCAACACCATCTGCACCATAGCTTAGATCCACTAGACTTCTTCCAAATAATCCAAAACCTTCACCTAGGTCTACCATTATTTTTCCATCTAATCCGGTTGATTTATGTGTCCCCATTAATTCTACACTACCAGATACTGGGATTTCTGGTGTTTCTTCTGCTCTTACAGTACCCGCGCTTAACATAGCAGCTAATACTCCAGCAGCAATTATTGTTTTTTTCATTTTCTTTACTCCTCCTTTGTTACTACTATAGAATGGTTTTAGCTATTTAAATCTAATCTCCCCTTGAGGGGGCGAAAAAA
>JABHZQ010000001.1 GCA_018656555.1 archaeon
GCTTTAGTATTTGGGAGAATAAGAAGAATATCTTATGAACCTTTTAATATCTGCTCAAAGAAGTTTTTGCTGGGGGTGGGTTAAACCTAATTGCGGACTAAAAAATTGGGGGAAGCAAAAATTTGGGCGAAGCCTTTGAACTAGAGATTAAGTCTAATCAATTAGATATAATCTCCCTATGCGGGATATTATACCCCCTTTTATCAAAACTACCTCAACCTTAATGTTTCGAGGTTTCTAGGAACATTTGTTTCTATGTGGTGTAACTTGTAAATACTTGATGCTAAATCTAAGCACTTTGATTGTTCACCATGATTGATTATGATTCTGTTAGGACGTGGTTGGGTTCTGTTTGCGAAATCTAATAATTCTTTTCTTCCTGCGTGAGCAGTAAGCCCGGGGATTGTTACAACTCCTAATTTAACTTGAATAAATTCATCTTTTCCTTCAACAGACATTTGAATGGTTTTAACTCCGTCTTGAACTTGTCTTCCTAATGAACCTACACCTTGATAACAAACAAAACAAATCTTATTGTTTTTGTTTACTGCAAAATGTCTAAGGTATTCTACTGATGCTCCTCCTTCAAGCATTCCTGAAGTTGCTAATACAATGCAAGGTCCGCCTTCAATAACTGCTTTTCTTTCTATAGGTGAACCAACTCTACTAAAAATATCTGCTACAAATGGATTGTTATCCTGGAAAACTTCTCTTCTGACTGCTGAATTTAAGAAATCAGGATAAACAGTATGAATACCATTAATATCCCAAATCATACCATCAATGTAAACTGGAACTTTTGGAAGTTTACCATCTCTCATTGCTTGTTCTAAAATCAACATTGTTTCTTGAGCTCTTCCTAATCCTAATTCTGGAATAAGAACTTTTCCTTTTTCTTTGATTGTTGCATTAACTTCTGCTAATAATTGTTCCTCTGATTCTCTTCTTGGGGGTAATACATCTGCCTTGCTTCCGTAAGTTGATTCTATCATTAGTGTTTCAACTCTTGGGAAATTAGAAACTGCTCTGTCTAATAGTTTTGTTCGTTCATATTTGAAGTCACCACAATAAACAAAATTATGACTTCCATTTCCAATATTTATATGTGTGATGGCACTTCCTAATGTATGCCCTGAATTATAAAATGTAATTCTCATATCCGGAGCTATATCTGAAACTTCATGATAATCTAAACAAATTGTGTGTTTTACCATTTCTTTAACATCTACTGATGAAAATAAAGGAGCTGCTGCTTGTTTGTAAGCTACACCAATAAAATCTAATGCTAAAAGTGCTGCAATATCTCTTGTTGGAGCAGTCATATAAACCGGGCCTCTATATCCCATCTTAAACAGATAAGGGATTAATCCACTATGGTCTAAGTGAGCGTGAGACAATATAATTGCATCAAGTTCATTGATTTTAAATTCTGAAACATCTAAATAAGGGAATTTGTCTTTACCTCTTCCTGCAACATTAACTCCACAATCAAGTAAAACCTTTGTTTGAGCAGTCTGCAATAAAATACAGCTTCTTCCAACTTGTCTTCCTCCTCCAAGCATAGAAACTCTAACCCATCCTTCTACTTTTTCTGGATTCCATTCTTTGTAGATTTTTTTACCTACTGAATTTAAGAATCTTTTCCTAGTATTATTGTTTTGATATAAAACTGCTCTAATGTTTTCAGTAATTTTACTTTTAATTGCTGGACTTCTTTGAACTTGGGGAATCCAATAAGTTTTCTCTTTAATTTCTTTTAATATAGAGCCTGCTTTTCCAATTACTAGTCCTGGACGTTTTGCTTCAATAACTAATACGCTTCTTTGGGTGTCAAAAAGAAGTTCTCCAAGTCCTGCATCTTCTGGAACAATTTCTTTGATTATTTCTTCAACTTCTTCTTGGGATTTTATTAATTTTGAGTCTGCTCTTAATTCAATTCTTTTTTTGAATTTATTTACAAGTTCTTTAATTTTTCCACCATTATCTTTAAAGAAATCTAAATCATCAGTGTATAAAACAATATTTGCTCCTTCAAAGTTTGCACTAGATATAACCTTTGGTAAATCTTTTTGAATGTCTTTTAGAATGTCTGCCATTATTGTATGAAACCTACGGTTTCCTCACAAGTCACCTTCCCTCTAAATACTTCCTTCGGAAGTTTATAATGTTCATTAGATAGGAAATTTCACTTAATGAGTAGCCTTATCTGTAACTCCTAAATTTAATTAATTGAAATTTCATTTTAATTGTAAAATCACTTTTTTTATCTTGAATCAATATACTCAGGAGCTATTTCCCGAGCTATTTTGTGTTCAATCCCCTTTTCATTTATAACGAAAACGTCAAATCCATTTCCACTTCCAGTATCTCTTTGGATTGCTGATTTTAATGCTTTAACTGCTAATTCTACTCCTTCTTCAGTTGTTATTGTTGTTGTATATTGTTCTTCTAGTAAACCTAAAACATAAGGCATACCAGAACCAAAATTTGCATCAAAATCTTCTATTTTATGAACACTTCCTGCAGGTTCTATAGAATAAACTTCTGTTGTTCCATCTTCATCTACTCCTCCAACTAATGTTCCAACCATTGAAGGAAGCATTGAGGGTTGTCTAATATTTTTGAATGTAACCATTGCAATAAGATTTGCAGATTCTTTAATAGTAGGTCTTCGCTTAGATTTTAATTCTTTTAATCTTAATTCTGCTCTAATTACCTTTTTCTGCATTTCAATATCTGAAACAGAACCTGTTCCTGAAACCACAAGATATTCATTAATTTGAACTGTTTTCTGTTTATTCTTACCCATAACAATATTTCCAGCAGTAGAACGTCTATCAGAGCCCATTATAACTCCGTCTACACATTGGATTCCTATTAAGGTAGTTCCAGATTTCAATACATTATTCTTCAATTCTTGATTCATTTTAACAAGATTTCTAAAATAAGATTACTCTAATTTTTTTAGAATTTAATAATATATGATGATTTAATGAGTTTATAAAGTTTATGTTGGTGTGTTTATTGTCCGCCGAAAACTCTCTTAAACCAATTAATTATTTCCTTAAAAATACTTCCTCTAATACATTCAGAATCTACACAAACATTACTGATGCACTCAAAATTATTTTCGCAAGATTCTTCATTATTATTTTGGTTAATCCATTGATTGTCATAAGAACAATATTTTCCTTTCTTTCTAAGTCCAATGTCAGAACATTTTTCTTCACTTGCTTTTATTACTGCAGTTAATTGAAGGTTGTTCTCATCAGCATTTTTTAGGTAGATGCTAATTCCATTAATTATCTTAGATTGGTCTTCGCTGATTTCCTTGCTTTCGGTTGTTCCAGCAGTATTTGTTACTGCAATTGTAGCTGCAGTATCTGAAGCAGAGATAAGTTCTAGAGTGTAATCAGAGCCTGCAACATTAACTGTTTGAGTAGGATTGTCTGAATCTAAACAAGTATAACCTTCTTCACAA
>JABHZQ010000018.1 GCA_018656555.1 archaeon
GAAGATCAGCAATTAACAATGCTGTTTTCTGCAAATAAACCAATTAGAGAAATTTCATTAGTTTTAAACAGAACTCCTAGTGCTGTTAGAGAAAGACTAAGAATGCATAGGCTAATTTACTAACTACTTATCATTCAAAAAGTATTATAAATACCTTTTAATTACTAATAAACATGAAATGTTCAATATGTGGTGCAGAAGCTAATTATATGGTGGCTGTAGATAATAGGTTTAGTAGAATTCTTAAACATGTTGTGGATAAGTACGCTGCAAGATGCAAACAATGCCAAGATAAGAAGGAATAACTAATCCAAAACCTTTAAAAACAAAACATCATTATTCTAGCCTTATGGTACGATACAAGATAGTATTCGAAAAAAAGGACTGTATTGGTTGTGGTGCTTGTACTTCACAATGCCCAGAAAACTGGGAGTTAATAGAAGGTGAAGATGGTTTTAAAGCAAAACCAAAAAAATCTGAAATTAATGATGATGAATACTCAAGTAACCAAGAAGCAGCAGATATTTGTCCTGTAGATTGTATCAAAATTGAGAAAGTAAAAGCTCGGAAGAAAATTGTAGAAGATTTTGATCAAGATCTATATGAAGAAGCTTAAAGAGGTGTAAAAATGTACAAAGTGAAACAAGATAGGGAAAAATGTATTGGTTGTGGTGGTTGTGTTGCTGTTTGTGGAGAAAATTGGGAAATGGGTTCTGACAACAAAAGTAAACCTAAAAAAACTGATTTAGAAGAAATTGGTTGTAACCAAAAAGCTGCTGATGCATGTCCTGTAGGTATAATCATAATTGAAGAAGTTGAATCAGAATGAAAATAACAAAAGATATGACTATTGGGGAAGTTATAAAGACTTATCCTCAAACAATGCCAGTATTTATGAAATTCCAAATGATGTGTTTTGGTTGTGGAATGGCTCAAATGGAAACATTAGAGCAAGGTTGTACTGCACATGGAATTGATGTAGATAAATTTCTAGAAGCATTAAATAAAGCAGCTGAAGAAGAATCAGAGTAATCTTTCTAAACCATCTTTAGCAGTTAATATTATTCCAGTAATAGATAGACCTAAACCTGCAACTTCAATTGGTAAAGTAAATGCAGCTGCAAGATTAGCAGGAGTATATCTAATAGTTTGTGCAAAGCCATAAGCTGTTGCCATATATACTGGAAGTAAATAGTAATCAGTTAGTTCCATTATAATCTCTCAAAAGGATGTAATTTGTAACCTCTAGATACCATCTTATCTGCCATTCTTGTTAATTTTTCTTCAAGTTGAGCAGGATTTGTTCCTCTGTATACAACTTGGGGAGTACTAATCGCAATATTAGATTCTATAACTATTGGCACAGTATCTACAACCCTCTCTTCAATAACAGTATTAATTTCATTTTCAGTTGTTCTTCTCCAAGACTCAATTGCACCAATTAAATAATCAAGAATCCCCCCTTCCCAATCCATGGGTCGAAGTAAAGAAAAACCCATTTCAACTTGAGCTTCTCCATTTTCCGGATCTCTAACAGTTGCATCAAATTGAACAGAGTATCCTCTTACTTCAACTAGCTTTTTAAATTTATCATGATCTTCAGCACAGACAGAGTAAGTATAACCCTTGGTCAAAAGATCACTGGAAAGATCTCTAACATTATCATCTCTCCATCTCATTATGCTGTACTCCTAAATCCTTCTAATAACTCTAAAATTCCTTGTTTGGTTCCACCTTCTTGAATCAAATATCCCTTACTAATCAAAGCACCAACTCCTTCTCTTGCTCTTCTCATATTCTCATAAGGGTTGTCTCCTCCAAAGTGCAAAGTTCGACCTTCAACATTTAAGTCATAAGATAAACCAAGATCAACTTCCATATCAATATCTGCACCTAATCTATCACTCAACTCCTGTTCTTTTCTCACTTGCCAAGCATTAAGTTTCTCTCTTATCAAATCAAGTTCTGGATCTTCAACCTCCAAATCTTCAGTCATACTTACTGAAATATCAGAGTACGGACATTGTTGTGCAACCTCTGGTTTATCAATGAGAACATACATATCAACTTGTTGACCATCAATTTCCATTTCACCAGACATTTCAAGTCTATCTTTTCCTACAAATTCTGTTTCAAAACCAAGAGAGCCATAAGCAGCAATTGCTCTGCTTACAGCACCATCAGTTATCCAAGGTTTTGAATATTCTTGTGTTACCATTTTATCTCTGAGGTCCAAGGACACTGACATATCCTCTTCCCATTTTTATTTTTGATCCAAAGTCAACAGTTCTTTCACCATGGTATACTCTTCCTCTGTCAACCATTGTCCCATTACTACTTCCTAAATCTCTTACAACAAGTCTATCCATAGATTTATCATAAGATAGTCTTGCATGTAACTTAGACATTTGGGAATCACCTATTTGGATGTCAGCACCTGCATTTCCTCTACCAAATACAATACCTTCTTGATCTATTGGTAAATACAAACCACCTTCTTGTAGTTGATACATTCCATCTTCAGAAGGAACCATAACTTTTGTTCCTAAGGGATATACAAATTCTAAATTTGCGCCTTTTGCATCTGGTCTACCTCTAACTGGTTGCCCAATAATAAGGATTTCCAGCTCAGGCCGATCACCTAACCTCTCAACATCAAAAGCCCTTGCAATTAATTCTTCATCTCCTAAAATAAATCTTCTTCTCATTTTTTCCTCCTAATAAGATAACCTCAAAGTACTAGCTCCACCAGTTCCAATTTCCAATCTTGAGTGAGTACCTACTAAAGTTGGTCTTCCTCGAACCTCTCTACCATTTAGATAGGTTCCATTTGTACTTGCCAAATCTTCAACTCTCAAAATTCCATTGTTATAAGTTAACTTTGCATGAAGTCTAGAAACCAATGCATCTCCAGGTATCTGTATATCTGCATCTGAACCTCTACCAATAGTTACTCCTCTTCTATCAATTGGAATTGTAACTTCATCAGCAGCAATAACAACAGCACCTAAATCTCCAATAACAACTGGGTAAGTGTGTCTTATCTTAAGATCTAAAACTCTCTGTCTTATTGGGCCAATATTTGCACATCTTCCTGGAGCTTTTCTTCTATATCTTCCTATTGGATCTGCAACAGTTGCATGTTCGGCTCTATCATATGGAACTAAAGCCCTATCATCTAATACTGTTTGATGTTCGTCTTGTCCACCACCTCTCATTCTTCTAAACCATTCTACCATTTTATTTTGCCTCCTAATATCTTACCTCAAATATTGTGTCTCCGATTTGAATTCGATCATGATCATATAATGGAGAAGGAACCTGTCCTATGTTTTCACCATTAACATATGTCCCATTAGAACTATTCAAATCCGTAATTGAAATCCCCTCACTATTAGATTCAAACCTAGCATGAACTCTAGATACTTTATCATCTGAAGAGTATATGTGTGTATGGAGAGATCTACCAATAGTTGCAGTAGGAAACCTATCAAAACCTAAAACTTCTTCAAAAGGTCCAACCATTTCACTTATAGTAAGACTTCTTCTAAGCCTCCCACCAAAATCTCTCTGTCCATGTATCTTAGGTCTCACTTCTCCCCTTCTAATTCCTTCATAAGGTACTACATCAATATCTCCCCCAACAGTATCTTGTTTTCCTTTTCTCCAGGCTCTGTATAATTTTATTACCATTTTTTTCTCCTAATATTCTGTAGGTACTCTCACATAGGAAAGACTATTTCCTGATCTCAAAGCATCATAGATATCTCTAGCACTTTCATAACCAGTAACTGCCTTAAGCCAAGGAACAACTGTTCTTCTAGCATGTGTAGAACGATCTATTGGGCAACATCTTGGATGCCCTTCCATTAATGCTATGATATTCTTATTAGTTCCAGATCTAATTGAAACTCCTGGAATACTCTCTAGTGTCCTAACGACTTGTGAAAGTCTTAACCCATCTCTTGTTTTACCTACCATACTACCTATAAACAGGAAGTTTTAAATAAGAAGTTTGTATATACATATATATGGAGATATATACATGAAAAGAAAGCTAGTAAAACAAGGTCCACAAACCTTGGTAGTAAGTATGCCCTCTCAGTGGATAAAAAAGAACAAACTAGAGAAGGGAAATGAGGTAGAAATAGCAGAAATCTCCAATAATTTAGTTATTTCAGGTAAGGAAATAGTAGAACCAAAAACAAAAGAACCCTTTGTTCTAAACATTGATGATAAAGAAGATTACCTAACAAAGAGATACCTAACAATGTTATACAGGTTAGGCTATGAAGAGATAATTCTAACTTTCAACAAATCAAAAATAAAGAAATTAAAAACACGAGAATCAGTCCCCTTAGAAAAGTACATATCAAATCTAACTAACAGATTCATAGGCATGGAGATCATAAGCTCAGAAAAAAACAAAATAATCTTAAAATGCTTTACAACTATAAGTCCAGAAGAATTAAAATCCCTACAAAGAAGAATTTTTTTATTAATGCTTGAGTTTATGAACAATCTCCTAAACAAGAACTACAACAGCAATAGGGCCCATGATAGCATTGCAAAATTCATCAACTACTTCTTCAGAATACTCAACGCCTCACCTGAAGCCTCCCTGGAAGATAAAGAATTCTTTTATGGATTCTTTTCTGTCCAGGATAAACTAGCAGATTTCTTGAGACATATACATTTTGAAATAAAAAGAGCAAAGAGATTATCCAAATCAACACAAACTCTACTAAAAGAAATATTCTCACTTTATGATGATCTCTACCATCTCTATTACAAATTCAAAGATGAAAAGAGCAAAGAAATAGTTCTAAAAAGATATGAACTTGTAAGAAAAGTACACAAAGCAAGGTTTACAGTACCAGAAGCAAAAATAATCTATGATGCTGATTTTATTCTATTAATGATAAATGATTTTTATGAATGTTTAATCGGAAGAAGTCTATCTATAAACTCCAACTAACCATTCTAACTTTTCAATATAATTACGATTAGCTTCTAGTTCATTAGGTCCAATTTTACCACTCAATACATTATGAGATAATAACCTTGTACAATCAACAACCCCAGCAAGTAAGCCCCTATTTGTTTCTTCTTTGACTTTGGTACTATCAATTCTATACTTCAATTCAGATGGTAATATTCCTACTTCCTCTTCCAAAGCACCACCAACCCAATCAGGAATATCTTCTTCTCTACCCTTTGCTTGTAAATCCAGCATTGATCTAGCATAATCATGATATTTTAAATCAACTTTTGCTCTTTCCCAATCAAGTAAATTCAATACAATCCAATTCTCATCTTTTGGATCCATATGTGCAAAATACATATTTCTTGGATCTTTTCTTAGACCTTCAAATATTCCAACAACCTGAGGATATAATTTTCTTAGATAGTGACTAGTAATTGTACTAAATGGATTACGTTCACCTGCTCTCAAAGCAGCAACCTGTGTTGCCATTAAAATTTCATCAATATTACCATAATCTTTCCTACCCAAATCAATTCCATGTTCACTTAACAATTCTTTAATTTGTGGTGAGTGCCCATGCAATCTTCCTAAGAACTTCATCCTCTCTTCAATAAGTAAACTAGGATCAAGAACAGTAGGCTTAGAAACTCTTGTAACTAAAAAAGAATACTCTCCTAAATTAATTGGATCTTCATGAACTAAAGGAGTATGTCTTCCAATTTCTGATAAACATTCCTCTTGATGAAACATATCTAAAATTCCAGCCTCTCTTTGAACATCCCCATTCTTTGCATATTTAATACAAATCAAATAACCATCTGAATCTTCAGCTAAAAAAACATCATTGCTAGAAATTCTTGCCATTGGTCTTATGTTTTTTAAATCTGGAAAATGTGATTCTAATTTCATAGCAATAAAAGGATCAACACCTCTTTGAACCAAACCTTGAACTCTTCTATTCCCAACAACTCCTGCGCCTGAAGAAGAAACTCTTGGTCCAGGTAAAGGATCACTCCAATCAGTAGGTGTACCCATTTCTCTAAGAGTTTCATCCATGGCCGAATTAGCACCCGGTCTAGCCAAATACCTACCTGCTACCTGTCTGGCTCTCCTACCTAATCTACCCAAACCGCTTCCACCCGTAGGAGTATCTGGAGCTCCACCTATAACCGTTCTATTTCTATCTTCACCACCACTAGTGGTAGTATGCTCGTCAGGATATTTCCTTCTACGCCTTTTTGCCATACATTATATTACCTCAGAAATGCTATATAAACCTTTCGATTCTGTCATCATTATAAAGTAGTTATTATATTTAATTATTAAATAATTTCTTTATATTAAAAGAGTATCTAGAATTCTCCATAATTACCTCTCTTTTACTGCCTTCATAGACAAGAGTTATCCTTTTTACCTTAAGTTTAGCATCAGTTGTGTAAATAATGTCCATATGAACAGCATTCAATGGATCCTTAAAATCTGCAACATCAATAGAACCACCCATATATCGATTATAACCATAGGCCCAATGCATTCCTTCTATTTTTTCATCCTGAAGAATATTATTAATAAAAGTTGCTTTATCATTACAACCAAGACCCAACTCTGCAATATTACCTCTAACTGGATCTTCTTTAAAATATCGTTGCATCTCTCTGGATTTAGGAGAATCAGTAATCACATCAATAATTTTATTTTCTTGAACTTCATAAACAACAAGATGTTTATCATAATAAACTGGTAAAAAACCAATAGTCTTACTTCCTGGTTTATCATTTGGAGTTATATAGGCCTCTCCTGAAGGTAGATTAATTCCTTGTCCAGATTCTTGACAAACTCCATCATCAGCATGAGCATCATATCCTCTTAAATCAAAATAGATTTCATGTCCAGTAGAGAAAGTTACAATAGCTGCCTTAGCATCAGTTAATTTCTGAGATAATATTTTAGCCTTTTTAGCAACAAGTTTGTAATCAGCAGAAAAAGCACTCATGTCCATATGAGCTCCAGGCAAAGTAGCTGACCTAAACTTTTGTTTTTTCAATCTAGAATGAATTGGACCTGTTGAAGAAAATTTAGTAATAGCAATAACAACATCTTTTTTTCCAAAAGAATCTAATTTATTTGTAAGATCTATATTTTCTTTATTTTGTAAACCCTCTTCAGGTAAAGGCCCAGAATGTGCTTTTGTAGGTTCATAATAGATAATTGGCTCAACAGTAAATCCCATTTTTTCTGATAGTTTTTCTAAAGCTTTATGCCACTGTTTTACCATATCCTTTCTTTCTAGATATTCAGCAGTAAAATCTACTTCCTTTAATGGAAAATCATTCAAAAGAATAAAATTCTCTCCCTTTACAGGAGCAAATACATCAATTAGCAGCTTCTCAATATCAAACATATACTATATTATGTTTTACAATTATATAAAGATTTATGAAATATGAGTAAGATTTATATAGTGTTAATGGATGATAAGGTTGATGAACAGGAAAAAATGGGTAATTATTCTTTGTGTGCTAGGAATTCTAGTAGCTGGCTATCTTTCTTACATGTTTTATTCTGATAATCATAGTATTTGTGACATTAATGAGACATTTGATTGTACATCAGTTCATCAAAGTGATTATGCATTATTCCTAGGAATACCTGTTGCTATCTTAGGATTAGTAGGGTATATTTTAATTCTAGTATTTGCAATGTGGAAATTTGATTTAGTTAAATGGATTTCTTTATTTGGAACTTTATTTTCCTTAAGATTAACTTGGGCAGAATTCTTTGTTATCAATAAGTTTTGTATTTTCTGTATAATTTCACAAGTGATCATAATGGCAATATTCTTAATAAGTGTTAAATGGAAGAAATACTTAAGGTAATTTTTTTGCAAAATTAGCATATTCTTGATCCATAGTTAAAATATGGTTAATCAACCAATCTCCAAGAAACTTTTTTGCTTTTTCACCAAGATTTTTTAAATCAGTTGAGAGAACTCCAGATTTGGGGTCTAAATTATCAACTTCCTCCTTAATATTGTCCATAAATCCAATAAACTTAGCATGAATTTTCTTATGTTCTTCTAAACTTGGAAAATTTATTTTCTCCATATACTCTTCTTCATAAGAAAGATGTTCATCAATATACTCACCAAGAAATTTAACAACATCTCTGACTGCAGAAAGCTCTTGATTAGAATTTAATGTAGTGATTAGTTTATTAATCTAGTCTAAAAGTTTTTTATGTTGGTTATCAATATTCTCTTCACCAACAGACATCTCAGGTTTCCATTCAATTGTCATAATATATTCCTAATTTTAATGTTTTTAAGTTTTTCTCTAATAAAAAGATATTTAAACAAACCCATCCTAGAAAAAAATATGAAAGAGGTTTCGCATAGGGAAAGAAGTTTACCTCATGGTGTTATTCAAAAACTATTAAGAATTGCAGAAGAGGAAAAAAACATTATTTCTCTTGGTCCAGGGGAACCTGATTTTGAAATGCCTGCCCCATTATTGAGAAAAGCTCATCAAATTCTAAATAATCATAAAAAAAATAAAGTTACTCATTATGCCGCAACTCAGGGTGTTCCAGAGTTAAGACAAGAATTAGTTAAAAAACTAAAAAAAAGAAATAAAATAACTGCAAGAGATAATGAAGTTTTAGTTACAACTGGAAGTCAAAGTGGACTATTTGCTTCTTTACTAAGTGCTCTAGACCCCGGAGATCAAATAATAATACCTAACCCTGGTTACATGGCTTACTTACCAGAAACAAACCTTGTTAGTGGGGTTCCAGTATTTGCCAAATGTACAGAAAAAGAAGATTTTTGTATTCATGCGGAATCAATAAAAAATAATGTTACAAAAAAAACAAGAGCTATTTTAATTAATACTCCATCTAATCCAACTGGTGCTGTCTTAAGTAAAAAACAATTAGAAGAGATTGCTGATGTTGCAGTCGAAAAAGATCTCTATGTTTTTTCTGACGAAGCATATGAAGATATTATTTATGATGATAAAAAACATATTTCTATGAGATCCTTGAATGGGATGAAAGATTATGCAGCTAGTTTCTACACTTTTTCAAAAAGCTATGCAATGTGTGGATTTAGGTTAGGTTACTGTTGTGGCCCAAAGGAAATAATAGAAGCAATGGGACATTCCTTGCATTATATGACTATAAGCGCCCCCCACATATCTCAATTACTAGCAATTGAAGCACTAAAAATGAAAAGAAAATATATTAATAATATGGTTAAAGAATATGATAGAAGAAGAAAGTTAATTGTTCCTAGGTTAAATGAAATGGGATTAACAACCGCTATGCCTAGTGGTGCCTTTTATGCATTTGCAAATATACAAAACTTTTCAAAAAATAGTGCCAAGTTTGCAGCTAAATTATTAAGAAAATCAAAAGTTGCAGTTGTTCCTGGAACCGAGTTTGGTAAACATGGTGAAGGTTATTTAAGATTCAGTTTTGCAACAGATTATAGGTTAATTAAACAAGCAATGAATAGACTAGAAAAATTTATCAAGAAAAAACAATATCGTTAATATTTATACTTCTTCTTATACCCATCCCAAACTCCATTAAATAAAGCCCCAATTTTAGGTTTACTATAACCCGTAATATCTTGAATTCCACCCTTGCCAAACTTTTCTGGAAAATGGTCTCTTAACAATCCTCTCTTTGCAGCTGTATCCTTCCATACTGCTTCTTTTAACCTTCCACCCAATCTTAAGAATCTGATAATATTATTTGATTTCAACCTGGCTGCTTCCAATTCTTCACCTACGGATCTATCAGCCAATTCTCTCTCTAATAAACCCACTTCATAAAGGAATTTATCCTCAATAATTCCATCTCTTTCACATAATTTAACATAAGTCAAGGCATCCCTAGAACCAAGAGCATCAGCTCTATCAAAACCATTATCATAAATATCCTGGGGTCCAAACCTTATACTCATTTGATCCATAATATTCAGCGAAAACTCACTCTTTTTAAGTCTTGTCTTTATAAATTAAATATATTTATAACCTTCATAATTATATAATTCTCATGCATCACGAAAGCAAAGTTGTAGAAAACATCCTAAAAGAAGTAGGAAATGCAAAAAAAGTTAAAATTCTAGTTGGAGAACTATCTGGCTACACAGTAAATGAAATAAAAAGAGCACTAGAACCAAGAATTGAGTGTGAAGTTGAAGAAGAAAAAGGAATTGTAAAATGTGAATGTGGATTTGAAGGAAATCCAAAGATTTTAGAAAAAGAACATGATTTTGTTTTCTTTGAATGCCCAAAGTGTAGTAGAATACCAGAAATTTTAAAAGGAAAAGACATCATAATAAAAGATATATGTGTTTAGCATATCCAATAAAAGTGGTGGAAGTTAACAAAGACGAGGCTATTGTAGATTATGGTGGGGAATTTAGAAAAGTAATGGCCTTAGATAATGTCAGTCCTGGAGACTTTGTTCTAGTACAAAATGGGATTATCATAGAGGTTGTTAACAAGGAGGCTAAGGAATTTTTAAAAGAACATGGATGTTGAACATTATTTTTTAAGATACTCATTCCCTTGCTCATTCATTATCAAAGGCATGGGAGAGATTGATGAAAGCACTTTTGAAAAGCTTAGAGACTGTGCTGTAAACTTAAAGCCTATTTCTAGAGAAGAACTTGAAAAAATATTTCATAGGGCATTTGAAAAGATAAAAAAATACTATGACGATCCTTGGAAAATAGAGATTATATCTGATTATTTCAAAAATAAGCATAATGGTGAGATTGATAGGGGTGAAGGCTACTACCATGATGCACCCATAATGATTAGAAAACTATCCAAAGTTCACAAGGCAAGAATTCTTGATAAAAAATTAAACACTTTCTTAGTAGAATATCCTGAAGGTAATAGAAGAGTCTTTAATGACTTTGTACCTGAAGCAAAAATAGGAGATCATGTCTTTATACACTTTGGATATGCAGTTGAAATGGCTTCTGAGAAGTAAACTATTAAAAACACACCTAAGGAAATAAAAGAAACTCCTAGAACTTGTGTAAAAGAAACAACAGCATCTAAAAACACAATTGATAACAAGGTTGTAATTGGAGATCCTAATAACAAAATACTAGTCGCTGTACTCACTTTAACATGCTTCAAACCACCATACCAAGTCAATACATAGAATAATAAAAATATTGAAGTAACTAAAACCCATCCAAATTGAGCCAAACTAATAGAACCTATTGCACTAACCTCTCCAGTTATTCCTAAAAAAGCTAAAATAAACAAAGAGCCAAAAAACATTCTTCCAAAAGCCACAACATTACTAGGCAATTCTTTCAAAACATGCTTAGAGAGTGTAAACTCCCCTGCCCAGAATACTGTTGCCAATAAGATCAACCCTTCACCCACTCCAAAACTAAAGGAAGTTAAATTCAATAATAAGAAATTACCAATCAAAAGTAAAACAGCTGCAATAATAACTGTCTTGTTCAATTTTTCCTTCAAAAAAGTTAAAGCTAGAATAGCTGCAAAGATAAACATTGTTTTATGAACAAAAGCTCCAGTAGCACCAGAGGTCAATTGCAACCCTTTAAAGAATAATAAAAAAGGAATACTCCCTCCCAACAAACCAATTAATCCTAACTTAAACCAATCATTCCTCTTCAACTTCTTAAAATGTTTAAACTGGAAAGCTAAAACTATAATAGAGACTAATAAAACAGCAACAACACTGTTCTTTAGAAAGGTAAATACATAAGGATTCATTCCAGAAACTCCAAACTTATTGATAAATATTGAAAACCCACTAATTATAGCAGTTAATAGCACTAGAACAATACCTCTCTTTTTCATACTAATTTAAAAATCTCAGAGGTATAAAAAGATTATGGTAAATGTTTACTGTTTGGGGAACAAATATGTTTCTGAAGATAATCTCGCCCTAAGGTTTGTAGACCAGAAAATAAACAATTTAGAGTTTAAGGAATACAATCCAGATATTCAAGGAGATATCCTAATAATGGATGTATGTAAGAATCTAGATGAAATGAAATTATTAGACCTTAACAACTTCCTAGCAAGACACCCAGTAACCACTCATGATTTTGACATAGGAACAGAACTAAAACTTTTACAAGCAATAGGTCAAGTAAGCAAAGTAAGTGTAATTGCAATACCTATGGACTACACTTATGATCAAGTTCTTTCTAATTTAAAATCCAAGAAATGGGTAGAACAAGATATACAAGGATCATAAGCCCTAATCAACTTCTCAATCTGTAGTTTAATCTCTTCCTCACTCTTATCCAAAATACAAGGCAAGTACTCCTTAATTGCCTGCTCTAAGTGAGGTAAATTCTGAGTCGTGGGAGTTGTAATATTTGCAAACTTACAAATCCCCTTACTATTAAACTTATACTTATGAAATAAAATACCTCTTGGAGCTTCAAGAGCACCAATTCCTTCACAAGCTTTTACTTTAACCTCTTTCATTTTCTCATTTTTCAACTTAAGATTCTCTAAAATCCTAATAGCTTGCATTATTCCCTCGTAAAGCTCAATAGCCTGTGCAATATTATTGTGGAAGGGGTTATCTGGATCTAAATCATTTATTATTTTCTTTGAATATTCAGAAAGAACACTCTTGTTAACTGTTAACCTAGCTAAAGCACCAACTGCATAACTTTTTCCTTTTCTCCAAGCGAATTCAGCAGTAGAACCAGACTTAAAATACTCTTTAAAATGCTTATCATACTCATTAGTCTGAATACATAAATTACCCTTACAAGAAATAACTTTATCCGAATAAAAATAAGAGTTTCCAGTCAATGCAAACTTATCAGATTCTTTCTTAAAATCAGGATAATCCAACCCTTTAAACAATTTAATAGTCTGTTCAGCATCTGATTTAATTAATCTTAAGTCTTTAATCAAACCATTTAATTTAGATTGTTCTGGCAACCTAGTAAATCCACCAATAACAGCTGAAATTGGATGAACATCTCTTGCAGCAATAGTAGAAACCATATTGTTTGCAGTTCTTTTAATCAATAAAGCCCTTTTTACCAAAGAAGCATCCTTTTTTGCTAATTCAATAGCACTAGAACACCCATAATAATCCGGCAAAACTAAAAAGTATAAATGTAAAACATGACTTTGCAATACTCCACCAATAATCAACAACTCTCTCAATAATTGTGTTTGTTCAGAAACTTTCAAACCAAAAGCATTCTCAATAGCTTTTATGGATGCAACAGTATGAGAAACAGAACACACTCCACAAATCCTAGAAGTAATATCTGGCAGATCAGAATAATGTTTTCCTTTAACAATCCCTTCAAAGTATCTTGAACCCTCAAATATTTTTAGACTACACTTTTTCACAGCCCCATCCTTAATCTTAACAAATAGCCTAGCATGGCCTTCGATTTTAGTAATATGATCAAGAGTTATTTTTTTCATCTTTTTTCAACCTCTTCAATACTCTTTTGTGCCATTTAACATGTTCTTTAGGATAAAACTTTGCTATCTTACTTTTAATTTGATCTTCTGAATAGCCAAACTTTGAAAACAACTCAATCTCAACACCAAAATTAGCATTTTTTATTGGGCCTCGACAAAGTATACATGGATGGTTATCTTTTAGACACAAAGCTTTACAACCACCATGAGTAACCGCCCCTAAACAAATAGTTTTCTTATTCAAATAACAATCTTTACCTCTTTTAGGGCACTCCATACAAACAGAAGTCTCACATTCCTTTATCTCTTTCTTTTTCAAAAAAGCATTAGTCAAAGCAATAAATTCTTCTTTTATAATAGGACAACCATACATAAAGTAATCCACTTCAACAAAATCACTAACTGGAGCAGCCTCAATAGAGTCCTTTAACATCTTTTGATTATAAACATGAGTCAATAACTCTTTATTCTCTAAGAAATTCCTCATAGCAGGAATTCCACCATGCGTTGCACAAGCACCAAGAGCAACCAAAAACTTTGTCTTTGCTCTTATCCTCTTAAGCTTTTCAACCTCTCTTTTTGAAGTAATTGCCCCTTCAACAAAAACAATATCAAAATTAGTCTCTCTATTCTTCTCACGCATTAGATGAAAGTATTGAACATCAAACTTATTCAAATATTTCATAATATCATTGATAAAAAGAATAGTAAACTGACAGCCTTGACAGCCAGTAAAGGAAACAATCCCCAATTTAGGTTTCATAAGACTTCTAAGAGATTAATAGTTTATATTAATTTGGGTAAAGTTTATATAATATTTCGCCTTAAACTACAATATGAAAAGAGTGATTCTATTATTATTCATACTTTGCCTTTTAGTTGGATGTTCTCCTAGTACAATTTGTGGAGATGGTAGATTAGATAAAGGAGAAACAGCTGAAACTTGTTGTATAGATGCTGGCTGTGATGAAGAAGGTAAAGTTTGTGAAAGGGGTGAGTGTGTAGATCCTACTTGTGGAGAATGCCAATATTTAGAAGATGATGTTTGTTATGATTATATGTGTTGTTCTAATGAAGATTGTTTAGATCATGAAATATGTGTAGATAATGTTTGTGAGTTTTTCTCCTGTGATGGAGATTGTGAATACAAAGGAGTTCATGGTTGTTTTTCATATATTTGTTGCTCTGATGAAGATTGTAATTATGGAAATACAAATACAGAAGACACTTGTTTAAACCCTCAAACAGAAGATGCTGAATGTTCCTATATTGAAAGTGAAGATACAGAAAATACAGAAAATACAGAAGATGCTGAAGAAACAACTACTGAAACCACAACAAATGACACAACAGAAACAACATTAGAGATTATAAATGACTTAGAAGTAGATGTTATTAAAGAGTATTGTACTGAAAGTGCACCCACTCTTCTAATTGATAATAATGAAGATGTAGGATCTGATTATTTCGGCTTTAACCATTTTAATGATGATAAAATAGTTTTTTCTGCATATGATTACTATATTGCAGATTTCCCTCCCACTCTTTTTGTATATGATATTCAATCTGACCAAATAGACACGATTTTTACAGATCAAAGTGGGGGCTTTAATTCAGTCAATGGATTAGTATCTGGAGATTATGTTTTATTTTTTGATAGCTATGAAGATAGTTTAAACAAATATGATATAAACACTGGAACATCAAATACCCTAATTGATAATAATCCAGATAATCCTGGTAGTTTAGATATAGATGGAAATTATCTTGTTTGGCATGCAGATCCAGAAGGGGGAATAGCTGAGGAAGTTTTTCTTCTAGACATAGATTCAGAAGAAGTAATTCAATTAACTTCAGATACTACCAAGACTTGCGTAGGTAATGGTTGTGTCATATCCAATGCTAAAGATGATACAGAAATAAGTGGAAACTATATTATTTGGGAAAGAAATTCAAAAGAACTGTACTTATATGATATTAGTGCAGGCATAACAGAATATTTACCTATAAATTCATATTATGGTATAAGTAACCCAGAAATTTATGGAGATTATATTATTTTTAAATCTTTTTTTGATATGTATATATACCAAATTTCTACAGGAGAAATAAAGAAACTATCAAACCACGATGAGGATAGGATTGAAGGAATCCCTAGGGTTTATGGTGATTATGCAGCTTGGACAAATTATGAAGATAGGAACTTTGTCTATAAATTTTCTACAAATACTCTCCAAGAAATGACTGTAAATGGATTGGTTAATTTTTCAATTAGTGCAATTTATGATGATAAGCTTCTCTTATCTACAAATGATGATTCAAATGTTATGCTTTACTTACTAGAATTAAGTGGATGTAAATAAAAACATATATAAACAAATATAGTTCTTATTATATAAAAGAGAATGATAGAAATAAGAATCCACGGAAGAGGTGGACAAGGTGTTAAGAAGTCTGCAATGCTAATTGCAAGAGCTGCATTTCTAAATGGTTATAAAACTCAGGATTTTGCATTATACGGGGCAGAAAGAAGAGGAGCTCCAGTAACTTCTTTTGTAAGATTAGATAAAAATAAAATAAACACAAGAGGTTACATCTTTGAACCAGATTATATAATAATTCTAGATGAAAGTATTGATCATGAAATGATGTTAAAAGGTATTAAAAAATCAACAAAGATTATTGCAAACACTAAATCTCATCTAAAAAATGAATGTTCAGTAGATGCAACAAATATCGCAATGAAAATAGTTGGAAGACCAGTTCCAAACATTGCAACATTAGGAGCTTTCATAAAAGTATCAAATTTATTCAGTCTAACTGATCTAAAAAAAGCAGTTGACATTGAATTACATGGAAAAAAACTAGAAATTCTAAAGAAAAACATCCAAGCAGCTAAGAAATGTTATGAGGAAGTAAAATGTTAATAGAAGAGGAAAAAATAAAGAACAAAAAAGAAAAGGGGATTCCCTATGGTGTAGCTGGTATTGAAACAAAAGATATGAGCTCCTGGAGAGCCTTAAAACCTATTATTGACTATTCAAAATGTATCAAATGCCTAACCTGTTGGTTTAGCTGTCCGGATTTTGCTTTTGAAGTAAACAAAGAAGGATTTCCAAAAGTTAGATCCAAAAACTGCAAAGGTTGTGGCATATGTGCAGAACATTGCCCTGTAAAATGTATAAAAATGTTGAGGGATTTTCATGACAAAAAATAATTATAATATCAAATACAAACTGGAAAGTGGAACTAAAAAGAAAATAGAAATCCTAGATGGTAATCAAAGCGCCGCATGGGGTGCAAGACTTGCAAGAGTAGAATATGTTCCTTGTTTTCCAATCACTCCCCAAACTGAATTAATAGAAACAATTGCTCAATGGAAAGCAGATGGAGATTTTCCTGGAATATTTGAACAAGTTGATTCAGAGCATTCTGTTATGAGTGCAGCCCTAGGATCAGCAGCAACAGGGGCAAGAACCTTTACAGCATCATCTTCACAAGGTCTACTTTTAATGCATGAGATACTTCCAAATGTTTCAGGCTGTAGACTTCCAATGGTATTTGTTAATGTATCAAGAGCAATTTCAGCTCCAATTTCATTATGGCCAGATCACAATGATATGTTTGCAGTAAAAGATTCTGGTTGGATCATGGTAGTTTCAGAAACCAATCAAGAAGTTTTAGATTCCGTAATTATGGGATTTGATATATCTGAACATGAGGACATTCTTCTACCTGTGTTTGTAAACATGGATGGATTCGTACACTCATTTACAAGAGAGGAAGTAGAAATTCCAGATCAATCAGTGGTAGACGTTTTTATACCAAAAAAAGAATTGAAAGTAAAGTTAGATGTAGACAAACCCAAATCATTAGGAATTCCTGCACTCAATGAGTATATGGATTTCAGATCTCAACATCACAAAGCAATGTTAGATTCAATTAAAGTTATAGAAAAATGTCATGAAAAATGGGCAGCCCTAACTGGAAGAAAATATGATTTCTTTGAAGAATACAAAACAAAAGATGCAGAAGATATTATAATCATGCTTGGTGCTAATTCAACAATTGGAAAATCAGCAGTCGACAAACTAAGAAAAAAAGGAAAAAAGGTAGGTTTACTAAGAGTAAGAGTACTAAGACCCTTACATGAATCATTGTTAAGAAAAAAATTAGAAAAAGCAAAAAGAATTGGAATAGTAGATCAAAACATTTCTCCTGGTTCTTCAGGGGCTTTATTTCAAGAAGTAAGATCTGCTTTATATGGAATGAAACCAAAGATCTCAAACTACATTGTAGGTTTAGGTGGAAAACCAGTTCAAGATAAAGATTTTATGGATATATTTGATGATATTAAGAAAGGAAAAGAGGTAAGGAAATGGTTAATGTAAAAGAACTTGCAAAACAAGAGGAACATATGACTGGAGGAACATTTGCTTGTAGTGGCTGTCAAGCAGTCTATGGTTTAAGATTACTTCAAATGGCTCTTGGTAAGAAAATGATAATAGTTAATTCAGCAGGTTGTATGACTCTAACTGCAACATATCCTTACACTTGTTACAAAACACCTTGGTTATTCAATGCAATTGAGAATGCAGCACCAACTGCAACAGGAATAGAAAAGGGATTAAAAGCCCAAGGAAAAGATGATGTTACTGTAGTCTGTTATGCTGGAGATGGAGCATCTTATGAAATTGGATTTGGCCCACTTTCTGGAGCAGCATACAGAAATGATAATATTCTTTACATCTGTTATAATAATTTTAACTATGCTAACACTGGACACCAAGTATCTCCAGCTACTCAAGAGTTTGCTAGAACAAAAACAACTCCAATTGGAACAAAAAACAAACTAGGAAATATTATCCCAAGGAAAAACCTAGCAAAACTAATGGCTTTACATGATATTCCTTATGCTGCAACAGCATCAACTGGTTATCAGCATGATTTTATTGATAAAGTAAGAAAGGCATCAAAGATTAAGGGATTTAAATTCATTGATCTATTGTGTGCATGCGAACCTGGATGGTTAGTTAAAACACATGAGATGAATAAAGTTTCTAAATTAATGGTAGACACTGGAATGTGGCCAATGTATGAGATTGAAAAGAAAAAAGTAACAATCAATATGAAACCACTTATGACCCCAGTAGAAACAGCCCTAAAAATGCAGGGAAGATACGCACACCTAACTCCTGAACTAATACAAAAGGTTCAAAAACTAGTAAACAAAGAGTGGGAAATGATTAATGCTGGAAAATTCTGGGAGGCTGATGAATACTAAGGCCAAAATATTTTCCAAATCAACATAAAACTTAAGATAATCCCCAAAATCCAAGAAAAAACAATAAAGATATCTCCCATTTTATTAACAAATGAATATTCTTTACAGTTAAATTTCATAAAATTATTAGTTATTTAGAATTATTTAAAATTTTCTTTTAATTTATATTTTACTTTTTCCTCTAATCTACCTAATCTATAATAAATATTTGAAAATTGTACGAGTATTACAGCTATTGTTGATCCGACTAATATTAAAAAAGTATTTTGAAATTGATCTACAGTCGGACTATGATTTGTAATCTTAAGAATTAACATATAAGCAAGTATAAATCCAATAGCCCAAATAATTAAGATAATTAAATTCTCTATGATTTTGTTCATAAAAGGGCCTCCTTTATCATAAATATAATCAACAAAAAGGTAACTATAGCTAAAATTATTGATGTTATTGTAAATTTATTCATAATAAGCATATAGTTTTAATTTTTTATATTTATTTCCTAAAAAATATTGAAAGATTTTCAGGAAAGTTTATAATCATAGGAAACAACATTGTAAGTATGGGAGAGTATACAGCTGAACATAGGAAAACAAAGAAAGAAGGAAAACTTAAGAGAACTTTTAGAGTTTACAAAAAAGGCGGAGACACTAGGTCTTCCAGGAAATAAACTTCTTCATTGCCCTTACAGCTTCTGATGGATATTGAAATACAGGAAAACCATTTTTTTCCATTTCTCTAACAAAAGGTAATGTTTTTTGTCCACCAGTTACTACAAAAGCCATTGGTTTTTTACCTTGGTATTTTTTTAATTCATATATTATCTTCTTAGTAATCAAAGGGGTCTGAGGTAATAATATTACTAACAAAGCATCAATATTTCTATCTCTCATACAAGCATCAATAGCAATACTATATCTTTCATCAGTTGCATCACCTACTAAATCCATAGGATTATGAATAGCACATATTTTTGGGAATAAAGCCACCAACCTCTTCCTTGTTTTCTCACTCAATTCAGCTAATTCAACATTATTTTCTTCTAAAGCATCAGTTGTAACAATACCATAACCTCCACCATTAGTAATAACTTGAACTCTTTTTCCCTTTTTGTAAGTTAACTTATCAAACATCTTTGCAATGTGAAATAATTCAGCTAGAGAATCAGCAATAACAATATTAGACTGCTTAAACGCACCCTTGTAAACTTCAAAAGATCCAGCTAATGAACCAGTATGAGACATAGTAGCTTTAGAACCTCTCTCGGTCTTACCACCTTTAATAACAATAATGGGTTTCTTAATATTCTTAGCAACTCTCATGAACTTTTTCCCATCCTTAATCCCTTCAACATACAAACAAATAATCTTAGTCTTAGGATCCTTACCTAGATATTCTAAATAATCACTCTCATTAAGATTAGTAGCATTACCATAAGAGATAAACTTAGCAAATCCAAATTCCTCATAAGCAGCTAAGTCTACTAAAGCAGAACCTAAAGCTCCAGACTGAGATATAAAAGAAATTCCGCCTTTCTTAGGTCTCTTCATCTGAGCAATTGGTAAAAATAATGAATCAAATCCTGAATGAGCATCATAAATACCTAAACAGTTTGGACCAACACATTTTATCTTATATTTTTCTAAAGTTTTGTACAACTCATGATCTAATCTATCATTTCCAATCTCCTTAAACCCAGAAGTGACTATAATAACATGCTTTATTCCCTTTCTCCCACACTGATCAACAACTTTAATTGCAAACTGTGCAGGAACTGAGATAATAGCTAAGTCTATACTTCCCTTTACATCCAAAACAGAAGCATAAGCCTTAACTCCTTGAATCTTCTTCTCATTAGGATTAATAGGTATTACTTTCTTAGAATAACTTTTCAAATTAGTAAAAATAACAGAACCAACTTTCTTTGGATTCTTAGAAACTCCAATAACAGCCACTGAATTTGGAGTGAAAAACTTTTGCATAATAATCTAGAAGAAAATAAGTTTAAAAAAGTTGTTATTTACAAAACCTTACCATCTCTAGTTATGATTTCTTTTATCAAAGGTATTTGATTTCCAGATTTTTTAATTGCTTCTTCTACAGCATGATACAGCCCAGAACAACAAGGTACTTCCATTATTGCCACAGTAACACTCTTAATTTTATTATGTTTAAAAATTTCAGTTAATTTTTCTTCATATGCATCAATATCATCAAGCTTTGGGCAACCAATCACTAGAGATTTTCCATTTAGTAAATCCTTATGGAAATTTGCATTTGCAAATGGAACACAATCTGCACAAACAAGCAAGTGTGAATTTTCAAAAAATGGTGCTTGAGGTGGTAAAAGATTTAATTGTACTGGCCATTGCCTTAAAGTTGATGTTTGTTCTACATTGTTTGTGTCTTCTTGATTTATTTCTTGAATTTGTGCTCCTGGGCACCCACATTTTTCCATTTTTACCTCAATTCCTTTTTCTTTTAGATATTCCTTAGCTTCATTAAGAAATTTAGTCTCATTATGTTCTTCTAAGTGTTCTAGATGAGCTCGGATTGTATTCTCTCCAAACTTTACAATATTTGCCATAACCTTTCTCTCTTCATAGGGTTCAGCATCTCTTTCTTCTATTTCTATTGCTCCCTCTGGACAATGCCCAATACAAGCACCTAACCCATCACAAAACAAATCACTGATTAATCTTACTTTACCATCAATTATTTGTAGGGCACCTTCTGGACAGTTAGGGATACAGACCCCACAACCATTACACCTTTCCTCGTCGATTTTTATTATTTTTCTTTTCATTTTGTATGATATCCTTTGTATATCTGGTATAAAAGAGATACTTATTTAAATAGTGAAGAGTTTCTAAATGTATACCATGGATAAGAATTGCACAATTTACAAAACAGTAGACTTCATAGGTAAGAAATGGACATTATTAATTCTATTAGAATTGCACAAAAAAGGTTGGAAAAGGTATTCTGAATTAAAAAAATCAATACCTGAAATAACTCCAAAAATTCTTTCCTCCAGATTAAAAGAATTAGAAGAAGAAAAATTAGTCATTAAGGAAGTAGATGCTAGGAACTTCCCAGTTAAATGTGAGTATTCTTTAACAAAACAAGGAAGAGAGTTTATCACAGTTATTCAATCTATGAAAACCTGGGCATTAAAATGGAAAGTAAAAAATAATATTTGTGAAGCAAGAGATTGTTCACAATGTAAGTTATAGCTTCTTAGATTTTAGTAACAAAGAATTTGTTACAACAGATACTGAACTCATTGCCATTGCAGCTCCAGCAATTATTGGAGACAATAACCAACCAGTAAAAGGATATAAGATTCCTGCTGCAATTGGGATTCCCATTGAGTTGTAAAACAAAGCCCAGAACATATTCTGTTTTATCTTAGACATGGTCTGTTTACTTAACCTAATTGATTTAGGCACATCTAACAGATCATTCTTCATTAACACTATGTTTCCTGTTTCCATTGCAACATCAGTTCCAGATCCCATTGCAATCCCTATGTCTGCTTGAGCTAATGCAGGAGCATCATTAATACCGTCTCCTACCATTGCAACAATTCCTTTCTTCTGTAGTTTCTTAACATAATCTGCTTTATCTTTAGGTAAAACTTCAGAGAAGACATGTTGAATACCTGCTTTCTTAGCTATTGCTTTAGCAGTTCTTTCATTATCTCCTGTGATCATGTAAACCTCTAAATCTAGATCTTGTAATTCCTTAACAGCTTTTTCAGAAGTATCTCTAATCCTATCTGCAACACCAATTAGTCCAATAATATTTTTATCAGCAAGGACCATAACAGTTTTACCTTCAGTTTCTAATTCAGCTATTTTATCCTTATAACTCTCTAAAGAAATATTCTTTTTCTTCATAAGTTTGGGATTACCTAAGTAATAAGTATTATTTTCAATCTTACCAGTAACACCATAACCTGGAATAGCCTTAAATCCCACAGTTTTTTTATTTGGAAGTTTTGTAGCCTTTTTCAAAATTGCTTCAGCTAGAGGATGTTCAGAGTTCCTTTCCAATAAACCAGAAAGTTGCAATATCTCTTTTTTATCCTTTCCAATAACATCAGTAACTTCTGGACTTCCTTTAGTTATTGTTCCAGTTTTATCAAAAATTATATAATTTAACTTATGAGCTGTTTCCAATGCATCTCCACCCTTAATTAAAATCCCATTTCTAGCACCCTTACCTGAACCTACCATTATAGCAGTAGGCGTAGCTAAACCTAGAGCACAAGGACAAGCTATAACTAAAACAGCTACCGCAGTTATAAGAGCAAAAGATACAGACTGTACAAAACTCCACACTAAAAAGGTAACAAAAGCAATACCTATAACCACTGGAACAAAATAAGCAGCAACCACATCTGCAAACCTTTGAATTGGTGCTTTCTTACCTTGAGCCTCATCTATTAACTTAATTATCTGTGAAAGAGTTGTATTAGCTCCAACCTTGGTTGCCTTGTAAGTAAAAGATCCATTTTTGTTTATAGTAGCAGAGATAATTCCATCTCCTTTATTTTTCTCAATAGGTATACTCTCTCCAGTAATCATTGATTCATCAACAGAAGAATGACCATCTATAATTATTCCATCAACTGGAATCTTTTCTCCTGGTTTTACTAGAATAATATCTCCAACTTTTACATCATCAGTTGGAATTTTTATGAATTTTCCATTTCTTTCCACCATTGCAATTTTTGGACTCATTTGCATTAATTTCTTGATTGCATCTGAAGTTTTACCTTTTGCAATAGATTCAAACCATCTACCCATTACTACTAAAGTAATCAATATTGCAGAAGTTTCAAAGTATTGGCCTAAAGAAGGTTGAAATAGAATTGCATATATGCTAAAGAAATAAGCCGCACTAGTACCTAAGGCAATCAAAGAATCCATATTTGCAGTTTTATTCTTCAATGCATTCCATGTTCCAGTATAGAATTGCCAGCCAACAAAAAACTGAATTGGTGTAGCTAAAGCCCAAAGAATATAACCTTCATAAGGAAGATCTATATTGAACCACATAAAGATCATACCAATAATAAAAGCAGGAACAGCAAAAATTAAGCTAAAAAGAAAAAGATTTCTATAATGTTGCCTTTCTTTCTTCTGTAACTTTGCTTGTTTCTTAAAAGAATTTTCTCCCTCTTGAATTAAAGTAGCATCCCACCCCCCATTTTTAATCTTTTTGATTAAATCTTTAACTTTAACATCATCATCATGAGATATAGTTGCTTTAGTTGTAGAAAAGTTAACATTCGCCTCTTCAACACCCTTTGTTTTATTCAATAATTTATTGATGTTAGCAGCACAACTAGCACAGTGCATACCGCTGATTTGGAGATTGGTTTTCTTCATCATTTTTCTTAAGTTTTATTAATTTATTAAACTAATGTAGCTGGATAGCTATTAAATACGTCTAAATTAAGTATATCTTGTTCTGTAGTTATACTTGGATTATAAGTTACATCAAAATAATGACCAGTTCTATAATCCACATTAGTGACTCCTGGCAATTTATATAATTCTCCAGTAATCAATGAAGCATGACCTGAACAAGGTATGGAAACCTTAAGAGTTAATTCATCACCACTTCCAACAACATTTCCAGTTGGAGAACAGGCAGTCAATAGTAGTAATCCAATTAGTAATAAAATTATTTTTTTCATTTTTACCTCCCAATTACTTTAGCATAGTCTTTTCTACAAGGTTTACAACAAAATTCTTGGCTTTTATCTTTCAAAGGCATTGCACAAAGTTTACAACCTTTACCCACAGAACTATATAGTTCTTTATGACAAATATTACATTTCATTTTTATCCTCCGCAACCACAACCCCCACCACATGAACCACCTTGTAGTTCAACTGCATCTAGGGTTTCTTGTAGTTCTTCTTCATTTATTTCTAAGTCTTCTGTAACAATGAAAGTACCAGGAATCATACCCATCCAACAGCTCCAAGAGATAACACCTTCCTCTGTTGGTGTAAACTCAATAATCTGCTCACCATATTCTATATCAAAGTCTAAACCTAGTTTAGGGACTTGAATTGCATTATTACAACCATTAATCTCATTTCCTTGAATAATCCATTTGACTGGAACATCTTTTTGTAAAACAAACTTGGCCGGTTCCCAACCATTGCTATTAACTTCCATGTTAATCTCTTGATAGCCATTAACAATATCAGGTAAACTTTCAGAACTAGTATCAATTCCTGCATTTGCACTAACTGAAGTTACAAGAGAATTTATATCATAGCCAGAACCAGTCAAAGCTAATCCATTGTTTATCATAATTAAACCTAATATAATTACAATCACTCCTGAGGCTTTTAGAATCTTATGAGTTAGCTTACTTGAAACAAATGTTGCAAACAATCCAAAGCCCAACATAACTGGAAGAGTTCCTAGGGCAAAGAAAAATAGAAGGGTTGCCCCTTCTATTATACTTCCCGTACCCGCAGCCATAATATAGATAGCCTGGAGTGGGCCACAAGCTATCATAAGGCCATTTAACAATCCAATGACTAATGGACTAGAATTTTGTTTCTCACCAACAAATTTACTAATAAATTTAGGAGTTGTAAATTGAATCTTTCTTAATGCTGGAATAATATTTAACATCTTTAATCCAAACAATATCAGGAATAAACCTGCAAGCAAACCAGCAACACCTCTCATTAAAGGAGTAAATGCAATTATTGAACCAATCAAACCAAAAATTGCACCTATTAATGTATATGAAACAGTTTTTCCCAATCCATACATAAAATGTGACTTATATGATTTCTTTCCTTCTTTTGCATCTTTAGTTGTATAAGAAAGAATAAAACCCCCACACATACTAATACAATGAAATCCAGTAAGTAGACCTACTAAGAATAATAAACCATAACTCATCCCAGCACTTATCTCTGGCAGAGCTATTACATCAGATAATTGAATTAAAAAATAAAAAGCAATTACAATTCCTATAATACCAAAAGTCCAACCCATCCAACCTTTAGATTTTTTTGTAGAACAAGAATAGCCTTTTTCTTCTATCTTATTAAATATCTCATTTTGATTTGTCTTTTTAGGATCAAAAGTGACTTTAGCTTTTTGAGAAGCATAATCAACACTATAAGTTTTAACTCCTTTAATCTCTTTAATCTGATCCTTAATTATTTGTTCACAACTCTTGCAAGTTATGCCCTCCACATTGAAAGTTATTGTTTCCATCCCAATTTAGTAATTGAAACTCTTTATAAATGATATCGTGAAACTAGTTTCAGAGCATAATATTTATAAACCCTTGAAAAAGGATTATTAAAATGATAAAAATTGATTATGAAAAATGTTGTTGGAAAGATGGCAAATGTACTGCATGCACCTGTAAGGGTGCTTGTGAAGGATGTGTTGAAGCTTGTCCAGTAGATGCTCTTAAAAGAGGAAAAACAATTGAAATAAACCAAGAAGAGTGCATTTCTTGTGGTGCTTGTGTTGAAGCCTGTAAGCATGATGCAATCACTTTAGAATTATAATATTGGTCATTCCTCTTCTTCTTCTATCTATAACTTTCTTAGCCTCAAGCCTATCTAAAACCCTAGTCATTTGAACCTTTGATTTACCAGTTTCTTTAATTAAGTCAGATTGATATAAAGAATTGTCATTGGATTTTAAAAGAGATACAATCTGTCTCTCTTCACTATCCAGATTAACATTTCTCTTCTTATCTTTAACTATATCTCTTATTTTTTTATTAAAAATAAAATACAATCCAATTATGAATATTACTCCTAAAAGAACAAAACTTATTCCTCTTTGTAATCTCAAAGAAGCATACATGGCACACTCTGTACCATGGGAACAAGAAGTGTTAACAATTTGGGAAAGAGTCATATCATAAGATATGATTATAAACAAAAAGGCTAGACAAAAACCCAATACAAGATATCCTACTTTTCTTTCTTTCATCAAGTCTAATAAAGCTGGTTCTTTAATAAAACTTATGCAAAAGTATTATAAATCTATAACTCTCATTTAAGTTTATGAAAAAAGGGGACTATACTGAAGCAGAAACAGAGAAATTCTTAAAAAAATATCTCCCAGTAGCAAAGAATAAATTTTGTACTACTTCTGATGATGTAATTAAAGTCTCTAGAAAAATAGGTTTCCCTCTAGTTTTGAAACTAATATCCAAAGAAGCCTTGCACAAGAGTGATATTGGTGGTGTGAGATTTGTAAACAAACATGGTGACCTAGAAAACGAATTAGAATCTTTAAAAAAAATAGCCCAACATTACAAACTCAAATTAGAAGGAATTCTTGTTCAAGAGTATATTGAAGGAGAATATGCTATTATAGGGTTAAAAAAAGATAATGTCTTTGGGCATGTAGTTGCATTTGGAATTGGGGGAATATATACTGAGTACCTAAAAGATGTAGTCTTTAGAGTCTGTCCAATAACAAAAAAAGATGCACAAGAAATGATAGATGAATTAAAAATGAAACAAATATTCCTTGGTGCTAGAGGAAAAAAACCAGTTAACTTAGAATTTCTAAAAGAAATAATTGTAAAAGTATCCAAAATACCTCAAAAACATAAGGAAATCCAAGAGATGGATATTAATCCTTTTGTGATTAATCATAAAACTGGTATGGTTGTAGATGCTAGAATGAGAATATGAGAAAAATAGTTGCTCATAGGGGACTGAGAGAAAAGGGAGTTAAAGAGAATAGTCTTGAATCTATTAAACTTGCCTTGGAACATGGTGTTAGTTGTATTGAGATAGATATTCAAAAGACAAAAGATTGTTTAATTCTAAGACATGATACAAGTAAATTTGGAATTAAAATCAAAAGAATGAGATTTAATCCTAAAAAGTTTGTAAGTTTTGATGAAGCAATTAAAATAATACCAAAAAATATAACAATTATTGCAGATATAAAAATAGCAGGAATAGAAGAAGAAATTGTTAGAAAATTAAGGAATAGAAAAGTCATATACTTCTCTCATATTAAAAAAGTCCTAGCTAAGGTAAAAGAATTAAATCCAAGGGCACTAACCGGTATTTACTATGTTCCAAAAGCCAATCTTGCTGCTTTTGTTAAAAGAATAAGATTTGTAAATAGATTCCTTAAAAGTGCAAGAAAACATTCTGCAGATATAATTGCAATTCCTGGTCCTTATGTAACAAAGAAATTCATAGTTGCAGCAAACAAACAAGGATTTAAGATATATGTCTATGGCTTATTCAGGAAAAAGTACATAAAAAAAGCATTTGACCTAAAGGCTTATGCATTAGAGATAGACAAAGTAAAAGATTTAGAATATATTAAGAAATTAAAAGCATAATCTATTTAAACCCCTATTTTAAATGAATTCTAGATGGTAAAGGTAACAAAAGAATATTGTAAACAATGTAATTTATGTATTAAATTGTGCCCTTTTAATAATATGGAAATGAAAGATAATATTCCAGTTCTAAAAGATCCAGAGAAATGTAAAAAATGCAAGATCTGTGAAAAATATTGCCCAGAATGGGGGTTAGAAGTATGAAACTATTGATGGGAAATGAAGCTGTTGCTCTTGGAGCACTAAAAGCAGGCATGGGATTCTATTCAGGTTATCCAATAACTCCTGCTTCAGAAATAATGCATTTCCTAGCAAAAGTAAAAGATCTTAGTTTTGTACACTGTGAAGATGAGATTGCTGCTATTAATATGATCATTGGAGCTTCTTTAGCTGGAAGAAAAACAATGACTGCAACTTCAGGCCCAGGATTTTCATTAATGCAAGAAGGTCTAGGTCTTGGTTACATGGCAGAAATTCCTTTTGTTATTGTAAACACAATGAGGGTTGGCCCTTCAACAGGAATGCCTACTCTGCCTTCACAAGGAGATGTTTCCTTTGCATGCCACAATAGTCATGGAGATACATATCCAATTATTTTCTATCCTAATTCAGTAGAAGAATGTTATAAGATAACAATAGAAGCATTTAACTGTGCAGAAGAAGCAAAACAACCAGTAATTTTACTTATGGATGCTTTTCTAAGCCACATGTATGAACCTGTAGATGTAGAATCTATTAATGTTGATATAAAAAATAGAGATAAGAAAAAACTAGGTGAAGGCCTAGGTCACACAACCGGTCTAATCTCTGAAAATGGTGATCCAAAAACAAAAGATCCAGAAGCATACAAAAGATGGCTAAAGAGAGTTAAGGAAAAAAGAGATAATATTGTTAAGAATTACAATCAATATGAATATACTAAAGCTGGAGATAAATTAATAATTGCTTATGGGGTTACATCTAGAGTTGTTTCAGATCTAAAAGATTATAGCATATTTAGACCAATAAGATTATTTCCAGTTCTTGATGAATTAAAAGAGATAGCAAAAGAGCATAGTGAAATAATTGTAGTTGAAATGAATGATGGCCAGTATGCAGATATTCTTGAAAAAGAATTAAAAAGAGAAATTAAAAGAGTACCAATTTTAGGAGGAGATATTACCTTAGAAGATGTCAGAAAAGGATTGGATTAAGTGGGATAGATATCCATCACTCTGGTGTGGGGGATGTGGTATAGGAATAATGGCAAAGTACATAGCCAAGGCTTTTGAAGAGTTAGGCTACTCTAAAGATGAAGTTGTTGTTGTTTCTGGAATTGGTTGTACTGGAAGAATTGCAGGATATTTAAATGTAGATTCTGTTCATGGATTACATGGAAGAGCTGTTCCTTTAGCTGAAGGTATCAAAGAAGGGAATAAGAAACTAAAAGTAGTAGTTATCTCTGGTGATGGCGATTTACTTGGAATTGGTGGAAATCATTTACTACACACTGCAAGAAGAAATGTAGACATCACAGTTATTTGTTATAATAATGAAATTTATGGTATGACTGGTGGTCAAATGGCACCAACCACAAGATTAGAATCATTTACTGTTACAAGTCCTTTTGGATGTGAGTACAACCCAATTAATGCTCATAAATTGATAAGTTCAAATAGAAACTATTTCTATGCAAGGAGTTCTGTCTGGCACGTAGATCACATGAAAAATGTTGTTAAAGAAGCATTAAGTCATGATGGCTTTAGTTTTGTAGAAGTTATTGCTTATTGTATTACTAATAATGGATTAAGAACTGGTTTCAAAGATGCATATGAGATGATCACAACTATTAAGAAAATGTACAAACCTTCTGAAGAAGTTAAAGAAGAAACAGATCTGGGGGTTGATAAGAGTGATTAAAAGAATAATTTTAGCAGGAACTGGAGGGTATGGAGTTAAGTTCTTAGGAACATTATTAGGAAAGGTTCTAATGTTAAAAGGCTTCCAAGTTACTGTTACTTTTGACTATGATGCTGCTTCAAGAGGGGGAGATATTGTTAGTTATCTTGTCTATTCTGATTCAAAGATCGGCAATCCAACAATTGATGAGGCAGATATCCTACTTAGATTTACAAAAACCAATAAACACTTCAAATGTATTAAAAGAATAATAGATACTCAAATAGCAAATGAGTTCGAAGGTATTAGTTTCCCTTTCAGCAAAGATGCAGTTGAAAAGTTCCAAGATAGAAGAGTCACTAATATGATCGCTTTAGGTAAGCTACTAAAAGAATTAGAAATCAATGCTTCGGGGGATGAATTAAAACAAATAATTCCTCCACAATTCTTTGTAAAAAACCTAGAAGCTATTAGATATGGATTTGATAAGAGTTAGAAATATTTAAAAATACAAAAGTTCTTAAAATATTTATGAAAAAAGGGGAAGGGTTCTTTGATCCAAGAGTATGGTCCAAAATTTTAGACTTCAATGTTAATATAGATACTCAACTTACAACAAAAGCTAATTTCATATTTGCAGCAAGTACAATAATTTTGATGTATATTATTAATAGGGTCTATTCCATGGAATTTTCTACTTTATTATTTAGAGAACAAATGCCTTGGATACTATTGATTGTTGGGGCATTTATATCTTCATTACTAGCTCTAATGGTAGTTTTACCCAAATTAAGAATATTTTCAAAAAAAGAAAGGATAAAGACAGATATTTTTTACTACAAAAACATTAAAAAACATTATAATAGAAAACAGTACGCTAGATATTTAGATAATCTTTCTTCAGATCCTAAAAAAATAAGTGCAGCATATAGCAACCAAATCTATTCTTTGGCTACAAATATTATACCTTACAAGTTTAGAATGCTAAAGATATCTGGATGGGTACTAATAATCTCTTTATTTGCTAGTATACTATTCTTTGCTATTTTTTGAACTTCTTACTTAATTTCCAAAATGCTTCAAAATAGGATTTAAAAGATTCTGCAACTTCTTTGTTTTTAATTTCAATTACAATTGGTTCTTTTTTAGGGATTGCCATTGTAACTCGGTCTTTGTATACAAAAGTATAACTTGGAGTTTTTATATCAATAGGCATATATCTTGAATCACAGCCCTCATAGCTGTTTCTATTTTTTAAGGTTGATTTGGCTGTATCATTATTAAATAAAAGTCTACATTTTATTCCTGATTTAATTCTTCTTTTATGATCTCTTTGCCAGTATTCATGATGTTCTTCTGGTTGGTACTTAGGAATTCCTAAACATACATATTCTTCACCTTTTTTTAATACATCATAGGTCTTTTCATGTGTTTTTGTTAAAGCTTTCATTCCATGAGAAACAAAAACATCTTGTTTCCAGATATATTCAAATTGTTGTCTAAATGAATCTGCAACATCATTATTTTTTATTAAAACTGTAATGTTATCTCCTTCTCCTGTTGTTGCAATTATTGTATTTTCTCCATAAACGCAAACTTCAGCAGGAGATTTTTGTTCTCTAGAAATTCCAATTCTTGCTTGGAGGTGGGGTAATTTTTTTATATTCTCATATTCAGGGCAATGCTCATTGAATAACATATGATTTTTTATTTTTTTTCTTGAAAGAGTTCTTGCAAGATTGTTGTAAAAAGGGATTAAAGATTTCTGTACTGGTGGAAGATACATAGCATAAACTTTTTCTCCTTTTTTCAAGTCTTTTGTTGCTATTGTAAATGCAGTCCTTATTCCTTTAAGGCCTTTAAACATTGATGCTGTTGTTTCTTCTTTTTTTGTTTTTGAAAGGTCTTCTAGTTTGTTAATTAGATCTTTTGCTGATTTTTTTTGTTCTTGAATTTCATCCTCTTTCTTATCTAAGTAAGATAGAATTGTATTTGGTGGATTTGCCGTGTAAAATGTCTTTTTCCCTTCTTTGATGTAAGAGACTAATCCTTTTTCTATTAATCTATCTAGAATGGGGTAGACCTTTGAAGAGTGGACTTGTGACTCTTTAACTAATGGGCCGGTTGTTGTAGAACCGAGTAAGAAAAGAGAGGTATAGACTTTGATCTCTCCATCAGTTAATCCTATTTCTTTTAGCAGGGAGGTGTCCATAGGGATTGAGTATCTTAAACATATAAAAAACTATCTTTTTTCGCCCCCTCAAGGGGAGATTAGATTTAAATAGCTAAAACCATTCTATAGTAGTAACAAAGGAGGAGTAAAGAAAATGAAAAAAACAATAATTGCTGCTGGAGTATTAGCTGCTATGTTAAGCGCGGGTACTGTAA
>JABHZQ010000019.1 GCA_018656555.1 archaeon
TGAGCCATATTTGCATAGAAATGAGCAAATCTTGCTAGTTCTACTCCTCTTATTCCACTTTCACCACCTAGACCATTTGCTAATCTTTCAATGAGAGTTCTTTGATAGAGTTCTACATCAACTCCTTCTGATTTTGTTATGTCATCAGCAGCTCTAATTTGATAAGGAATAGGATAGTTTGCTTCTGGGAAATTTAGTTCAACATCACTAATATCAGCTATGGCTCTTACAAGTTCTAAGTTTCCATAACCATAGACAACTAATACTGGACCGTCTTGATTAATAATCTGTTGAGTTGTGGAAAGGTTTATTGTATCTAATTCTACATTTATTAATTCTAAATGATTACCAAAGATTCCTTTTGCTCTTTCTGTTGCTCCAGTTAGAAATGCTGCCATTAATCTATCTTGTCCTGAGCCTATGTCATATTCTGGAATAAGGGCTCTCTCTAATGCAAGTTTTTTATCAGTACCTCTTACTTCTTGAGCTATAAGGTCAACTACTCTACTTGGTCTGATTATATCTGGAGTAAGAATTCCAGTTTTAACATACTTCCTCCATCCTTCTTCTAATTTATCAATAGCATCAATATCTGGGAGATTCATTTGTACAAATACAGTTTCTGCTCTTTCAATTAGAGATCTGAATACAGGTGTATCTACTTCAGAAGGGTTGGTTGGATCATATAGGTAAAACATTACTTCCATAAGTGAGTTTTTAAGAATGTATTTATAAGTCTTACTCAACAGTGACTGATTTAGCTAAATTTCTGGGTTGATCTATCTCTCTATTATTTAGATCTGCTGTGTAATATGCTAGTAATTGTAGTGGGATTGTGTTGATAATAGGGCTCAATTCCCAGATTACTTTAGGAACAAAGATTATATCATCTGCAAGTTGTTCTATTTCTTCATTTACATGATCACAGATACAAATTATTTTTCCTTGTCTAGATTTTACTTCGTGCATGTTGCTTATTACTTTTTCATAGACTTCATCTTTTGTTAGTATGAAAATACTTGGAGTTTCAGAATCAATTAAAGCAATTGGACCATGTTTCATCTCACCTGCTGGATAGCCTTCTGCAGGAATATAAGATATTTCTTTTAATTTTAATGATCCTTCAAGTGCAACAGGGAAGTTTATATCTCTTCCTAAGAATAAGAAATGCTTTGCAAAGAAATATTTTTTGGCTATTTCTTTTACTTTTTCATTTTTTAGAAATTCTTCAACTATTTTTGGAAGTTTTCTTAATTCTTCTGCTATTTCATATTGGTAATAGGGATTTTTATTTAGGAATAGGTTAAGTAAGTTTAATGCAACTACTTGTGAGGTGAAGGCTTTTGTTGATGCTACACCAATTTCTGGACCTGCGTGTAAATAGATTCCTTGTCCACACTCTTTTGCAATTGAACTTCCAGTTACATTTACTATACCTGCAACATTACAGCCTATTTTTTTTGCTAGTCTGATTGCTTCTAATGTATCTGCTGTCTCTCCTGATTGAGATATTGCCATAACTAAATCAGAAGGGAATAACATTGGTTTTCTATATCTGAATTCAGAAGCATGTTCTACGATTACTGGAATGTTTGACTTTTTTTCAATAATATATTTACCAATTAATGCTGCATGGTAGCTTGTTCCACAGGCAACTAGGACAACTCTTTGGATATTGGTTTTTAGTTTTATTCCTATTCCCTCGATGTTTCTAAGTTTTCCAGTAAAGCAGTCTCTTATTGTATTGGGTTGTTCATTGATTTCTTTTAACATAAAGTGTTTGAAGCCTTGTTTTTGTATTGCTTCTATTCCAAAAGGGATTTCCTCCATTTCAACATCTAGATTAAGTCCATTGAAGTCCTTTACTTCATAATGGTTTTCAGAGATTATTGCCATTTGTTTTTCTTCTAGATAGATTACATTTTTAGTGTGGTCTAAGAATGGGGAAGGGTCAGATGCAATGAAGTATTCATTTTCTCCTAAGCCTAATACTAAAGGAGAACCTTTTCTTGCACAGATTAGTTCATTGTGCTTTTTGTGTAGAGCTACAATTCCAAAGGCACCTTCTATTTTACTTAACATTTTTCTGAAAGCTTCTTCGAAATTTCCTTGATAGAAGAATTGTATTAAGTGGGCTATTACTTCTGAATCTGTTTCTGATTGGAATTTATAGTTGTATTTTTCTGTTAATTCTTTTTTTAGATCGGCATGATTTTCTATTATTCCATTGTGAACTATTGCTATAGAATGGTCCATTGAGAAGTGAGGGTGTGCGTTTATGTGGTTGGGTTGCCCATGTGTTGCCCATCTAGTGTGGGAAATTACAATGTTTGCTTGTTCTCCATTGATTAAACCAATTAGATCTTTTATTTTTCCTTTATTTTTTATTATGTTTATTTGATTGTTTTCTAGAAATGCAAGACCAGCTGAATCATAACCTCTATATTCTAATCTTTTTAATCCTTTTAAGGAAATAGAAATACCATTTTGATGTCCGTAATATGCAACAATCCCACACATTATTATTTTTGGGAGAATTTAATTTAAAATGTTTATGGAGCTTACATCACACCCATATACCATAGAGCAATGAAAACAATTGCTAGAACAATAAAGAATCCAATCATGAAATTTCTTAATTTTCTTACTTGATAACTGAAATTACTTTGTATGTTTCTTATTTGTATTGTTAGTAGAACTCCGATTGTTATACCTGCAATAATCCATATTGCAATTCCAATTAAAAAGTCATAGTTTAGTATTTCCATTTTTACTGACTGTTAATAATTTTAGAAGGTGTTTTGATTTATAAAGTTTATCTAAGGTCAAATTCTTGATCACTAAATTCTAATAATATATCTGGAAGTTCTTGTTGTGAGAGTAAACCTCTGAATTCTAGGAATTGATCTGCTGTAAATTGTCTACTTTGGGGTAGGCTTTTACCAATTATGTATCTTACAACTCTTATTGTTCCTGGGGTTGCGCTTTCTCTTATTCTTGTTGCTATATTTTCTACTGCTTTAGGGATATTTGCACCATAATGTCCTCCTCCTCCACCCATTCCAGGAATCTGCCAGTCACAACTAATTCCAAGTGCACCATTATGAGGCATAATATAAGAGTCTAAATTATTTATCATAAAATAGAGTTTTTAAACTATAGTTTATAAATCTTTTTAAAAGATTGCTGGGGTTACCCAAACTTCTATAACACCTGCTATAACAACTATTAGCATGGCTACTAGAATTAGATCAATTGAATCTTTCATTAAGAGTCTGAATTTTTCATCATTTACTTTATAGTGTAATATTCCTAGAGAGATTAGGCCTCCGGCTAGGCCGCCCACAAAATAGGCTAATATTTCAAAAATACCATGAGTCATATATCTGAGCGTTCCTAATACAAAGAGTTGGAAATATGTGGCTATTTTAGTGAATCCTACTACTGTTGCGTATGAAGCTATACCATTTCTTACATATGATCCTACTGCTGCCGCTATAACTGACGCATTCCAGGTGAGTATGAATATTGCACCTGCTCCAAAGAAGAATGAGAAGAATACACAGAAAAATAACACTCTAAAATTGTTCATTACAATGATTGAGAAGAAATCAGTTGAGGTTAAACCTCCACTTGCTCCATTGTTTGCAATATCACTGTTGATTGATTGTATTGTTGCAACTTGGCTTGAAAATAAATCTCCAACCACAGCTGTTGGTAAGATTATGTATGCTACTGACATTGCAATAACATAACCCATGAATAGGTAAATAAAAAGTTTTATTCCACTCCAATGTTGTTTCATTAGTTTTAGTTCTGTTTTTTCTTTTGTAGTTTTGTTTGCTTCTAGTCTTAATGTTGCATAGACTAGGGGTAAAGAAGCTAGTACAGTTAGGAATACAAGAACTAAGCTTGATTCTGATCTAAAAATCCATAATGAGAGAAAAATTGCAACAGTTGCGTATAAAATTCCAAGCAAGAATACCTTGTAAGGTTTTTCTTCTGCATCTACACCTCCCATTAATGATTCAAGAACCATATAAGATTAATAAATAAAAGAATATTTAAATGTTTCTAGTAGGATTTTGCGATGTAAACTATATGATTGGCCTTTTTGCCACAAATAGCACATTTACCTTGGGGTTTTTGCTTTTCATCTAGTCTTGTTCCTCTAACTTCTGCAACTATTTCTTTTTCTATTTTTTTTGCACATTCAGTTCCTGGTTTGTCAACTGAACAGAATTCACATTTTGCAATTGAACCTTCTTTGATTACTTTTTTTATTTCTTGGAGGTTTTTTGTTTCTTTTATTCTGCCTTCAAATACTTTATCTGCTTTTTTAATTAGGTTTTTTGTAAATTCTTGTGCAATTTCTTTAATTTTTGTTATTGCTTCTTTTTCTGAAACTGTTTCTTTTTTATTTGTATCTCTTCTGAATATTGTCACTGTTTTGTTTTCTAGATCTTTAAGTCCAATATCAATTCTTATTGGAATTCCTTTCATTTCCCAATGATTGAATTTTTCTCCAGGTCTTTTATCACTTAGATCAATATTTACTGAAGCAAACTTTTGAATTTGTTTCTTTAATGTTTCTGCTTTTTTGTGCAGTTTTTTATCAATTGGAACTATCATTACTTGTGTTGGTGCAATATCCCAAGGGAATCTTAATCCTTTGTCATCCCCATGTGTGATTATTACACTTGCGAATATTCTTGAAACTGCAGGACCATAACAGGTTAAGTGTGCATATTTTTCTTTTTCATCACTGTCTTTGAATTTTACATCAAATGCTTTTGTAAATTGTTTTGAAATCATATGTGTGGAAGGTTGTTGTATTACTTTACCATCTGGATTTAATGCATCTGCTGCAAATGTTCTTGCTGCTCCGGGGAATTTGTCCCAAGCAGGTCTTTCAAAAAATATGTAGGGTATTCCAAAGATATCATGAAGGACTTCTTCTGTTGTTTCCATATCTTCTTTTACTTGATTGAATGCATCTTCTTCTGTTTTGTGTGCACAGTGAGTTTCTATCCAGTGGAATTCTCTTGATCTTAAGAAAGGTCTTGTTGCTTTTGTGTCACATCTGAATACTTGTGCTCTTTGATATGTTTTGTAAGGGAGATCATTGTGAGATCTTATCCATAGTTTAAACATTTGGTATAGGGCTGTTTCTGATGTAGGTCTTAATGCTAGTTTTTCATCTAGTTTTTTGTCTCCAGTGTGTGTTACCCAAAATACTTCTGGAGCAAAGCCACCAAGATGTGAACTTTCTTGTTTTAGATTATGTTCTGGTATTAATGTGGGGAACCAATGTGGCATGTGCCCCTTTTTTTGTAAGGTAGTTTCTAGGAAATGATACATTTTTTCCATAGATAGAACTGACCAGGGCTGAAAAACAAGAAAACCTTTTACATTGTATCTAAGGTCTGCTAATTCTGCTTTTTGGATCACTTGTGTGAACCACTCTGAAAAATTTTCATTTTTCTTGACAGTGATTCCATCTTGTTTTGCCATTATTTTCAATATATGGTTATTTCTTATAAACCTTTTGATAAAATTTATAAAGATAAGGAGTATTGTAGAGGTATGGAAGAACAGTCTAAAGCAAATTGGGGATGGTTAGGGAGAGTATTTTTTGCAATTATTTCTGTTATTTTGGCTCTTGCTTTTTTTGGTATTTTCGATATAGAAGATTGGTTACCAATGGAGACTGTTTTAGTTATTGCAGCTTTAGTTTTAATTATTGATGCTATTTACATGTTTGTTGGAAAGAGTAAATCTGTTTAGAAATTTGTATTCTTTTGGAAATTCTTTTTTCATTTCTTGGTGTACTAAAATCTCTGAGAAAACAGCTGCTCCTTCGGTGTTGACCATCAAATGATTGTATGAATGGTATAGTTCGTGTAAAGTTATTGCTTTGATGAATAGTTCTTTGTTTCTTATTTTGTATTGTTTGATTAAATGATTTACAATTTCTTCACAGAAGTAAATTACAGAACCTCCTTTCATTTCAGCTATGAAACAAGGGGTTTTATTTAGATGTTTTGTTAATTTCATTAGATTTAGATATTTTGAGAATCTATCTTTTGATAGAGTCATTAGTATTGGTGATTTGATTTCTTTTGGAAAGTTTAGAATTGCATCATTAGCTACTAATAGGATATCCTCTTTTTCCATTACTCTTTTGATGGTTCTTAGATTTAAAAAGGTTGTTGTATAGCTACTATAAAGTAGTTACAAAAGCGAAAGATTTATAAACCCTTAAATCAGCTATAATAATATGGATAATCGAAGACAATTTTTAAGGAATGCTGGAGTTTTAGGTTTAGCTGTAGCTTTGTTAGGTGGGGCAGGTTGTTCTAGTAATGAAGCTCCAAGTTGTAATCCTCAACAAGAAAGGAGAGTTCAAGCATCTTTAGAAGACTTGACTGGAATGAGTGTGGAAAGAGCTGCAAAGAGTTTAAGCTCTGAGGGTGTTGAAATAACTGCTGAAGAATTGGTTAAGTATACTAGAGTTGTTTACCATGAAGGAGCTTGGGATATAGATGCTGTAGATGGTACTGAGATTGTTATTAGAAGTGATGGTAGTGAACATGAACAACCACATTTTGATGATGATAAATTAGAGAGAGGATTTAGAGCTATTGCAAGAGTTATTGATAATAGATGGGTATTTGATAATTATAAAGGAACTGAAGGTTTGGAAAATAAAACAGATGGACCAAGATTTAGTGCTGATGGAAGTTATGATTCAATTTTAACAATTAGAGGAGAGGATGGAAATCATGCTTTTAGTTGTGTAGGTCATTACTCTGATGATTTTACAGATAGATCCTTAAAACAAGATGGAAGTTTTGTTTATAGAGGAGAGTTAATGACTGATAGAGATTTGGCTGATAGAGCTTATAGAGCAGTTTTACAAACTTTGTTAACAAGAGGAAGTTTTTCAGAAGATAAAGATGTTTTGGATGAAGCTTTATTTTATAAAAATCCTGATGTGATTAGGACTAATTGGCAAGGAACTAGGGCTTTTAGAAGTAAAGTTGGAAAATCTACTGCTGCTTGTGATCAAGTTACAATAATGCCTAGTGATGCTGTTGCTCAAAAGATTAGAGATGGAAATCCAAGAGTGGAATGTAGAATTGATAGAGATCATACTAAAGATTATGTTGGTAAGATTATGAGTCATGAGTTTTTTAATGTTATAGAAGGAACTAGAACAGAGACTGTTTATGATTCAACTAAAGGCTGTACTTTCCAAGATGGACAATATACTAGAGGGATGAGTTATACTAAAAGTTCAGCTAAATGTAACTAACAATAGATTTATTAATTTTTAATTATTATTTTTTCTTATGACTTGTAAAAAACAAAAAGATTGTAATTGTAGTTATCCTTGTGATAAGAAAGGATTGTGTTGTGAGTGTATAGCTTACCATAGGAAGAGAGGGGAGTTACCTGCTTGTTATTTTTCTGAGGAAAAAGAGAAAACTTATGATAGAAGTATTTCTAATTATCTTCACTAAAGTAGAAAACTTCACCAACTGCAATTAAGGCAAAGTGTCTTAAGAAGTTTGAGGGCTGTGCAATTTGGTGTGATAAATTTAGTTGAGAGAGATTTGTAAAATCAGTAAGTAATTTAACATTAATGTATTCTGGATTTTCATTTATTCTTATGTTTCCCCTTATATCTCCTCTTATTGTTGATCTAACTGTTCTAGTTAGTTCATCAAATTCTTGTTTAGTCATTCTATATAATTTCCATTCTTTATTATTTGATGCTACTAGGAAAAATGAGAGTTTTACAAGTTGTTCACTTGTTCTTTGAATGATAGCTCTTTGCATTGCTATGTAATCACCTAAAGAGATTCTATCATGGTGTCTTGTCCACTCGCTCCATTGTGTTCCATATATTCCTGCTAATTTTTTTGTAAATTCTCCTAAAAAAGGATGATCAATCTGTAGACTATGGGTTCTTGGAGAATAGGGAAAAATACCATACACAAAAGTTTTGTTGAAGTTTATTTTTTTATCTTGTTGGGCAACTGTAGTTGTAACAGTTCCTAGATTTACTATTGAACCATTGTAGAATTTTTGTCCAGTTAGTATTCTGTGATTTGTTGCCATCTTTTTTTAATGGAAGTTTAGATTTATAAATTTTTGTGAAAGAAAGTTTTATTAAGGTTGTAGAGTCTTTGTGGATTATGGGCCTATAGCATAACCTGGATAGTGCAACCGGCTTCGGACCGGTGTATGGGGGTTCAAATCCTCCTAGGCTCAGATTATTCTTTTTTACCCACATAACCAAACCAGAAATCTTTGTATAATTCTAGAGTTAATGTTTCAAAACCTACTGCTTTACAATGTACTTCAAATTCTTGTTCTGTCCATCTGTTATGTCTAGCATAGTAGGTTTCAAATGGTTCTTCTACTCTTTCAGTTTCATAAAATGGTCTAAATCTTTTTTCTGTAGTTCTTTTGAATTCTAAGACAAGAAACATATTTTCTAAGCTTTTTGGATCCATATGATCTGAGATTTGAGCTAATACTCTTTCTGGGTGTTCTTCTATATCATGAATAACATACATTAGAGATACAGAATCATAAGTGCCTTCTAGTTGATTTGTGAATGTTATATTTGGGAGAGAGTATCTTGATCTAGCTGCTGCTAATTTTTCTTCATCAATATCAAATCCTATAAATTCTTTATCTGGATAGGCTTCAGCAAGATGTCTCAGGAAAATACCTGTTCCACAGCCAAAATCTAGGTGTCTTCTGCTGTTTTTAAGGTGTTTACTAAATTGTAATAGTCTGGCAATAGGGCCAAAATTCTCTGCCCACATTTTCTCTTTAACCCGAACATGTCCAGCTTTCATAAGTTGGTTTTTATGGGATCATTTAAAAGTTTTTTTCTTGTTTTTAAACCTTTGAATTTGGCCAATAGGGGTCTTCTATTAGCAAACCATAAATTATATAAACAACTAAAACTTTTAATAACTATAGCCCGCCATGAGAATACTCAATGGAGTGCGGCAAAAGCCAATGCAATGAGCTTGGGAGTTAGTGTCGCGGGCAATATCATGTTAAAAAAGAGAACAAGATTCATTATTACTGTGTTTCACGAATAAATTACAAAAAAGGGCTGGATTTGGGTGGTGTAGATTAATTAGTCATTTTTTGCAGAAAAGGCAACAGTAATTAGCTGTTTTAGTTAAAATCACAGCTTAAAGTGAATTCTTGTATCTTATATTGGAGGCAAAAAAAATGGGAAAAATAAGTCCGGTATCGGCAAAGTATATTGTTCATACTAATATACAAATTGAGGGTGTAGTAGATAGACCTGATATAATTGGAGCTGTTTTTGGGCAAACTGAAGGTTTGCTTGGAGCAGATCTAGAATTAAGAGAGTTACAAAGATCTGGAAGGATTGGAAGAATTGAGGTTAATACTGATGTTAAAACAGGTAAAACTGCTGGTGTGATCACTATTCCATCTAGTTTGGACAAATCTGAGACAGCTATTATTGCAGCTGCAATGGAGACTATTCAGCGAATAGGACCTTGTAATGCAAAAGTTAGATGTGAAAAGATTGAAGATGTAAGAATTTCAAAGAGAACTTATGTTATTGATAGAGCTAAAGAGCTATTGAGAACTTTAACAGAAGATATTTTACCTGATTCACAGGAAATTACTGAAGAAGTAGAGAAATCTGTTAGAATGATGGGTATTTCTGAGTATGGTAAGGATAAATTACCTGCAGGTCCATCTATTGATGACTCTGAGGAAATCTTGATTGTAGAAGGAAGAGCTGATGTTTTGAATCTATTAAAACATGGGTTTAAGAATTCAGTTGCAATGAATGGAACCTCAGTACCTAAGACTATAATTGAGCTTTGTAGTACAAAAGTTGTTACTGTTTTTGTTGATGGTGACAGAGGCGGAGATCTGATTATCAGAGAGTTAGCTGGTGTTGCAGAGATTGACTTTGTTGTTAAGGCTCCAGATGGTAAGGAAGTTGAAGAGATAACTAAGAAAGAGATTCATAAGGCTTTGAGAGGTAAAGTTACTGCTGAACAGGCTAAGATGGATTTGAAAGATTCTGGTCCAAAGAAGAATAGTTATATCAAAAAACCAGTTTTTCAACAAAGAGAGAGACAACCTTATCAGAAAAGAGCACCAGTTAGACAATCAAAAGAGAGTTTGACTGTTGATAAGAAGAAAAAGTTCAAAGAGTTGTTAGATGATCTTGTTGGAACAAGAGGAGCTTATATTTTAGATCCAAGTATGAATATTCTTGGAAAGGTTCCTGCAACTGAGTTACCTACAACTATTAGAAGTTTGAAGGGAATTTATGCAATAGTCTTTGATGGAGCTGTTACAAAAGACTTGACTGGATTGGCTGAGAGAGCTAATGTGAGAGTTATTATTGGTATGGATTCAAAGATTAAACCAACTGAAACTAGAGTTATGATTATGACTTCTAGCTCTTTTTAATTTTTTTTAGTTAATTTTTTAAATAGTAAGTTTATTTCTTGTGTTTATGGCAGTTCATTTAGAATTAAGTGTTCAGGAAACTAGAAGAATGGATGGAGATAGTACTCCTTATTTGGTTGTTTGGTTATCTGAAAACAAAGGTCGTGAAAGATTATTAGCTAGTAGAGAATCTGATGAAAATCCTCTTGATGTTACTGGTGTTGTGGCAATTCAAGGATGTCGTACTTTTGATGTTGTAGATTCATTTGAAAGACTTTTAGCAGCAAATGGCTATGAAGTTATGCATAAGGATGTTAATAGAGATGATCAAGGAAGATCATTAGGAAGAGGATATGTTTTACAACCTAGGTTGGCTCCACATGCGGGAGAAGTTTTTTCTGGATTGGAGAGGTGGGCTTCTGGTTATTCTGATCCTCAGAGAGTTTGGGTTTAAGTTCTAAAGAATTCTGGGTGGTTTGTTGCATACATGAATAGTGCTGAGTTTGTTAGGCCATCTGTTAGTTTTCCATTTCTTCTTAGTTCAGCAATTTCTTGCATTCCATAAGGGTTTACTCTTACTATTCCTTCATGTCCATCCATTTCTTGTTGTGGTATTGTACATCTAACTTCATAAATAGTATCAAAAGATTGATGTGATCCAGGATCAAGATTGTTTTGACCTAAGTCTACTAATGAATCTAAGTCTACTTCAATTCCAAATTCTTGTCTTAGTTCTCTTACTGCTGCTTCTCTTTGATCTTGTTCAGTTAATTTTGCAAATCCCATTGGTAAAGAAGTAAA
>JABHZQ010000020.1 GCA_018656555.1 archaeon
ATTGTGAGACTGGTTTATGTCCTGGTAAATATTACTGTTGTGATGATCCAGGTAAGGTTGATCCTGATGAAGATAAGTGTGTAGTAGATTCATATTGTGCTGATGATAGTGATTGTCCTGGAGGGAAATGTTTAACTCATTCAGATGGTCTTACAAGAAATTCTTGTATTTGTGATGTTGATGATGATACTTTACCAACAGATTGTACTGATGATGAAATTGGTCAACATAGATGTAATGATGATGTTGTTGAACAATGTGAGGCAGATACTATTGGTGGTGGAGGAAATTGGGAGGAAGCTTATATTTGTTTAGATTATCAAGTTTGTGATGATTATACTTGTGCATCTGGTGTTTTAGATCCTGCAGATTGTTGTGAAGGAACTGCTCCAGTTGATCAAGAAGAAATTTGTGATAATGGTATAGATGATAATAGTGATGGATTTGTTGATGGTGATGATCCAGATTGTGCTTATTCTACTGTAGCAGTGGGTGAACCTTGTGGTGATCATTGGGTTATGAGACCCCATGGTGGATATGCAAATCCTATAGCTTGTACTAATAATGTTGAATTGTTAATTTGTAGAGAGAATACTGCTGGTGGAGAAAATGTTTGGGAATATTATGGAGATTGTCCTACTCCTCAAGTTATTTCTTCTGTAAATTCAGAGAGAAGATATGATTACTCACTTTCCCATTATACTTGTTCTGTCTCTTCAGTTTTAGAAAGTACATGTAATTCTTTATCGCATAGTTCAGTAGTGCCTTTTGTAGGTTGTTGTGTGGCTGGGGCAGTTGTGGCTGTAGATGAGGTGGAGGAAGCTATGGAAGAGGATGGTTTTGTTACTGTATGTGATAAAGAATTAGAACCTAAAACCCTTTACTACTATTATTATTATAGAGATGGAAGTACATATCATATTTATTTTTCAACAACTACTCAAGCTGATTTAGCTGCTTATTTTGGGGGAGACATTACTCTGACTTCTAGATCTGCTTTAGGAGAAGAAATTGCAGCTCAATTTAATAATGTAAGATGTGATGATTTTATTATCTATGAAAATTCAAATGATTTTAAGGAATCTACTGGAGGTTATAGTAGTTTGAATGAATATGACTTTTTTATAACTTTACCAACTTCAGGAATTGATGGATCAGAAGGACAATATTCATATATTCAAAAAGTAAAAATTGCTTTTGGATATGGTTCACCAGAGGGAGCATCTAAAGATGTAGAGAAGTTTAAAGTAGAAATAACTCCTGAAGATAATCCTAATAATGTGCTGTTTACAGAAACTGAGGATGTATGGTTTGCAGGAGATCAAACTGAGACTATAACAGTTAGATTTTCAGAAGACCAGGCAGGAGAGGATTATGTTGTTACAGCCTATTTCTATTCTGATGATGCTATGACTAATTTGGTAGCTACTGTGGTAGATGGTTTCTATATTGTTTAATTTCTTCAAAACTTTTATAAACTAATTGAGTAATTAATAGACTATGGAAGACCAAGTATATAATCTTTTGATGAAGGATGAGGAGGTTACTTGGCAGTCTATTATTCATAATCTAATTAAGACAGAAGAGATGGATCCCTGGGATGTGGATGTTACTAAGTTAACTCAGAGATATATTAAAACTGTAAGGGGAATGCAGGATATGAATTTCTTTATCTCGGGTAAGGTTGTCTTGGCTTCTGCTATTCTTCTAAAAATAAAGTCAAATAAGTTTATTGATGAGGATATTAATAATTTTGATAATTTCTTATTCCATCAAGATGAGGAAATAGAGGATTTAGATGATTATGTGGACTTTCATGAACATAAGGTAGATATCCCTAAGTTAGGTATTAAAACTCCACAAGCGAGAAAAAGGAGAGTTTCTGTGAATGATCTGATAGGAGCCTTAGAAAAAGCTCTAAAAGTAGATTCTAGAAGAAGATTAAGATTACAAAGATTTCTTACATTTAATAAACCAAAGATACCTGAAAAATCAGTAGATATTTCTTATTTGATTAGTGAGTTATACAATAAGATTGTTTCTATATTTAAGAAAAAAGAAGTAGTGGAGTTTACTGAGTTGCTCAAAGAACCAACAAAAGAAGAAAAGATACTTACCTTATTACCTTTACTTCATTTAGATCACCATATGAAAGTAGACTTACAACAGGATGAGGCTTTTGGCGAGATTTATATTAATAGATATAAGGAATAATATTTAAATAATAACTTCTATTAAATAATTATGAAAAGAGGGCAAGCTACTATTTTTATTATAATTGGGGCTATTGTTCTTTTTGTTGTAATTACTACTTTTATAATCTTCAATAAATATACAACTTCTGATGAAATAGCTGAGGGAATTGTTTATCCTCTAGAGGCTGAGGAATATTATTATCAAGTAGAGGAATGTATAGTAAGTTCTTCTGAGATTAGTTTGAGTAATTTAAAGATGGGTGGAGGTTATTATCAAACTCCAGAACCTTATTTTGATGCGACTTTCCTAAAAGTACCTTATGTTTTGTATGAAGGTATTCAATATCCAATAACTATAGAAACTGTAGAAGCTGAATTTGAAAAATATTTGAAACTTGAAATATTCTCTTGTATTGAAGATTTAGATTTAACTTTTAATACAGAAGATTTAGAACTTGACTCAAAGTTAAATGAAGATTATATTGAGGTAAGTGTTGTACTACCTACTACAGTAACAATGGTAAACAATACTTATAGCTTTGAAGACTATTATGTGGAAGTAGATACAGGACTATATGAAATTTTAAATTTACAACAACAAATATTAGATTTACATACAACAGAAGGGATGCCTTTGAGTGAGATTTTATATCTTTTTGAAGGATCTGATTTAGAGTTGGATATGAATATGGATGAGGAAGATGTTTTATACTCTATTAATGGATTTCAGTTTATGGTGGGGTATGAATGGTTAGAATAATTGTATTAATATTTGTAATTTTATTAATTCCTTTAGTTGCAGCTCAAGAATCTGTTCAACCTTGTATAATTGATAATAGTGATTCTAATATGGAGGGGGTTGCAAAAGGGGGTTCTATTGAGATTCCAATAGGGTGTGCTGTGGATTTATATTTTGAAGATGTAGTAGTAGTAATCTTTAAGGAAGAGGAGAAGCAAATAGAGGGTACAAGAAGACTGAGTAGAGTTATTAATGTTAGTGGTACGGGGGTAATAGAGGGAGATCGGGCTAGTGATTCTGATAAAAGATATGGAATAGAAGATACTAGTACGATTTCAACTTTTACAGGTTATATGCGTCTTTGTGGGGGGGTAGATTATTATGTTGAGAACTTACATGATTTAGATAATCCTGTTGGATGGGAACAAGTTGAAGGGGCAGGTCCTGTATCTTTTTCAGTTTTTTCAGAATATTCTAATCCAGGAAATATGATTAGTACAACTTCAAGATGTATGATGATAGGAAAGATTTCTGATTGGGGTGAATTAAAGGTTGGAGATTTAAGAGATGGGGGTCAGATTGTTTTAGAAGATGATTCTATTCTTCTAGGAGGTACTTCTATTGTGTTTACCACTGAAGGAATTGAGTGTATTTCTTGTAATTATGGTGTTATTGCAGAACCAGATATTCAAATTTTTGGTGACAGGTTTTATAATGATGCAGCAAATAGTGGTTTTGAGAGTGATTCTTATATAACTATTGGCGAAGAGAAGCATTTGATTTCTGGACCTGTTAAGTTTGAGGATGGTCAAATGTATGTTCCTAAAGGAAGTGTTGCTATGGTTGATGGGGTTTATATTAATACTGTTGATGCTGATGCTGATGTGGCAGTTCTTTTTGATTCTGGTGATAATAATCCAGATAATTATGTTCTTTTAGGTGAAGGTTTTATGAAGGCAGAGGGGGAGGGGTTTAAGGTTGCCTTGGGAACTGGAGATGGAGGGAGACCTAATGCTGATTTTCCATTTGAGATGACTTCTGATTCAGGTTATATTTCTGATGATTTGGATAATGCCCGATTAATTTTAGAGTTGGATGCAGATGCTTCTATTTTCTTAAATGTAGATGAAAATTACATTAGAAGGTTAGGTGGAGAGATGGCAGTTGTTAATGGTATGAATCGTTTTAATTTTCAAGGAGAGGATCCAACTGAGTTTTTTTATCAACTAGAAAATTGTGATGAGGATGCAATTGCAGAGGTTAGTTTTGATGGATTGTGTGATCCAACATCTTATAAGTTATTGAGTAGTGTTATTAATTTTTATGATCCAGTTATAGAAGAGAAGATTGATTTACATGGGGTTGGTGGTTTTATTCTAAATACTAATAAATTGTATGTTGCAGATGATGGTTTAGTTTTTTATAGGGATAATTGGTGGTTGTTGAGTTCAGAAACTAGGACTGTTGAACCTTTGAATGATTTAACTGGTGAATTATATGAGCTTGATACTTTGCATCCAGAGAGAATTGTTAATCAAATTGGAGAGGAGTATAATATTCCATCTGGTTCTGTAGTAACTGCACCTAAGGGGATGTATGTTAGTCTGAGTAGTGAGTTAGAGGATGTAGAAGATATAGACAGTTCTAATGCAGAGTTGTATGATGTATATATCTCTGAAGAATCTACTGAGTTTGCTCTTTTAGAGAATAGCTTGGTTAATTTAGTTTTGAATAGAAGAGAGATTAGTTCTGAGTATTTAATTCCAATTAGTGTGTACTAATACTTTTTATTCTACCCATGTTAACTTTTCTATCTAATCTTGGGCTATGGTAGTAGAGTGGTTCACCAATTGCTATATCTTTGACATAGGCTAATCCATATCTTAGATCTTTTGATAGTGTACCTCTACAATATATATCTCTTCCAATTAAAAATAGTTTAAACTCCCCTTCAGGAGTTTTGACTACAAATCTCTGATCAAAACTTTCTAACTCTGTCTTTACTAGTTCCTTTTTTCTGAAGAATATCATAGTTTTTGGTATATATCGGTAATGGGTTGTGTTCTCATTACTTTGTCATCTTTTAGCTCAAAATAAACTCTTGAACCCTTTTCAAGTTGGTTGTTTTCACCTAAAGCTGTGACTTTTTTCTTATTTCCTTTAAAGTTAATAAACCATTCTTCTGCTCTTTGAAGAACTTCATAGAATTTACCTGCTCTTGTTTTTATTAGATATACAGACATTTTTCTAACCTCCCTACGAATGTAATAATTACTTACTTATTTATATTGTTTAAGTAGGATATATATTCTTGAGTTAATTCATAATATGTTTTTAATAATTCTATATTTACTTCATTATCTCTAGTAACAAGAGTGACATTCTTTCTATATTCCTCTTTAGCCTTGTACTCTGCGTTATAGATTCTTTTAAGAAGCATGTAGAAGTCTATGATATTTTTTACTTGTTTATCTTTTTTATAGTGTTTTTCCAAATCTTTCATTCTAACTAATGGAACAGTTGGAATATAGGATACTTTTTTATCGTCGAGAAATGTGGTAAACATTGATTCAGATTGGTTATTAAAAGTAGAAATTAGTTTTTCAATTACTGTTCTAATTACATCTACAGTCCTTGTATATTTTAGGGTTACATAGATTAGGTGATCGACCCTTTTTAATTCCCCTAATGCTTTGTCTTCATCTTCGTCATGCATTTATATGTGCCTCAACCTTCCCTATGAAGGGTCTTGTTAATGATAAATATTTTTTAATTGTTTTCTCGTCGATAACTTTCATTCGATAGTCATCTGAGCATATGACAAATTTGTTCTTTCGAACAAACTCAATTGGAGCATTTTTCCTTGCTTTAACTATTTTTCCTATTTCACGAATGAGCAGGCTTATATTTGGATCAAATTCGTACTTATGTACACAATACTCTTGGTATATAAGTAATTTTGAATTTAAATCTTTCGGTAGGTTTGAGATTCTTTTATAAAGTCTCTCATATCGTAATAGTGAATCTAATGAATGCAATAAGGCAGTGTCCAATGCTTCTACTGCAGTGTATAGTAGCTTTACTTCTTTGACAGCTGGGTAGGTCATGTATACCAAGTGATCTGCCTTTGCAAAAGCTTGTTTTGATAGTTTTAGTGAATTAAGGATTTCTTGCATTAAGCTTCTTGTAAATCCATGATTGCTTTTGCAATATCTCCCTCTGCTTTTTCTAAAGCTTCTTTAGCTTTTTCTTCAGAGCAATCAGTTTGTTCCATGATAGTTTTAATATCTTCTTCGTTGTTTTCTGCGATTAATTCTGCTTCTCCAACAACTTGGAAAGTAGTTTGTCCCATCATATCAACTTTGGAGACTTGAGGGTTTCTAATAACTAATTCACCCTCAGGAGTTTTGATTATCACCTCTGAAGCTTCTATCTGGGTTTCTTTAACACCCATTTTTTTCATAGCTTGCTTTACTAGCTTTGGGTTCATTCCTTGAAACATTTTAAAGTGCTTTTTGTATTACTAGTTCTGCGATTATAATAACTATCACAGCTACTATTACGTAAGAAGGCTTTATCTGTATTTTGCTTTTATAATCGTCAAAATATCTCATCAGGCCTCCACCTGAAGATGGCATTGAAATCTTATTATTTCCCATAATATAGAAATGAATTGGTGGTTTATAAAGGTTTTGACAGTTTATTGGATAATTTATTGGGGGAATATTTATATATTCATTCAGGCTATTTTATATGATGGCAGAAAGGAAGAGGTTTTTGAGCAAAAAATGAAAAAAATCCTAAATTCTAAGAAATTAAATAAAATTTTAATTGGGCTTTTGGTTGTTTTGGGTGCTTGTTTTTTGTATTATGCTACATTATTTCAAGGGAATTCAATTATACAATTGAGTCAGACTCAAGCCGAATTGGACAATTTGCAAGCTGAATTTGAGCTTTTATCTACTGAATGTGGAGAAGTTTCTGAGCGTTATAATCAATTATCTGAAGGAGTTGATGAAGAGATAGAAACTACAATTGAAATGATTGAAGAATATCAACAGGAAATGGCCCAATCATTAGCATGGTTTTCAGAAAATCAAGAATGGGAAGATTTGGATAGTGAATTTTATTCTAGAAGTTTTGAGCATGTTTGTACAACTAAAATAGATACTGGTTATGAAATAGACCTTAATTGTATTGTTAGTTATAATGATTGTTATGAAAATCTTATTTATATTTCAGATACTAATGAAGAATTGATTTCTGTAGAACAATTTTTTGATCAAGGTGGGGGTGACTGTGAGGATTATGCTATGTTCTTTAAAGCAGAATATAACTACCTTAAGAATGTTTGTTTAGAAAATGAAGCAGAGACTATAATTTTAACTGCTTGGCAATTTACAGAGGATTATTGGGAGCAGATTTATCTCCCATTTTGTACAGATGATTATTATCAATATTATATTGCTTCAGCAATTGAGGTAGAGCTTCCTCAAGATTACATTTATCCAAATGTAGTTTGTGGTCTTTTACTTGATCCAAATACAGAAGAAGTTGGTGGACATTGTATGAATTCATTTACTAAAGAAATAATTGAATCTCCTAATGATGTTATTGAATTTTTAGATAAATCTCCATTGGTAGAACCCCAAACTGGACAATATTTAGGTTTAATAAATGATGAATCCTCTGGAATTTATATCTTGGATGAAAATGAAAACTATGAATCCTATATTAATATGGTGATTACTGATTATGATCATTATTTGTATTCTGAAGAATATTCCCAATGGATGAGTTATGGCTATTTTTATGATGAATTAGAAGAAAGTAAAGAATTTTTATTAGATCCTATGGTGAATTAATTTATTTTTTTGATAATATAAAAATCAAAAATGCAAAAAGTATAGAGGTTAACATTATGCCAAAATTTGCCCACATTTTTAATTGTTCTTGATAGCCTTGAATATTAATAATTAATATGGCGGTAAGGGTTGCAGTAATTGCTATAAGTAGGCTATAGTATAATAAAGAGTACTCTTTTCTTTTCATATGTTTGTTTTTTAATCTAGAATATAAAATATTTATGGACTTATAGTCAACATTTTATTATTCAATTTTTCCCAATTCTCCATTGATCACCTGAGGATTTATCATGTGAACTTCATGAGCCCACCTTACTTCATGGTAATCTGGAATTTTATTTAGAAGAAAAATCTTTTTTTCAAGAAAATGAGCTAATCCAATTTCCATAAGAGCAGAAGTTCCAATGTATCCAGGAATATTATTTTTTTTATGATTAAGAACTAAAATAGCATCACTTTCAGCTACTAAATCAAAGCATTTTTTGATCATATTTGTTTCAATACAATGTTTTAGATCTGCATCCATATCATTTACTAAGGTTGAGTCATTAACTATTTTTTCAGTATCAAGAGGTACTAATACAGAATGACCTTTCTCTTCTAACTTCTTTTTTGTTTCAAGCATTTCTGAAGAAAAAGCCATACTTCCGACGATCATTATTTTCATAGAAATTAAAATAGAATTATAATATTTAAAGTTTTTTATGTAACTAAAAGCATCCTACTCTTCCCTAACCATAACCTATTTGTAGTAATCTCTTTTGGATTCCCAATCTGGGACTTCTTCTTTACTTAACTTAAATCCCCAAGATTTAAATCTTTTAATTAAATCTTCTCCACCTTCTGGAATAAGTTCAATAAGTCTTTTGAAATCAGGTCTATAAAATTTTCTTAAATATTTTAATAATTCATCAAGTGCTAATTTTCCAGTACCTTTAACAGTAATTCCCTGGTGTCTTAATCCAAAATCACCGTCAGCTAAGCTAGGAATAAAATATCCTGTAAGACCTATAATATCTCCATCTTGTTCAATATAGAAATAGGTTCCAGATTCAGTACCTGATTCTCCTCATCTATCTAAAGAGTCTCTAACATTATCTAAACTTTCAGGTCTTGTCCAAATTTTTTCTACTAAAGAATATAAAGTATCTCTCTCTTGAGAGTAATCATCAACATCGATTTTTCTTAATTGTATCATTTTAAAAAAGTTTGGTAGACAGGAATAAGCCACCTTCTGTAACCCAAACTCTTTCAGAGTTTGATCAGAGGAGAGGACTGAAGTCCTAACCCCATATAGGGTTTGCATCATTCAACTGAGCGTCTCTAAGACTTGCACCAACTGGGGCTCATCGTTTCATCGCATCCAAAGTCAATGTCAACAGGTTAACTCATTCCCCTTGCAGAGAACTTCGCCATATCATCCTAAACTTTGGCCGTGTCGTTTCTGGATGGTTGCCTTCCTTTTCAGGAACTCTTGCGAGCAGCCTTTTGTGGTGGGTGGACTTTCCTCAGAACCTTTTTGAAAAAAAAGCTTCACCAAAAAAATTCTGTGATTAGCTACCTGCCTACCAAGTGTAATTAAAAAAATAATAATATATAAATCTATTTGCTTCCAAAACCAGCAAAGGAGGGTAACTTAAGGTTTGCTTCATCAGCTAGATCTTGAGTTACAGTGTCAATACTTTCACCCATATCTCTAACACCTCTGTTGATTTCACCATCTTGTCTATGATCTTCTTTTGGAGCATTTCTCATTCCTCTCCAATCAGAACCATACCAGTTTCTTGCAGTATCTTCACCAGTATTACCAGATAGAAAATCTTCTGCTTCTCGAGCTAATCCTCGACCTATTGGCATCTCTGCATTATCATAACCACCTGCAGCTCTGTCTTGAACTCCATTTGTAGCTCTTGCAGCACCATCACAACCACCTAGATAGAGTGCACTCAAAAGCATAGCACCATAAATTAAATTTCTCATTTTATTTTTTACCTCTTTGTTACTATTAGAGAGGAGTTAATGATTTATAAGCTTTTCCCTGTAAACTTTTTCAAAGTTTGATCAAAGGAGTAGCTGAAGCTCACAAAGAAATTATTTTAAGTGTTCAGTTGTACTAGGAAACTCGCCTCTTGTCATTGCAACAAACATTCCCTTTACTACATGTTCAATATCATATTCACCAAATAAACCTACTTCAATACCTTCTCTTTTTTTACTTCTTCCATGTTGGGCAGTAACAATAACTAGATGATTTCTTACAAGATCCAAAAGTCTATCTAATGCTGGTTCTCTATTATAGAATGAACTAAGGGAGTAGTGTCCTTGTGATATTTTTCTTCTTAACCAATGTTTTTGATCATCATACTGTCCACTTTCAATATACTCTTCTGCTTTTGCAACAAGTTTAGCATCATCTAAATCAGAATGTTCTATTGCATAAAAAGGAGGTAATCTTAAATCACTCCATTCATCTCCAAGACCATAACCTCTACTTTTACCGTCGAGGGTAGGAATCATTTCTTCCCATTGGCCATAGCATGCACTCCATTCAAATGTTAATTGTTTATTGGGTTCTCTTCTATGAAATCTTTTTGGACCATCTTCAACTCTAACATGGTTATAACCTTCAAGAGTAACAGAAAAAACATAACCATTTCGTGTATCATTTCGCCAAGCGCCAGTGGCATTAGCTTGTAAGTTAACTCTCCAACTATCAGTACTATCTTCAATCTGTCTAAATACACCAGTAATTAAATTAAATTATGAGTTTACACTTTGCAGAAGTCCAGACCATTCAGCATATTTTCCTTGCATCTTAGCTTCATGCTTTCTTTTTGCATCAGCTTCAACACCTTTTAGTGCACCAAGATAAGCGTCAAAAGCTTCAACTCTTCCTTGTCTTATAGCTGGATCTAGGTCTAAAGCTTCAGGCACTACTCTAATTAAACCACTCATAGTACTTTTTCAGAAATAAATCATATATAAATCTTTCTATTTGTTACTACTGTAAAATAACAAACTATTTAAACTATAAATTCCCCTAAATTCCTATGGATGCAGCACAAATGAGGGAACATCAATTGCGATTAATTGGTGGGAACTATAGAACTGACGAGAGAACACTTGAAGTTTATGAATTTATGATTGGAAAACCCAATAGGGAGTTAGCAAGAGTCCTTACTCATTTTGATCAAACTGAAGGTCTAGGGCATTTATATTATCCTGGACAAGGTTTGCATATTTTACCAAGAGATACTTTGGGAGTTGATAGAGTTACACATCTTTCTTTAGATACTGATTATTTTGAACTTTTTGGAGAAGGAATAAAAGTTCAAGGAGATTATAGAACTTCACCTTTTCCTGATAATAGTTTTGGTTCTACTTTAGTTTGGGGATTAACACAACCTTCAATTGTTGAAGCTATTGATGATATTTTAAGAGTTACAAAAGAAAATGGTTTAATAGTTGTCGGGCAGAGTAGATATTTTGCTGATATTATTAAAGATAGATTAAAAAGAGTTGCTTCACCTGTTGAAGAAATAGATGTTTTTAGAAATAATTGTTCTTAGTATGAAACAATAGCGTCCTTTCTAGTATATGTTTTGGTTAAAAAAGAAAAAAATAATGAAAACCATACACAGGCAGAGTTTAAAATAGATTAAACTATTGGAAACTGCATGCTGAATACCTCGCCGAAGCTTGGTACTTACACACCAGTCCCATCAAACCCCTGTTTTGGGGGTGTTTTAGGTCTCTTTTTGCGGTGTCTTTCGTGCTTAGATGCTTTCAGCACTTATGACTTGCTGCGTAGCTGCCCTGCCTGCCTTATCAGACAACAGGTACACCAGAGGCAACGAACCTCTGTTCCTCTCGTACTAAGAGATCCTTCCACTCAGACCTTTGACATCTCCAGTAGATATCATACAAACTGTCTCGCAACGTTCTTAACCCAGCTCACGAACCGCTTTAACCGGTGAACACCCGTACCCTTGGGCGCTTCTGCACGCCCAGGATGCGATGAGCCGACAACGAAGTAGCAAGCCGCGCCGTCGCTTTGGGCGCTTAGGCGCGACAACTCAGTTATCCCCAGGATAGCTTTTCTGTCATACTCGGCCCCCATCAAGGAGGACACGAGGGTTCGCTAGACCAATCTTTCGATGCTGCATTTCTTGCTTTTCAAAATACAGTCAGGCAAGCTTTTGCTCTTGCACTCTCCTCCGGATTTCTGAACCGGATGAGCTTACCTTTGGGCCCAATTGATATCTTTTCAACTGGGTGCCGCCCCAGCCAAACTGTCTACCAACTGCTGTCCTTTCTTTCAAAAGTGAGTGTTGCAAAATGCAAAGGGTGGTGTCTCATTGTCGTCTATTCCTGATCTGGCGACCAGAACATAACAACTACCACCTACACTGCACAATGTATCTCACAACACAACAATAAGCTACAGTAAAGTTCCATGGGGTCTTCGCTTCCCACTGGAGATCTCTGGACTTCACACCAGAATGTAATGTTCGGGGGCATCTAGTTTGGGACAATAGGGACCTCGTTACGCCATTCATGCAGGTCGTCATTTAAACGACAAGGCATTTAGCTACCTTAAGAGAATTATAGTTATTCCCGCCGTTTACCTGCTCTTAGCTCCCTTGGAAAGGAGTTTGAAGTACAGGCACTGGGCAGACGTCACAAACTATACACACCATTGCTGGCTAGCAGTTTGTTAGGTTTTTGTTAAACAGTCGGGTCCCCCTTGTAATTGCACCCTGTAATCGCATTCATATGAATACAATCGCAGGGACCCCTTATACCAAAGAGACGGGGCTAAACTGTCGAATTCCCTAAACTAGGTTAAACCCTCAGACCTTGAGCTTCTCACCCTGAGACACCAGTGCTGGTTCTAGGTATAGTTACTCTCGATTCTTCCATTTTCCCTTTTCACGGACTCCAGATATCAATCCAACAGACACAAGGCCTGCTCATTATAGATTTAATCTATTTCTCACCATTATGGTACTCCATAGATTTATTCTATTTAACAATCACGATGATGATTGTGGGTCTATTCCGAAGTGTTAGAAATATGGCTTGCGTTGCCGCACGTACAAGAGTAGTACAGGAATATTAACCTGTTTCCCTTTCCCAAAAGTCCAGTTAGGATTTTGGTTAGGACTAACTAACTCTCAGCTGATCTACATTGCTGAGAAACCCTTGCTCTTTCGGTCCTAGAGATTCTCACTCTAAATAGCTCCTACTTTTACCAGGATTCTCATCTCGACTCGGTTCAGCAACATTCACATATTGCCTTTTTCCCAAGCAGAGCGCCTACCTACCCCACTCCATCCTCGAGGATGGGTGGCTATAGTATCGGTAACTGATTTAGCCCCGTCCATTTTCAGGGCATGTGACCTTGACAGGTGAGCTGTTACGCTTTCTTTAAAGGATGGCTGCTTCTAAGCCAACCTCCCCGCTGTCTGTGGTGACAAACACCTTTCGCCCTTTAACACTTAACCAGTACTTAGGGACCTTAACTATAGTGAGGGCTGTTCCCCTCTAGCAACACAAGTTTACCCCGGTGCCGCCGTTTCCAGACTTCTACGATGTTAAGGCATTTGGAGTTGGACAAGAAGGTGAAGGATTTCTCCCCCGGGCCCTCAAATCCGTAGCTCTACCTCCTCAACTATCTCAGTCCAGACTAGACTTAGGCCTATTTCGGTAGGAACCAGCTATTACCGGGCTCGATTGGCTTTTCACCCCTAGCCGCAGATTATAAGAACGTATGCACACAGCAACTCTTCAGGCCTCCACCATCCATACAGACGGCTTCACCTTACCCACGGCTAGATCGCCCGGTTTCGGGTAGTACTCTAGTGACTTCTGGCATTTTCATACCATTCTCCTTGCAAGCTGCGAGAAATTGGTTTCCCTGCGAGTACATCCTTGAAAGATTTACTCTTGCCACTAAAGCACACTCCCTGGCTCGTTATTCGAAACGCACGATACAACTCCTAAAAGCTGTATCTTACTGTAACCATTAGATTTCAGGCTCTTTTAACTCTCTATCACGAGTTCTTTTCAACGTTCCCTCACGGTACTATTCGCTATCGGATTCAAGACATATTTAGAGTTGGAAGTTGATGTCTCCCAAATTCGTGCACAATATCAAATGTGCCTTACTCTAGATACTATCACTCCTTGTAGAACTTCTCTAAGGGGCTATCACCCTCTTTGGCACTCCTTTCCAGGAGACTTTGAGTATTCTACTTAAGGTATAAAAGATAGTCTTAACACCACATTTCCATAACATTTCTGTTAAGGATTCAGTTTGCTCTATTCCGTTTTCTCTCGCTGATATTCACGGAATCTCAATTGATTTCTTTTCCTCTAGGTACTGAGACGCTTCAATTCCCTAGGTTCCTCGCCCTCTCGGACTTAATGAGAAGTCTCATTCGGGGATCTTTGGTTCAAAGGCTGCATGCGCCTAGCCAAAGCTTTTCGTTGCTTGCCACGCCCTTCATCAGTGTCTTGAACCAAGTCCTCCATCTAATGGTGTAGTAGCTATTTAAACTCTGCCTATGTACGGTATCATTGAATATGATATTTTATTCACCAAGGTTCTAACCTGATGATACCCTTCACACATGATACTACATCAAGTGTTGCATTTGGTATTTGATTATATGAACTCGCACTCTGTATGAGTCCAATGGACTCGTCGGGATTCGAACCCGAGGCCCCCTCCTTGCAAGGGAGGTGCTCTACCAGACTGAGCTACGAGCCCACGACTGAATGTGTATGGGCATTTGAGTATGTAGTGATTGCAATTATAAAAAAAATAGGAGGTGATCCAGCCGCAGGTTCCCCTACGGCTACCTTGTGACGACTTGTCCCTCCTTGCTGAGCTTAAGTTTAGGATGTACGAAGTACAAACTTCACTTAAACCCTGCTCGGCTGGAATGACGGGCGGTGTGTGCAAGGCACGTTGACGTATTCACCGGGCGTTGTTGACACCCGATTACTAGGAATTCCAGCTTCATGAGGACGAATTGCAGTCCTCAATCCGAACTAAGACAAGGTTTCGAGGGTTAACTTCTCCTTTCGGAGTTGTATCCCATTGTCCTTGCCATTGTAACGCGCGTGTGGCCCAGGAAATTCAGGGCATACCACCTACCGTTGCCTGCACCCTCCTCCTTGTTTCCAAGGCAGTCTCTATAGTGTGCTCAATCCTTCCGGAGAAGTTGATAGCAACTAGAGATACAGGTCTTGTTCGTTGCCAGACTTAACTGGACACCTTACGGCACGAACTGACGGCGGCCATGCACCTCCTCTCGGCTTGTTAGGTAAAACCTTTAATCTGACCTTCATCCTGCCGTCGTTCCTGGTGAGGTTCACGGTGTAAAATCTGATTAAACCGCACGTTCCACTCCTTGTAGCGCGCCCCCGCCAATTCCTTTAAGTTTCAGTCTTGCGACCGTACTTCCCAGGCGGCGAACTTAACACCTTCGCTACGGCACTGCATATCCTTGAAGAATATGCAACACATAGTTCGCAGAGTTTACGGCCAGGACTACGGGGGTATCTAATCCCTTTTGCTCCCCTGGCTTTCGTCCCTCACTGTCGGATTCGTTCTAGGCAGACGCCTTCGCCACCGGTAGTCCTCTAAGGATTATCACATTTTACCGCTACCCTAAGAGTACTTCTGCCTCCTCCCGATCCCAAACTTACTAGTATCCCTTGCAGCCGCTCAGTTAAGCTGAACGATTTAACAAAGGACTGAATAAATCAGCTACGGACGCTTTAGGCCCAATAAACGCGATTGCCACTCGTGGCGCCGGGGTTACCGCGGCTGCTGGCACCGGTCTTACCCACCACTTATTCGTCAAGATTTTTACACTTGACAAAAGCTCACTCGAAAGCAAGCACTTAGGTTCCCCTTATCACACTTTCGTGCATTGTAAAGGTTTCCTGCCTGCTGCACCCCTTAGGGCTAGGAGCCTTATCTCAGTCTCCTTCTCCGGGCTACCTCTCTCAAGGCCCGTACTGATCTTCGCCTTGGTGAGCCTTTACCTCACCAACAAGCTAATCAGCCACCAGCTCATCCTATGGCGTCGAAACTTTGGAAGAAAAAGCATTCCAGCATTAATCTTCTATAAGGTATTAGTCTCAGTTTCCCGAGGTTATTCCTTACCATAGGGCAGATTACTGACGTGTTACTGAGCATTTCGCCGGTGACTCCGAAGAGCCCCCTTGACTTGCATGGCTAAGTGGAAACCTAATAGCAGCAATCTCCCGCAGGATCAACGGGAACTCGTGCGCAAAACTATTTATTAGTACTTAAAGAAATTGAATAGAACCACTACATTCTACTCGGCCCATACATCATACTTAATTTTTTAATCAGGTACTCATTAAAATTGAAGAAAAGTTGTCACCAATCTATCTTCTATATTTTTTGAAATTTAGCTCATATTTAAAGGTTTTTATTTTTTATTTCTCTTTCTTTTCTCTTTTTTCAGTCGCTTCCTCTGCCACTTCCATCTCATCTGTCCTTTCTTTTTCCACCTTCGTGAACTTCTTTTCATTGAACCTTTGGGAAATTTCGGTATTTATAAAGGTTTCTGCTCAAGATATGCATTTAAGAAGATTATAGAAAGGTTCATTTATTGAGATTTGAAAATATTCCTCGAGAGGAATTGAGAGGTACTTATTATTTACTAAAAATCTTTTAAATTGAATTGCTTTACTTGCGGGCATGCAATACCAAGTTGAATAATGTACTTGATTATTTGAGATAATGTACCACACTTGCATGTTAAAATATTTTTGAAGGTTGTTGTATTTTATTATTTCTTTGTAATCTAAACAAATCTTTTTATGTTTCTTTAATGGGGTTGTGTCTTTGATATCAATTAGTATAGAACCAAAGTTTGGAATTAGAATAAAGAAGTCTGGTCTTTTTGTGTTAAATTGTTTTAATGTTTTTGAATATGTTTCTAAATCTTGTTGGATAAACCAAAATGGAATGTTGTGTTTGTTGAGGTAGGATTGGAATTGTTGTTCTGCTTTGTTCATAATTATTTTATTGTTGTTGTTTTATTAAGAGTTGTTGAAGGAATGTTGTAAGATTTTCAGAAAAAGGTTTATAAATTTCGGATGCTGTTGAATAATTATGAATGAGTTGTTTAAACATTATAATCTTGGTACTTATTTGAGACATAAAGAGATTGATGAAGGGGTTGAGAATAGTAATTTTAAAGTTAGAACTACAAAGGGTTGGTATTTTGTAAAAAAGTATGCTAGTAAGTTTAAGCCAGGTTATATTCGACGAGTGAATCAAGTGTTGGTGGAAATTGGAAGGTCTGATTTACCAGTTGCTCCACCTTTCTTTACTAAGGATGGAGATAGTTTGGTTGTTTTGGATGATGGAGTGTATTGTGTTTATCCCTTTATTGAAGGTGAGCCTTACTTTTTAGATGAGACTTTTACTCATGATCCTGTAAAACATTTGAATGCAGCAAAGGTGTTGGCTAAGTTGCATAAGAAGGTTGTAAGTTTGCCTCCGCGTATGAGAAATAGATTTTCTTTTGATAAGGTTAAAGAGATAAAATCTTTATGGGGTAAGTTTTTGGTTGAGATTGAGAAGAAGGATATGAGATATGGTTGGGAGAATAAACTTGTTGATCTTATTTATTACATTAGGGATTTGTTTTTAGGGATGGAACAAGAGTTTAAGAAATTGAAAGGTGGGGGTGGTTCTTTGTTGCATGGAGATTATCATGCTTTTCAGTTGAAGTTTACTAATAAAGAAGTTGCGGCTGTATTGGATTTTGATCTTATGGAGTTTGGCCCGGTTGAATATGATGTTACAAGTAGTTCTATGTCTTTTGTTCGTGATTATTGGAGTTATGATTTGAAAAGAATGAAAGAATTTATTGATGCTTATATGGAAGTTAATGGTGAGTTGGATTTAGATGCAGAGAAAATAATTCTTTGGTTGATGTTTGCAACAATTGATACTATTTGTTTTTATGTTAGATTGATTTATGAGAAGAACACAGAGAAAAATTGGGAGATGTTGTATTATCATATGAATGGTTTGAAGTGGATTATGGAACACCAAGCTGAGTTTTATGATGTTTTTCAAAAGCATTAAAAAGTTTGTTGTTGTAGATTAAGTTATGAAGATTCATTTTAAGAAACCTAAACTTTCTGTTATTTTTGGGGTTGTTGGTTTTTTACTTGTAGTGATATTATTTTCTTCTACTATTGGAAGATCTTGGTTTTATGGTCAGCATCCAAGTCTTTTGTATTTGTATATATTGAACTTTGCAGGGTATTTGTTTTTCCTTGTTATGCCAGTTGAAGCTTTAGTTCCTTATTATATGTCCCTAGGTTATAATGGATTTCTTATTGGTGTGATTGTTATGGTAACTGCAATTTTAGCTCAGATGGTAGATTATTCAATTGGTTATTTGTTACCTGATAGGGCTATTGAGAATATGATTGGTACGCGTAAATATGAAAAATTTACTAATTTAGTTGAGAAGTATGGTTCTTATGTAATCTTTCTTTTTAATTTGTTTCCTATTTCTTCTCCTATTGTTGTTTTGATCGCAGGGATGGAGAAGGTTGATTTTATGAAAACAATGAAATTGTGTTTCTTTGGTTTGTTTGTTAAATATACTTTTTGGATTTTAGGAACTTATTGGGTTTTGGGTTTGTTTTAAGAAGTTTTTTATAGTATTAATGTCTGGTAGTTATTATGAAAATTGTTACTTTGTTGTTTATACTTTTTTTAGGGATTACAGGGAATACTGTTTCTGATGATCCTTTTAGTGGTGGAGTTCCTGATTCTGAAATTGAGTGTATGGAGAATTGTATTGGGGAGTATTGTACAATTGGTGATGTTGAATGTGCTGAGCCTTATACTGATGGATGTATGGATGAGTGTGGGGCTGTTATGCCTGAGCAAACTGAAGATGAACAGTGTGTTCAAGAGTGTTTGTATTCTAATTGTGGAGAGTTTGATTGGGATTGTCAAGATTCTGTAATTGCTGAGTGTGATGTTGAATGTGGAATGTTGGGCGATGCACCAGATTGGGATGGCTTAAGTGAAGAAGAGCAGTGTATAACCCTTTGTGTTGCTGATATTGATCCTACTTTAATTTGTGGTGCTTCAAGTGAAGGAGAAACTGGGAATGAGATTTGTCAACAATGTGCAGAGGACTGTGTGTATTTATATGAAGGGCCCTGTTTGATGGATGAAGAGCTAACTGTGAAGGAAAATGATTGTGTTACTTGTGAACACTGTTATGGCTCACCTGTGATGGGAGATTCTGGTGAGGGTTATGAATGTATTGTGGATATAGAATGTTTAGATGCTTCTGATGAGTTTGGTGATGATGCTGGTTCAGGACCTGGAATTGGTCAAGAAGGTTATGTTCCTGTTGAAGAAGAGAGTCCTAGTACTTTTATTAGTGGGGTTGTTGATTTTTTTAAGGGAATATTTAAATAGATTATAGTTATCATTTATTTTATGTTTAGAATTAAGACTAAAGATTTGGAAGTTTATGAGAAGAAATGGGGGAGATGGGTTAAGGTTGATAAATTTCAGAGTGTTCTGAAGATTGTTAAACAGTTTAAGTTTTTTGGGAATTTGGATTTGTTAGTTGATAAGAAAAATCCAAAGTTTTTGAAGATGAGTAGAATTAATGTTCTTCCAGATGGTAGGAAGTTGGATAAGGCTTATTCTTTGTTTGCTGATGATTTGGTTGTTCATGGTGAGATTAATGATGATCATTGGGATGTTATGTTTAGGAATAAAAGTGGGAGTTACTCTTATGTTTATACTCTTGAGAAAAAGGAGAAGTTTGCTAAGAGGAAATATATTAAGGTTAGAAATTTTGAGAAGTATTATCCTAGGTTAAAGAGAAATGTGTTGAAAGGGTTAAGGAGTAATGAAGATTTTTCTTTAGAAATGTATACTTTGTTAAAAACTTGTATGAGAGTGGGTAATGGAGTTTATTATAATCTGTATAAACACAAAGGTTTGAGTACTTTAGAGAAAAGTGATATTTCAATTAAGGGGAGGGTGGTTAGTTTTAATTTTATTGGTAAAGATGGAGTTCCTATTTCTATTTCTGAAAGATTTCCAAAAAGTTATATTTTGGCACTTAGAAAGAGATTAAGGAAAAGTAAGTCTTTTGTGTTTACTTGTAATGGTCGATTTTTGTATGAAAGAGATTTTAAAAATGCATTTAGAAAGTATTGTGGGAAGGAGTTCTATCCTCATATTGTTCGTTCTTATTATGCTACAGTTGAAGCTAAGAAGTTATTGAAGAAAAGGAAGATTTCTAAGAAAGAGGCTAATGATTTGTTTATGTCTATTGCTTCTAAGTTGGGGCATAAGAGATGTGTAAAAGGGGAGTGGAAGGATAACTTTACTGTTACTGTGAATCATTATATAGATCCTGCTATTGTTGAAAGGATTAAGAAGAGGATTAAATAAATTCTAAAATTTCTTCAGCAGAATTGATGATTTTGTCTGCTTTTGAAAGATCTTGTTTTTTTGTATGTTTATTAGGAAGAGCAAAACATTTCATTCCAGCTGCTTTTGCTGACTCTACTCCAACCTGTGAATCTTCAATTACTAAACACTCTTTTGGATTGATGTTGAGTTTTTTAGCAGTTACTAGATATGGTTCAGGGGAAGGTTTTCTGTTTTTGTAATCTTCAGAAGTAACAATAACCTCAAATATATTATCTAATTTTGCTAATTTTAATACTTGGGAAGTACTTCTTTTAGATGAAGAAGTGGTTAAGGCTAAAGGTATTTTCCTATTATGTAGTTCTTTTATTAAAGAAATTGTTTTTTTGAATAAAGGAGTTGTTTTTATTAGTTCATGATATTCTTTTTTTTGTATTTTTTTGAATTCTTCATAGGAGAACTTGTATTTTTTTAGGAAGGATTTTTTGAAATCATCTGGGTGTCTTCCAATGATCCATTCTTTCTCTTCTTCTTTTATTTTTATTCCTAATTCTTTGAAAGCTTTGACTGTTGAATCTATATTTGTAGATTCTGAATCTATGATTATTCCATCTCTGTCAAATATGACTGCTTTCATTATGTTTTGAAAGATAAGGCAGTATAAAAGAATAACTGCCCTGCCAGGTAACTAAAAAATTCTATTATCATTATTTTTTGCTCTTTCTACAAGTAATTTAACTCTTCTAGTTCTAGTCTCCTCTCGTTTACCCCTTAAAATCCATCTGAAAGCCATCTTTTTTACTGAAGGTGTGAATTTTTCAAAATTCTCTCTAGCCTTCTTATTCTTCCCTAAGGCATTTTTCAATTCAATAGGTATATTGGGGTTTTTGGGAATTCCAAAATCGTGTGTTGGTTTTTTAAGGCCCTCTTTGTAATATTGTAATCCAGAAGGAGCCATCTTACCTTGTTTAATCAAATCTTTAGCATATTGAATTGTATTATTACTCCATTTACTATTCTTGTTTCTTTTACAAAAAGTTCTTATGTACCTATCTTCGTCCAACTTTTTTATGGTGGTATCAATCCAACCAAAACAAATCGCTTCCTCCATCAATTCTTTATGTGAGGGAGATGGTTTGCCTGTGTGTTTTTTATAGACTATAACTTCTATTTTAGTTTCGTGATTGTGATTCTCGGCTAACCAATCTCTAAAATCATCTCTAGTAAGCACAGTTATTTGTTTCATTGTAATTAAGGAATACAAGTTTTTTATTAAAGATTGGTATATTCATGAAAATTGTAAGAAAAACTGCCCCCGCCGGGATTTGAACCCGGGTCTTCACCTCGAAAGGGTGAAATGATTGACCGTGCTACACCACAGGGGCATATGTCTTTGGAAAATTATTGTCTTTATAATATTTTCGGATTGAAGGACTAGCCTTAAACCCATCTAAATATAAAAAATAAACCAAAAAGACCTGGAATGATATACAAAATTGGATTGTTAACTCCTACAATTAAAAATAAAATGGCTAAAACTATTCCTACAAAACCCACAATCCAAAGATCTTTTGGTTGTTTTTTAGTAATTTTTGTGTAGATATTGTAAATTAAGTAGCCAATTAAGATAAAGAAACATAAAATTGAGAGAATAAAAAAGATTGCATCTTCAAACTTAAATATAGCATAGAAGAAATTGTGTAATACTGTTGAAATTATTGAGATTGAAAATAATAACCAAATTATTCTTAATTGTCGGCTCATGTTTTATTGGGATGATTAAAATTATTTAATCTTTTGTATTATAAAATTAGTATATAGCAAATATTTATAAATAATTAAAGTAGCTATCTACTTAATGAGTAAAATTATTGAATTAAAAGAGGTGTGGAAGACTTATATCATGGGAGAAGTTCCGGTTCATGCTTTAAGAGGAATTAATTTAACTGTGAGAAAAGGGGAGTTTGTTTCTATTCAAGGTCCTTCTGGTTCTGGGAAGAGTACGGCTATGTTTTTGGTAGGTTGTTTAGATCTGCCAACAAAAGGACATGTTTTTTTAGATAATAAAGATATTTCCAATTTGGATGAATCAGACCTTGCTCAGATTAGAGGGAAGAAGATAGGGTTTGTATTTCAGAGATTTAATTTGTTAAATACTTTAACAGCTATGCAGAATGTTCAAATTCCTATGATGTTCCAAGGAGTTAGTGAAGATAAAAGAATTAAAAGGGCAGAAATGTTGTTAACTAGGGTGGGACTGGGTGAGAGGAGGTTTCACAAACCTACTGAGTTGTCTGGTGGAGAAATGCAGAGAGTTGCAATTGCTAGAGCTTTGGCAAATGATCCGGAAGTTATATTAGCTGATGAACCTACTGGTAATCTAGATTCAAAAACTGGAAAAGAGGTAATGCAGTTGTTAATTGATTTACATAAAAAAGAAAAAAGAACTATAATTATGGTCACACATGATAAAAATGTTGCAAACTTGGCTGAAAGACAAATCTTTTTGAAAGATGGTCAAGTTGTAAAAGGAGGGAAGTAAAATGAAAAAAATATTATTTATTGTGATGATTTTATTGATGGTAGGTAGTGTATCTGCTGTACAAACAGTTATAACAAAAACAGAGGAGTTTAGACTGGATTTGGTTAAGTATGATCCTTCACCAGTTCAACCTGGAGAGACTTCTGATTTGCATTTTGAAATAACTAATTTACAAGATGAAATAGTAAATGATTTGGAATTTACTATTGTTGAAACCTTCCCCTTCTTTTTAGACGAATTTTTAGAGAATACTATTGAAATTGATAGTTTGGCTTCTGGAGAAATGGTTGAGTTTGTTGTCCCTATAAGTGTTAATGCAAATGTGGATGATGGGTTTTATAGTTTTAGTTTAGACTATTATTCCGAGGTACAGAATGCAAGAGTGAGTGAAGATTTTACAATTTATGTTCAGAGGGTTAATAGGATTGTTTCTGCAACAAGTATTGCTGTTGAGAGTTCAGGTGTTGAAAATATTCCTGGAATTTTGGAACCTGGGGAAATAGGTAAGATGAATGTTGTTGTTGAGAATTCTGCAGGATATACTATGGAAGATGTTTCTATTAAACTGTTATTAAATGCAAGTAGTGTGCCTTTTGCTCCTATTGGTTCTACTGCTGAGAAACATGTTGCTTCTATTGGTTCTGGCGATTATGAAAATGTAGTGTTTGATATTATTGCATTACCTGATGCAGATGCTGGAGTGTATAAAGTTTCATTTGAAATACAGTACTATGATGAATTAGGAAATTTATACGTTAGAAATGATTTGATTGGAATGGTTATTGGTAGTGTTCCTGAGTTTCATCTTGAAATAAAAGAGAGTGAGATAAAAGGAAGAGGTGGAACTGGTGATGTAACTTTGAATATTGTGAATACTGGCTTATCACAAGTTAAGTTTATGACTATTCAATTAGAAGAGAGTGAGGATTATGAGATTCTTTCGGAGGATATTCTTTATTTGGGAGATATTGATTCTGATGATGATGAATCAGCTACTTTCTTGTTAGATTTGAGAACATTAAGTGATAATGTTGAATTGCCTATAACTTTAAGTTTTAGAGATTCAAATAACCAGAGATATGAACAGAGCTTTACACCAGAGTTTACAATATATAATCTTGGTAATGGCGCATTAAGTGTTGGTTGGATTGTATCTATTGTTATAGTGTTGGCTGTTATAGGAATAATATTTAGGAAAAGGTTGAAAAAACTCTTTAAGAAAAAAAGATGATTAAGGATTATGCTAAGTTAGCTTTAAGGAGTATTGTAACTAGAAAACTAAGAAGTTGGTTAACTGTAATTGGTATTTTTATTGGTATTGCAACTGTTGTTGCTTTGATTGCAGTTGGTCAAGGTATGGAGAAGGCTATAACTGAGCAGTTTGAAGAGTTAGGTACAGATAAAATAGTGATTAGTGCTGGTGGTGATGCAGCAGGTAGTGCTTTTGCAGCAGGGTTAGCCTCGAATCCAATAACTTATGATGACTTAGATGCTGTACAAGGGGTCAGAGGGGTTGATGTTGCAGCAGGAATGATTTCTAGATTAGCTTTAGTAGAGTTTGATGATGAAACTAAAACAACTTGGGTTAGTGGATTTCCTACAGATGAAACTGCTAAAGTTGTTGAAGATATTCAATCTTTTGAGATATTAGAAGGAAGAGATATAGAAGCAGGTGATACTTATTCTGCAGTTGTAGGATATAATCTTTATATGGATGATTTTTTTGAAAAGCCTGTAGAGGCAAGAGACAAAATTTTCATTGAAGGAATTAAATTTAAAGTTGTAGGGGTTGTTGATAAGATTGGTAATGCTCAAGATGATACTCAAATTATAATTCCTATTGATACAGCTAAGGAGATATTTGATACTGGTGATGATATTTATGGGATAATGGTGAAGATTGATGATGGTGAAGAGCCAAGTGTTGTTGCTGAGAGAATTGAGGAAGAGTTGAGAGATTTTAGAGATGAAGATGAAGGTGCTGAAAGTTTTCAAGTACAAACTTTTGAACAGATTTTAGAACAGGTTGGTGTTGTGTTGAATATTATTAGTGCTGTGTTAATTGGTATTGCTGCTATTTCACTTTTAGTTGGTGGGGTTGGGATTATGAATACTATGTATACTGCTGTACTTGAAAGAACCAAAGAGATTGGTATTATGAAATCTATTGGTGGAAGGAACAGTGATATTATGATGATATTTTTATTGGAGTCGGGGATGTATGGTTTGGTTGGTGGTGGTGTAGGTGTAATAGTTGGTGCTTTAATGAGTTTAATTGTTTCTAAGGTTGCAGGTGTTGCTTTAGGTATTGATTATTTTCAAGCAGATATAACTTGGTGGTTAATAGTTGGTGCTTTAACATTTTCTTTTGTTGTAGGAGTATTATCTGGAGTATTACCAGCTAAACAAGCTTCTAAAATGCAGCCAGTTGATGCACTTCGTTATGAATAAAATTTTTAAAGGGAAGATTTCTTTTTTTATTTATGGGATTGAAGGATGATGTTTTTGGGGCTTTTGTGAGGGCTAATGAGTTGCAGAGAGTTCCTGAATTTTCGAAGGCAGGTAGAGATGATCCTCTTTATGTTAAAGATGAAGTTCCTGCTAGAAGAAGTGAGATTGAGAGAACAATTGGCTTTGCTGGGTTTGTTGATGGATATCAGGGAAGAGAAGAAAGATTTAGGGGACCAAGAGGAAGTCTTGAAGCTGCTAGAACTGGAGGTGTAGATGGAATTCTTGATAGGTTGGCTGAATTTTCTCCTGATGGAGAAGAAATTGCAAGGGGATATAGAGAAATGGTAGGAGATCCTAGTGAGGCTTATGCTAAACAGTATAGAAGAGGTCTAGCTGCTTCTAAATTATGAAAAGATTTTTAATTTTTTTAGGATAACTTTTTTAAATGTTGGTTCTAGTGATGTATTATGGACATTTCTGAAAGAAATAAGAAAGTAGCTTTAGCTAGGTGGGAAAATTGCTTTATAAAACAAAGAGAGAGAATAAAGAAAGATCCTTCTAGTTTGATTAAGAAAGCAATTATTTGTGGTTTCCTTGCTGGTGATGGCAATATACAAATAAGGAGAGATTCTTCTAATTATGAGATAAGATTTTTTCCAGATGATGCCTATATGCTACAAGTTTATTGTGAATTAATGGAAGAATTATATGATAAATGTCCTTCTGTTTTTATTGAGAAAGGATCTTTTAATGCTAGGTTGACTTCAAAAGTGATTGTTGAGGATATTATTTCTTATTCTAATTTTGGATTAGAAAAGTGGGATTTACCTGAGGAATTATTTTTAATTCCAAATGCTAAAGAATATTGGATAAGTGCTTTCTTTTCAGGAGAGGCATATGTTGGAAAAAATCATATTAAGGTTCAAACAATAAATAAAAGTGGGATGGAAAAACTTTCTAATTTGTTATTTGATTGTGGAATAAATCATAAATTTTATCAATATTGTCCTAAAAGGAGTAATCATTCTATAGTTTATATTATTTGCATATTGAAGAAGAAAGATCGAAAGTTATTTTATGACAAAATTGGTTTTTTTCATAGAGAAAAGACTATTAAGTTACAGAAATCGTTAAATTTATAAAATACCTTGTAATCTGACTCTTTATGCCGAGGTGGCACAATCTGGTACTGCGCAGATTGTCTTTCTAGGTTGAAAGATAAGTGTAAGCCTGGAAAGAAGTTCTTTTCAAGACTAGATAGCCTGTTTCCTTTGGATATCTGGGTTCGAATCCCAGCCTCGGCGTAATACCTTTATGGCGTCTATCTTGACTATTTCTTCTTAGCCTCCTTGTTTTTGTTTATCTTTGGTTTTTTCTTTTTCCTCCAATCTGATACTATTTTATCTTTTTTTGCAATCAGTTGGTCTCTTTCTTTTTTTAATTCCTTAGGAATTTCAAATTGTTCATTATATTCTTTATTTGCCCTTCTTAATTTTGATTCTTCCTCTTTCATTTCTTTATATTCCTTTGTTTTTGTCATTTTTAAGAATGCAGAGGATTTCTTTACCTTGTTTAACTTTGTTCTGAATTTCTTTTCGTAACTTACCTTTTTCCTACCTAATTTTTTAAGTTCTGGAGAACTTTTTACCATATCTGTGGCTTTATTCCTTATGTTAATCAATTCTGTGTCTATTTTGGCTAATTCTTCAAGTTTTATAATATCCTTTTTGTTTTTTATTAATGGAATTTTTTTCCAATTTGTTCTTGCGTTTATTCTTAGACCTTCTTTTGTTGCATAGTATTTCCAATCACTATCTTTTTTGAGCCTTGCGCCCTTTAAATGATGTAAATTTAGCCTGAACTGAACTTCTCCAACTTTTTCATCTTCTGGTTTTCTTAATATAATCTGATTTTCATCTGCCTTAACTAATAGTTCCATTGTAACCTCATCTTGAGTAGGATTTTTAACCCATTGTAAAGCTCTAAGCCACTCTATAGGAACATATACAAAGAACTTTTGCTTTCCCTCATGCCGTCCTTTGTTTTTATATTTCTTCATAACCATCTTGTAATGTATAAAGCATTACAGCTATATAAACCTTTCTATTAGGGTATACCCTTTCAAAAAGGGCACACCCCATATTTTAACTATAAAATGTCACATTATATGCACTATGAAAAAAGAAACATACTTGCAGTTTAGAACAACTGAGGATGAAAAGGAATTAATCCTTAACAATATGAGGAAGCAGAGATTTAGAAGTTTTTCTGAATGGGCAAGAATTGTTCTTATGAATTGTGAGGTAGAAGATGAAACTAACACAATTGGATGAAAATATTGAAAAGAGCTTTTCTCCTGAAATCAGGAAGATTAGAGAGTTCTATTTCAAAAAAATTATAGGAGGAAATGAAAAATGGTAGCAGCAACAATAACAAGGACAATCGAGACAGCACAACCAAAATGTGAAATAGTAGTATTGACTGTATCAGATGGAGAATCTTATCGGAGTAGAAAATTCGAGAATATTCAATCAGCTCATGTTTCTTCAAACAAAGTTAGTGCAGTTTTAACATCAGTACCATCTGTTGAATATAATACTTCATCAGCCGTTGTGACAGTGCACTGGTCAGAACAAACAGATCAATTAGCAACATTAGTCCTTTGGGGCAATTAAGACATATACAAAAGAGATAATTGGTGTGGCTGAGAAGTCACAAGGAAATAAATTATGAAAGAAATAAAGAAAACAGATTGGATAACCTTTGAGAAAGACAAACATGGTATTCAATTAAGAGAAGCACATGAAATTCTTGGTGTATCTACACCTTGCCAAATTGAATTAGAGCAAAAAGGCAAATACAAAGTTGTTAGAAGAGGGATTAAACAAGAAAAGATTCCTATGTATATTCGAGCAACATTGGTTGCTTCTAATTTTAACAATGATAAACTCTGTGGGATGTATCTATGTTATGGAAATTCCCCAATGATGTGGATACAGACCAATGAGTTTACTAAATTCAGGTTGAGTGATGATAAACCTGAACACAAAACACCTGTCTATCTTGGGCATTTGGTGTATAAATGTTCTGCAAAGCAGAAGGGAGATAAAAATGAAGAAAAAGGAAATACCACAAGTTAAGGCATTTATTGACGAAGACTATAATCAAATTACATTCTGGTGTTGTTTCTGCCAAACATGGCATCGTCATGGACAAGGTTATGGACACAGAGGTGCTCATTGTCATTTTCATAGCCCTATGAGAGATTATGAACTAATAGGATATACTGACAAGGAACTGAAAAAGATTCTAAGAATGGTGAAGGAGCAGTTGGGTATTGTAAAATGAAGATATCTAATCAATTACAAAGAGATGATTTGAGGTTTATCTTATTGAAATATAAGAATAAATCTGCTCTTGAGGAAGGATGGAATAAAGATGTTAATTATTCATTTTCTAATCCAAAATTAACCAAACACATTGAAGAAGGTAAGAATTATGGGTTAATTTGTGGTAATGGTCTTATTGTAATTGATGCAGATACTAAAAGGTTGAATGAAATCGTTAAAGAGAAACTACCTGAGACATTTTCTGTAAAAACAGCAAAGGGTTACCATTACTACTACTGGTGTCTTGATTTCTTGAAGAAAAAGGTGTTGAATGATGGAAGCGAACACTTGGGAGAGATACAATCTAATGGTTCTTATGTTGTTGCTCCTAATTCAATACATCCTTCTGGTAGGATATATGAAGTATCTAAAGATGTTGAGATTGCTGAGTTAGATAAAGAATATATAGATAATTTATTTAATAAATACTATAGTTCTGAAAGATTAGGTAAGGAAGTTATTCTAGATGGTGTTGAATCTGGGATGAGAAATGATAGTATGTTTAAATTGGCATGTAGCTTTAGAACTAAAGACCTTACACCTGAAGAGACATATCAAACATTGGATAGTATCAATCAAAAGAATAGTCCTCCTCTTTCTGAATATGAGTTGAAGAAAGTAATAGAAAGTGCTTATAATTATAAGAATGAAGATTACTCAAAGCTACAAACTGAGTTTTCTGATTTAGAAGTTAGTTCGCTAAGGGATATGATGATTAAAGGTGTTCCAGAGATTGAATGGAGGATAAAGAATTTAGTTCCTCAAAGTGGAATTACAATAATAGGAGGTACTGCAGGAGCTTACAAGAGTTGGGCTGTTATGAATATGGCAATATGTTGTTCAAGAGGGTATGATTTCTTGGATAAATACAAAGTTGAGCCTTGTAAGGTGTTGTATGTTGATGAAGAGAACGGAAATGTTACAGTTCCAGTTAGGATGAAGATGTTATTGCATGGTTTTGGTTTGGATGGTACTGAAATTGAGCTGAATGATATTGTTTTTTCAATATTTAACAATGTTACACTAGATACACCTGGAGGGAGTAAGAAATTAAGGTATCTCATTGAGAAACATAAGCCGAGATTAATTGTTATTGATAGTATGGTGAGGTGTATGCAGGGTGTTGAAGATAAATCCTCCGATGTTAGAGCTGTTTTTGATAACTTGAAGAATATCTTTAAAGATTATTCAGATTTGGCTTTTGTTATATTGCATCACACTGTTAAAACTACTGGAAGACATCTTAGTATGACAAAACTAAGAGGTTCTGGAGACTTCGCTGCATTTTCTGATGTTGTTTTGATGTTTAGTGCTTATCATAAGTATGTCAATAGAGTTTATGTTGGGATTGAGAAGAATAGACATGTTAACATGCAAGATGTTCCAAACTTTGCCTTTGATGTTGTAAACACTGATAGAGATGGTTTAAAATTAGTTTATTCAAAGGAAACTGCTGAGCAAGATGCTATTGAGGATTGTAAGTTAGACATACTAAATTGGATAGAAGAGGAAGATATTAAGGAATTTGCAACGAAGTTTACTCTAAACTCCATGTATAAACTAGGACACAAGAAAAATACTATTTATTCTACGCTAAAGAGGATGGTTCAAGATGGAGATATCAGTAAACTAAAGCGTGGATTATATCAATCTAAGGAGGTAAATTTATCGACTGAAGACAAGAGTTAGTTTACAGTAAACTAAGTGAGTAAACTACGTAAACTAAGGCTATAGTTTTGTAATCAGTAAAAACACAAACTAACTAACTGAAAGTTAGTTTGTTTACTGATTTACTATAGGGGACAAACTAAACTAAGACTTTGTATGATAATAGAGAAAATGGGGGAATTTCCAAGTAAAAAGCATCAGTTCAAAGCTGGTAAAAAGCACCAAATTACTGCAAAAGAGGCAGGAGCAATAGGAGGACGTGTTAAATCGCAGAAGAAGAACATTGCTCAGAAGTTTAGATGGTTAAAGCAGAAAGGGATTACAGATGAGAACTTTGAAGAGTTAGTTCAATGGGTACAAGACAGAGAATATTCTATAATGTATACTTGTGAGTATCTCAAGAAAGCTCAAGATAGTTGCAAAACAACAAGTGAGAAGATAGCATTAGCTAAGGCATACATGCAGTTAATAGAGCTAAATCATGGCAAGAAGAACATAAATTTGAATTTAGATGTGACAAAAGAATGGAGCTCTCTAAAAGAGTTCTTAGAAGAAAATACAATATCTGTGGAGGCAGAACAAGATGAAAAAATACATAACAAAGAAGGTAATGAATGAAGAAAAAGTGAAAGTAGACGCAAGAATAAAAGAATTAGAAGACCAGTTGAATGAGAACAACAGAAGGCAACAGGAATTATCCAGATATAAGTTAAAGAAACATAACATAGAAAGTGAGGAGAAGAAACAATATGTAAAGGATATACAAGAGGAAAGAAAAAGATTAGAGAAAGAAGCAGTGACTGAGGTAGATTTAAAAGGTGTTTGTAGAAAATGTGGTTCTAAATTAGATATATATGGAGATACATTTCGTGAAGATGTGATGGGTGGTGAAACATCAATTATTCTAGAGGCTATCTGTCCAAAATGCACCTTTGAGGTTAAACACACTGAAAATTTGAAACTTAAGAATGGAATCAGTTATAAAATAATTCCACGAAAAAGAAGTATCTACAACCTCATAAACAAGGGACATCCAATTTTTTAATCTTGTAGAAATATTGCTATTTTTTTGACAGGGGGGATTTGAACATCTCCTCCTCTTTGGCCTCCTTAGATTAATTATACGGTTGTTTGATGGCAATACTACAAAAGATGAAAGTGAATAAAGAAAGATTGAAAGAACTTGCTAAACAATGTATGGGTTTTGAACCATTTCCATATCAGTTAGATTTTATTAGTGATTGCTTTGAACACAAGTATATCTTAGCTTGTTGGAGCCGACAAATTGGTAAATCAACCTGCACTGCCTTGTTCGCCTGTTTGGCTGCTGTCTTGAATCCAGATATAACTATAATTATAATTTCAAAGTCCGAACGACAATCGAAGGAAATCTACATTAAAGTCTTAGATTTCCTTCACAGAGTCCCTGAATTCAGAAAGGGACTCAAACAAGAGTCAATGGAACAAACAATCCTTGCAAATAGATCAAGAATATTAAATCTCCCTTGTAGTTTTGAAGGTCAGAGTTTGAGAGGATATGCAGCTGAAATTTGCATTATTGATGAAGCTCAGTTTATTCCAGACCAAGTAGTAGATGAAGTTATTAGTCCGTTTGTTGCAACTAAGAAGGATTTTAAATTCATTAAGCTATCAACACCTCAAGGTAAGCAAGGACATTTCTATCGTAGTTTCTTAGATAAAGATTATCACGTTCATAATTATTCTTATGTTGAAGGAGTTAGAAACGGATTAATAACTCGGGAATTTATTGACAAGAAACGGATGGAGATGGATTCCTTGAGCTTTGCTCAAGAATATGAAGCTTTATTTATAGAAGAAGCTTCATCCTATTTCGGTTCGGAGCTAATTAATAACAATGTTCAAGATTATCCCCTACTGAGTGAGGTTTCTAATGTTGAGAGTGGTACATTCTATGCAGGGTATGATGTTGGAAGATTTGGTATGGATAAAAGTGTTTTAATTGTAGTTCAAAGAAAAAAAGAAGAGAATAGGATTGTTTTCATAGGCTCTATTGATAAAGCATCTTTAGATACACAATTAGATTATATCAAACGAATGGATAAACTATTTCATTTCAAGAAGATTGTTCTCGATGAAAGTGCCGTTGGAGGAGGGTTGACAGATTTCTTAATTAAAGAGTTCAATACATCTTTAATTAAAAAAGTTGAGGGATTAACTTTTACTAATAAATCTAAGAAAGATATTTATTCCAATCTTAGAACTCTTTTGGAGAATAGACAGCTAATTCTACCAAGACATCCTGAACTGATAAGTCAACTTAAAGACCTTCAATATGAGTATTCAGATAGTGGAAACCTGAAGATATTTCATCCTCCAAACAAACATGATGATTATCCAGATGCTCTTGCTTTAGCTGTGAAATATGTTAAAGATAAAGAATCTGCTTGGTTCTTTGTAAATAATGATAGGTTAGATGAGAGTTATGGTAATGTTGATTATACCAGTTGGTGATTAGAAATTAAATAAAAGAAAAAAGAAAAAAAAGAATTAACAAGAAATAGTTATTGTAGCACTACTTTCACTTGTTTGTGTTCTGTGAAAAGCTTTGTTCAATGTAATCTCCACACCCTCTAAAGTTTCTGTATCTCCTTCATTGAATATCACTCCTTCTTCTCCTACATAAATAACTGCTTTTCCACTTGTTACTTCTTCTAAAGTTACATCATGACCATCATAAAGAACAGTTTCTTTTATGTAAAAGAAAACCTCTTCTCCACAATTCACTGTTTCTATAACTTGATTTGCTTCAGATTCAATATCCAATATATTTTCTACTTTAGTTGGTGCACCAGCACCATCAATACAATCAACTAACAAATTGGCGCCGTTCTGTGTTTCATCAGTTCTAACAAATGTTTTATCTAATGTAATTGTCAAATCCTCAATGGTTGCTTTTTCATTTAAATTAAGTGTTTTAGTAACTCCATTAACCTCAATGGTTGCAGAATTTGAGTCTATTTCTACAAGTTGTATTGACTCTTCAGCATATTCATAAATTTCATCAACCATTAAAAAAAGACTTTCTGTACATTCAGACTCTACCTGCCCTATTACTTCCTCATTTAAAGCAAACTCTCCAGGTTCTAACACTTCTTGGTCTGTAGCTCCTCCCCCAGAAACTTGTTCTACAAGTTCTTGGTTAAGTATTGGTTCTCCAGCTTCTAATACTTCTTGCTGTTGATTTTGTTCTTCTGGGCTTCTAAAAAAACCAAGTAATTTTGCAAAAAAACCTTTTTCATTTTGCTCAGGTTCTACTTGATTAGAACGCTTAAAGATATCAAAAAAACCAGCACTAACTATACTTGTTGTTAATATGGTTAGAACAAAGAAAACCATCAAAAATTTTAATCCTTTTTTCATAACAATCATCCTCCTTTAAAAATTTAGTAATATTAAACAGAAACTATATATATATAATTTTCCATTGCGAAAATGTATCTAAATTATTTTAAATCTTATGGTTATGGCAAAGTCTCACAAGCCTTACCATCATCGTCCCCATCCAAATAATGCACATCGTTTTCTGCTCCACCACAATATTCCATCATTTCTTGAGCCTCTGCTTGTGTTTCAAAGTCAGCACAATTGAATGTATTAACTTTACAAGGTATAGGTGGAGTTCCGTCATCTACCTTGTCCGTAAGTAATTCTTCATTTAATTCTTTAACAATCTCCTCCTTATTGTCATTAGAACATAAGGATAATTTACCGCATTTGTTTTCAGAACATCCTGAAACAACTAATAATCCTATTAAGAACAGAATAATCAATATTTTTTTCATATATCTAAGAAAGTTAAAGGATTTTATAAGGTTTTTGAGTAGTTGGGATTAAAAAAGAAAAAAGAATTAAATCTTTTTTTCAGCTATCTCCCCTATACCTTTTAGTAATTCATAATCTGTAGTATAAAATGCCATATACACATTATCCTTGTAGAATTCTAATACATAGTAAGAAATTTTATTATCCCAATCATAATTTTCCCTTGTCATTTTAAATAAGATACTTTCATCACCCAGATTAGGATTTGATAATTGAGTATAGGTATATTTGGAATTTTCTTCTTCATCTAGTACTTCTCCTGTTGCAAGCAAACCCTTTGAAGTATCTAATGTTTGAGAGATTGTTTCTTTAGGGTAGATTGAGATATATTGTTCTAGAGTAGTCATACCCTCTTTTACAAATGAAGCATAATATCCTCCTTCCCATCCACTATTAATGGATTCTGCACTTACATCAGTTTTATCTCTTGGTCCTCTGGTAACAACTTCAAAACCTTCTGGTAAATTATCAATATCTAGGGCTAAATCTGAAATATCCTCCCATTCACAATCTTGAGAACAAGAGTTATGACTTTCTGTTTTATCACATTTGCCATCTCCACATACAATTTTTGGTTCTTCTTCAACTTCAACCACTTCTAAATTAGGATCTGCATCATTTGTGTCAACATTTATCTCACTTAGTTCTGTACAAGCTGAAACAGAAACAAGTAAAAGGATTAGTATTAGAATTGCTTTTTTCATAGAAATAAGAAATATATTGAAATATATAAAGTTTTTGAGTTATTAATTATTTTTTATGTTTTCATCCCATGATGGTGTTTCATAGCCATATTTAAAGCAATTAGCCATCCTATAATTGACCAACCAAATATTAGATTAATCAAAAATATAACCAAAGCATTGGTCTTTTTATTTTTAATTGCAAAGTAGGTCGGAAGGAAATAAAGCATAAAAGCGATAATTGCTCCAACAATAAGAAATAATGTAAGAAATAATCCTGTAGCTCCCAAAGGATAGGCTATCAGTAATGTCAAAAAGAAAATCCCAGTAATAATTCCTATAATTATTTTTGTTTTTAAGGAATATCCCTCTTTTTTCTTTTTAGCCATATTATTTCTAATATTTTTATGATATATAAAGGTTATGAGTAGTTGGTGATTAGTTATTCTACAATAATATCAAATAATTGTTCAGTTCCATTCTCACAACTAAGAACTCTTGTATAAGTATAATAGTTAACATCTTCAACTACTCCATTTGAATCTATTTCTGTACATTTTATCTGTCTTGCAGGTCTACAATAATAATAATTAGAATTTTCTCCAACTCTATTCCCTAATTGACAATAATTACTTACATCATAACTAACTACACCTTTACAATTTTCTGATATTACTACTCCATAAGCCCCTAAGCTTTTAACTTTAGAGCAATCTCCTTCAGTTTCTTTTATATTATCAAGATTAAACAATACTTCATTAGTATCTGGGGCAGTGATTATTACAGATTCAGCAGTTTCTTCTTCTGATTCAGTTTCTAAATCTGTTTCAACTTTTGTTATAGAATCATTGCTATCTAAATCACCATCTGGTAAACTAAATATAATTATAACTACGATTATTGCAATAAATAGTCCTATAATCCCTAAAACTATCCCTGCAATATTAATTCCCTTGCCTTTAAGCTTACTATTTTTGCTTATTGAAATCAAAGATATTGCACCACAAGTAAATGCGAGAATTGGAAAAATAAATCCTATTAGTGGAAACCAGAAGAATAGTATAGATAAAATTCCAAAGATTAAACTGGCAATTGCTAAGCCACTTGTCTTTTTCATATGATTTTTAGAAGTTAAAGGATTTTATAAGTTTTTACTTTAATCTTAATAAAAATAAATTGCAAATAATAAGGTTAGAGAACCAAAAGTCCATAATAAATAATTGTAAAAATTGGTTCATTAAAAGGTATAATATCTTCTGTAATAAATGAATATATTGCATATATCCACCCTCCCAATATAATCAAAGAAGATACTTTTGACCAAAAAGTCATAAGTTTATTTATAAAAGTCATAATATTTAGAAAGTTAAATGATTTTATAAGGTTTACTTAATCAACAAGGTTCAAAACCTGTCCCACCACCATGACAGACACAATAGCCATCCATACACTCTCCACCTTCCAATCCTTTAGCACTACATACATCTGCACAATTAGAAGGAGTTGGAGCAGGAGTTGGTTCTGGAGCTGGTTTAAATATATCCTCAACGATTAAACCTAATGGTATCTCTCCTGTGTAAGATAAACCAAAAATTGTGCAAAAGAAAAGAAAAGCAGCTGCAACAGCTCCAAACTTAACAACATCCCAAATATCCTTATCCGTCCAATACCCATGTCTCCCTCTATGTTCTTCTCTTGTCAGAATTTCTAAATTGGATTCTCTAAAATCTTTCTTTCTTCCATTCCTGTGATGGATGACATAATCTCTGAATGGTCTATCATGCAAATGAGGAGTTCTTTTATACATCCTATAAGCTACTTTCCTGTGGATTAGCTGTCCATCATATCTATCTCTAGGATAGCCTCTATCGTCAATATAATAAGCCATATTTAATTAAATAAAAACTAAATATATATTATAAAGGTTTGGAATTAGATAATTAATTTCTTTTGTTCTCTTTCTTTGTTTAGAAGCTCTTCTACTATAGGGGGTACTGGAATATCCACTTCTTCACACCATTCATAGACATTTTTAGTTTTCTTGAACATATTACACTTATTACAAGCTAAGACTAGATTGTTATATGTATTTGTTCCCCCTTTAGCAACAGCGACAATATGGTCTATACCTAATTTTTCATTACTTCCACAATAAACACAATTTTTATCTCTCTCCTTGATAAGCTTTTGAACTTTTACAGATATTCCTGAAGGAGATATATGTCCTCTTAATCTTAATCTTCTTTTAGAATGAGATTTGATATCAACCATCCTTCCTTTTTCTGACTTTCTATATGCCTCTCTTAACCTAATAACTCTTGGTTGTTTTTCATATATCTTTGCTCGTTCCTTCACTTCTTTGCTCTTATTATACTCTTTTATTCTTTGAATTACTTTAGGCTTTAATCTATATCTTTTAATGTACTTATCTCTCCTTGCTTTGATTTCTGGTTGTTCTCTATAGGATTTTCTTTTAGCTTTGTACTCATCTGTTGATTGGTAGAATCTTTGATATATTTTGTTTCTGGCTTTAGTTTCAGGTCTCTGGTTATAGGCTCTTATTTTTTCTTGATTATTAGGATTAGCTCTGTAATTTCTTTGATGTTCATTCATACGTTCCCTTACTTCAGGTCTTTGGTGGTATTTTCTTGCTTTTTCTTTTACTTCTTCTCTTTGTCTATATTTTCTTCTTTTCTGTTTAAACTCTTCTGTTTGCCTTTGTTTCTTTCTTCTTACTTTTATTTCTGGTTTCTTTGCTCTTTTCTTATCATAACAAGGTTTACAGAGTCCCTTAGCATGATACTTATCTTCACTATTACATAGAATACACTCTTTAACCATAAAAAATCAACTTAAATAATTATTTAAAAACTTTTGCTATCACTCTGTTTACAAATTAAGGTAGGTATATCCTTAATCCTCATCCTCATGTGTAAATCATCACCTAAGGCTAATAATCCAATTTATTGCCAACTATTATTTCAAATTCATCTTTTTTTCTTTTCATTTTTTATTCCTCCTTATCCTTTTTGAACTCCTTAAACTTTTCAAGGAGCTTAGGATTCTGCATTATTTCCATCATAACTTGCATGGTTTTGTCAATCTCTTTGTTTTTCATTTCATCGTCCTGGATTGCAATCTCAACAGATAATGGTCGTCCACATTTGTAGCAGTATTTTGCATTATACTCATTTATACTTCCACATCCACAAGCAACTGGTACATTCTTTTCTTCTTCCTTTTTCTTAAGTCCATTCATCTTTAGGAATGCATCTTCAAGCTGTTCATTACACAAATGAACATACCTTTTGACCTGTCTTGAACCAATCGACCAGCCAAGATATTTACACAGCAATGCTTCTGTTAGATGAGGAGCAAGTAGGGTGGCTCTGCTGTGTCTAAACCAGTGGAGATTGTGTTTTTTATCTAAACTAGACTTCTCAAACACTCTGTTAATTAGTTTTTGTGTTCCTTTGTGCATAAGTGGTTTAAACTTTTGTTGTTTATGTCTACTTTCTCCAACCCACACATAACTTTCTGGATTGTTCTTATATGGATGGATATCTAACCATCTAGTAAGGTATGGAACTGACTGAGTTACGAATATCTGTCTCATTCCTGTCTTTCCATCAACAATCACACTTGCAGATAGTTTATCCTGTCTTATGTCCTTTATTTTAATGTTTAACAACTCACCAGCTCTAACTCCAGTTTCGTGTAGGAACTTTAACAAAGCTCTAGTTTTGATGTTTTGAGTCTGTTGAATTACCAATTCAATGTCTTCTTCTGTTAAGATTGTTGAAGGGTCTATTGGTTCAATTATTTCTCTACTTCTCACACTAAAGATAAACTTGTATAGCTTGTTGAGTTCCAATCTTGTTTCTTCATCACACCTAATCAGCCTGTTATCCTCATCCTCGAACCATCGGTAGAATTGTTTAAGAGTTCTCCTGTAATCTGCTTTGGTATTTGGTTTCTGTTTAGTGTTGTTTTCTATCTTTGCAAGTAATGTAATGACATCCTTCTTGCATAACTTATCAAAATCCACACAAAGCATTATTGCAATGAACTTAAGTTGAGAGATTAATTTTCCAATCCTTAAGTCTCCAACACCTCTACTGAACAGGTTATCTGCAAACTCAAGAATGAGTTCTTTGTTCCTATCACTTATATCTGCCTCTTCTAAGTGCTTCAGTGTGTTTTTGTAATAATTCTTCTTCCCTTGTGCATATATTCTTTTTGAGTCATATACCATTTGTGTTTAAAAGAAATAATCGTATATAGTTCCTCAGGTATACCCAAATATACGCCTTAGTGGTCTAATTCCCAGCCTCGGCGGAATCTTTATAAATTCTAATTCTTTGTGAAAACTTATGAAATCAAAAACATGGATTTACATTTTGGTTGTAATTGCAATTTTTTTAGGAATTGTTTATTTTGTAAATCATGGAGGAGAGACAATGAAAGTTAAACTTGAAACAAATCAAGGTGATATTGTTATTCAATTGGCAGATGATATGCCAATAACTACTGGTAATTTTGTTAATTTGGTAAATGAAGGAGTATATGATGGAGTAATTTTTCATAGGATTATTGATGGATTTATGATCCAAGGTGGGGATCCTACTGGAACTGGTTATGGAGATTCTAGTATTCCTAAGATAGAAGATGAATTTACTTCTGATAATGCAAATAATAGAGGTACAATAGCTATGGCAAATGCAGGACCAAATACAGGTAGTTCTCAGTTTTTTATTAACTTAGTGGATAATAATTATTTAGATAGTGCTCATCCTGTTTTTGGAGAGGTAGTTGAAGGAATGGATGTTGTGGATGCTATGGCTAAGGTTGAGAAGGATTCTAATGATAAACCACTTGAAGATGTAGTGATTGTCAAAGCTACTGTGCTTTAGGTAGTTTTTTAAGCTTATTCTTAATTTTTCTTTTTATGAAAACACCAGGATATAGAGATAACCCTAGACATTTAGAACAATATCTAAAGCAGATAGGAAGATATGCACTTTTATCTAGAGATGAAGAGCAGTTTTATGGTAGTTTATACTCTGAGAGATGTATGGGAGTTAGAGAGGAGGCTCAAAGAATTTTGATTAATCGTAATTTGAGATTAGTTGTTTCTATTGCACGAAAATTTCAAGGGAGAGGAGTAGATTTTATGGATTTGATTCAAGAGGGAAATTTGGGTTTGTATAAAGCTATTGAGAAGTTTAACTATAAAAAAGGGTTTAAGATTAGTACTTATGCTACTTGGTGGATTAAGCAAGCTATTCAAAGAGGAATTGATCAGAGTTGTAGAGAGATTAGGGCTCCTGTACATATTCATGAAACTGCAAGGACTTTAGAAAATGCTAGGCATTATTTAAAGAGAAATATGGATAGAGAACCCACTGATGATGAATTGCTATATATTACAGGTATTACATCTTCTAAGCTGGAAAAGGTAAGAGAAGCTCCTATGGCTGCACAGATTTTAGATAGTTTTATTGATGGTGAAAATGAGGAAGGTATGAGGGTGGGTGATGGACTTGTAGATGGGGGGGTTGTTGATCCTGTTGAAGTTATGGATGAAGATAGAGTTTCTAAAGGATTAGATATGGTATTAGACAATTTAGAAATGATTATGAATGCTGAGGGAAGATCAGGAACAAGAGATGTGGATATTTTTAGGAGAAGAAAAGGATTGAATGGTTATGCTGTTCATACTTTAGATGAATGTGGTGCTGTTCATGAGATTACCCGTGAGAGAGCAAGGCAGATTGAGGTTAAAGTCATGTGGAGATTAAGGCATCCTTCTAGAAGAGATGCTCTTGCAGCTTTAAGATAGTTTTTTAAATCTTTATTCTATTAATTGCGTATGGATATAGCAAGAGAGTATCATTTAAAGTCTTTGTTTACAAGAGAATTGTTTGAGATTTATTTTCTTTTGATTACTAGGGCCTTATCTTTTTCTATGATTGGAATTTTTATTCCTTTGTATTTGTTTGTAGAATTAAGTTATAGTTTGAATTGGGTTATTTATTACTATCTTGCTTTTATTTTGTCTTTTTTCCTTTTTCAGTATATTGCAACTTTTGTAATTATGAGGTTTGGTGCTAAACATTCGATGATTACTGGTGTATTTTTTACTATAGGGATGATTTTTCTTATTTATTTTTTAAGAGATTATTCTTTCTTATTTTTTCCAGCTGCTATATTTTATGGAATACAGGGTGCTTTTTTTTGGATGGGATTTCATATTGATGCGGTTTTAAAGGGAAGAAAGAGAGATTTTGGAAAGGAGTCAGCGATTATAGAGACTGGTTTGATTTTACCTTCTATTATAGGTCCGATTGTTGGTGGGCTTTTGATTAAGTTTTTTGGATTTGGTGCTCTTTATGGTGTGGCTATATGTATTTTGATTGTTTCTTTTATTCCTTTGTTATTTTCTAAAGAGGTTTATGCTAGAGAGAAGTTGAATTTAAAATCTTTTTTTGATAAAGATCATTTGAAGTATTTCTTTATTTACTTTGCACAAGGTATTGGATTTATTTCTGGACATGTTTTTTGGACTTTGTTTATTTTTGCAGTTATTGGTGGATATTTATCAATGGGAGTTTATGGTTCTGTAGCTACCTTATTAGTTTGTCTAATAACTCTATTTATTGGTAAGGTTGTTGATGAAGGTAAGAAGAGTAAGTTTGTGGTTAGATTAGGAACTGGATTTAATATACTATTTTGGATTTTGAAGATCTTTGTAAGTAATATTTTTCAAGTGTTTGCAGTGGGTACTTTAAGGAGTGCAGCTTCACATGTGATTGATGTTCCTTTTTTAGCTAAGACTTATAGTACAGCTAAGGGACATAAAGCTATTAGTCATATATTATTTAGAGAAACTTGTTTGAGAATTGGTCAAATCTTTTGTTTGGTTTTAGTGTTAATAATAGGAAAAATAGAATCTTCTTTTATCATCTCTGCAATTGCAAGTGTAGCTTTTTTCTTTTTTTAACCTAATCTAGTGTCTAGGTCATCTTTTTTAGCTTTACCAGCTTTACTGGCTTCAGCTTCAAGATCAACACCAAGTTCTTTCAATGCTTTTACATGTGCTTCGATTTGTTGTTGAACCACTTGTAATAGTTTGTAGAATTCTTGTTGTTCAATTGCTAATACTGATAGTGCACCCTTATGGATACCAATTTGTTCTTCTTTTGTTGGTTTTTTTTCTTCCATTGTAATCTATATTTTGAAGGAAATACTTATAAAGGTTATGGTAAAAATGAGAATTATGGCTAAAGAAAAGAAAGCAGAGGCTAAGAAATTTAGTTTAGAGGCTCTAATTGAGAGAATATTGCCCAAAAGTGAAGGAAAGGGGCTTATTTCGGGTAGTTATAACCTTGCTCAATCTTTGTTGCAATATGTAGGAAAGGGCACAGATTTGGCTGTTTATGGTATTAAAAGCACCTATAGTGCAGGTTTAAAGTTTGCTAGAGAGAGACCAGAATTGACTGTTGCTTTTCTTTGTGTGGCACCTTTGCCAATATTGTATTATATGCCCTATATTCCGATTATAGGCCTTTAATTCTCCAATAACTATCCCAAGCCTTTAGAATTTTTTTGTATTTGATAAAAATTATAGGATAATGGTGATGTAATGCAATTAGGAATTTTTCTCTAAATCCTGGTGCGGTTTCTGTATCTGGATCATCTTTTTCTAGTAATGGTTTTTCAATTCTTCCAAAAGGTGTGTACATATGGTTAACAAATGTTTGCCAGTCTTTTCCAATTCTTTCTAACCATGCATTTTCATCTTCAGAATTTACTCCCCAGCCATTATCACTTCCTTTCATTACCTTGAATCCTTTTTCATTTATTCTTTGTTCTATTCTGGCAACATATTTTTCCCAGGTTTCTCCTCTTTCTCTGTAGATTATTTCTGTTTCTTTGGGTAGTTTTACAAATCCTACAAAAAAGATATCTGCAGGATGACCACCATAGAATGTTATGTTGGATTTTTTTAATTGTTTAAATGGAGTTAAGATTGCTGCATTTGTATCTCTCCAACCTTCTGGTTTTGCTCCATGGGCAGTTACTACATGATTTAATGTGAAATGGACAGTAGCTTTCCATCTTGATGCATGCCAGAATTTGGATCTAACTAGTCTTCTTCTTTCACAACTTTGTTCAAAGTATTCCTTGTTTGTCATACTTACTGCAATTAAATCCTCTTCTTTGAATTCTCTAAAGTCTTTTGATTGAATGACAAGTCTTTTTAATTCATCTTGAGCTTCCTTTAGATTACAGGTAGTATTTACTACTGTTTTTTTATGTTTTATTTGAACCCTACAGGTTGGTTTTGAGAAATGTAAGAATTTTTGGAAGTCTAGTATTTCTGTTTCTATCTCTGATATTTTGAAAGATTGGCTTTTTTGCATTTCATCGTCATAGATGGTGGTATTTCTTAGTCCTAATCCTCTAGGGAAGAATAAGTCTATAGTGGGGTATTTTTCATCTGTTGTAAGTTTTAAATAAGGATTGAATTTAACAATAATATGTGATTTTTCATCAGTGCTTTCTACTTTTAGAACAATATTATCTACTTCTAGATTACTCATATATTTTTTTAAGATTTATTTTTTTATAAATGTTACTCTTATAGAAACTCATTATGTCCAAAATGAATTATTAAATCATATTTTTCTTTTGGAGTGTCACAAGCACCATAGCAAGAATCTAAAGATATGATTATCTTTGCTTTTGTATGTTTTTTTAATTGATCTACTATTTTAGTAGCTTCAGGTTTTAGACCATCTGCTAATTGGATTAGAATTGTCTTTGGTTTTTCTTTTTTTATTGTTGCAATTACTTTTTTTAGTTCTAGATCAAACATTTGTTTTATTAATGAATTGTTCTTTTTATATATTATGTTTTATGAACAAAGTTAAATGTTATTTAATTCTTCAGAATATATAGATTTTAATGGTTTTACTATGTTCTTTGGTAAATTTTTCATTGAGTGTAGTTTGAAGAAGTGGTTGATTAATTGGTCTTCTCTTTCTTGTGCTTCTGCTAGGAATTGTTTTTTGAATAGATCTATTAGATATCCTCTTGCTTTGTTTTTGTATGCTAAATAGAATGCTAAGAGTTGTTGGTCTCTGGCTTCTTCACTTTTTTCATAACAGTCTGCTTCCTTTCCTTGGAAAAGGCAGTATAACTTTTTGTGTTCTTTATTGAATAATGGTTTGAGATTTGCTATTTTTGGATTGATGTTGTTTGCAACTAAGAATAAACCCAGTCTTGCACATTTTGAACATTCATGACACCATCTGGATTCTAATGAAGCGTCAAGACAATCACAGGATATTTCATATTTTGCAAAATCTGGATATCTTTTGAAGAGTACTCTCATTATTGCTATATTTGTAAGTGGTTGGATTAAGCTGGATAGCTTTGCTTCTTTGTTTGTGATTAGGGATAGCATTATGTTTTGCTGTCGCATCCATTCTCTTGTTTGATCATATGCTGGATAGGTTCGGTAGCCTTCTTTATTTACAAAGTAGAAGTTCATGTCTTCTTGGTTGCCAACTATTATGTGCTTTGCTTTGTAGTAGTGTGAGAAAGGGAGAGCAAGTAGTGAGAATCCTGTTAACATGTGGGTGTAACCTAGACAGGTTTCTTCAGTGTCCCAGGTTTCAAAGTCATTTAACTTTTCTAATTCATTTTTTACAATATGGATTGGAATCTTATGTTCGTTTGATATTTTTTCCATATGTTTTAGTTTTAGTTTGTTTTCTGTAGGTGATACAGTATCATTTATGTAGACTCCAACAGGGTTTAGATCTAATTCTTGTGCTGCTGCTAGTGAGAGTAAGGAATCTTTTCCTGCTGAGAAAGATACTATTGCATTTTCTTCTAGCTGTTCTTTGTAATTTGGATATTTTACTTGATTGTTCTTGAATTTGTAATCTATGTTTAGGAATTGTTTGATTGTTTCTTGTGTTGATTGATCATAATCATCTGTTGAATGGGCTATTGAATTGATTATTGCAGTTGAGAAGAATGATTTTAAGAGAGGTAGTGAAGTATTATAGTTTACTTTGTTGTTTTTTGAGATTAAAGGGGTGTTGATAGTTAGTAAATGTGCTAGGTTGTCTGTTAAGAACTCTTTTTCAGGATAGGCTTGCCAAATTAATTTTGGAAACTTTAATTGGTACTTGTTGTTTATTGTTATTCCATTTGGTTGTCTCTTTATTTCTAAGTCCATGTAACAAACTTAAGAATTAAGATATTTATAGTTTATTGTAGTCTATTTGAGGTATTTTACCATAAATGGATATATACTTACTAAAGATATTAACATGATAATACCAAAAACCAAATAACCATAACTATAAGAAATTACCATAATAAAACCTGCTAGATAGGCTAACACAGATTGAAATAATTTTCCTATTTGTTGTTTTATTGATAACATAGTAGCTTTAAATCTTCTATTGAGTAAGAAGTTATTAATGTAATACTCATCAATTAATGAGTTTCTTGCATGAAAGTATCCTACTTGTATTGCAAATATTAAACCAAGAATATATGGATTTAGTAGTTGTGAGATTAGTATAAATGATCCAGAAAAGAAAACCATTTCAAAAAATAATAGCTTTTTGATATTTATTTTTTTAATTTGTTTTAGGTTATGGCCTATAACAAACCAAAATACTCTTGAAAGGGCCATTATTGAACCTATTAAAATAATTGGGAATCCTAATAATGCTACAAAAGGTTCTTTATAGACCGATAGACTAAATACAAATGCACTAATAATCCCTAAAAATAAGGATGTGATGTAAAATCCAGTTCCTTTGAATTTTTTTAATTGAGACCATATCTTTTCTCCTTCTTCATCTTCAGCACTATATTTTATTTTAGGGGAAAATAATGAAAAGGCCATTACAATTCCAATTAGATCAAAGATTAGAAATACTTTTATAGGTAAAACTAAAGAAATTCCTGCTAGTAAAGGTAATAGTAAGATCATTACTGCTGAAACTAATGATGCCTTTGCATGTAGTTTTCCAAAAATTTCACCATATTCTTTTTCTCTTTTTAATCCTACAAGGGTGTTATGTAGAAAGGCTCCACTTGTTCCAGAGGTAAATGAGAATCCGAATCCCATAAAAATTGCTCCTAGGATAAAATAAGGGAATGAATTACCAAAAATAAAGAATAAAGTAGATATTAGCATAGAGAATTTTGCCATTATTAATGTTTTTTTATGTCCAAATATATCTGAAATATATCCAGAAGGTATTTCTAGAATAAATCCAGCAAACCAACCTATTCCTGTGTATATTCCTATTTGTTGGGCAGTTGTATTTGGAAGAGATAGAAAATATAGAGCTAAGATAGGGATATAATTTCTTCTATTACTTACTATAAGTATGAAAAATTTCCAAATATTAGCTTGTAATTCTTTTTTCACATAATCAACAATATATTATAGGTTATAATTATATCGAATTTAGAATAATTCACTTAGATTTAATTCAAAGGCAGCAACTGGGAATTCTAGTGAAAAGTTTTCAAGAACTTGTGGATGAATTTCACCAATGTATGCAACATCTTTACCTTTTACTGTGATCCTAGCTGTTCTTCCAGGAATAAAAGAGGGATGTTCTGCTTCTTTTGTTTCATATTTAATGTTTAACATTCTCATTAGGTAGTCGAAGGATTGTTTTATTTTTGTGAAGTTGGCTGTTGCATCACAAACTAGTACAGCAACTCTATCATTTTCTTCTACTCCACTTTCAGTTTTACCTTTTTTGAAGATTCTTCCTATGGTGAATATGTTTTGAGGATAGTCATATTGTTTGTTTTCACTTAGAATTTGTAATAATGAAGGAATTATCCAAGCTCTTAGGGTTGAGTACTCTTGGCTGAATGCATTTGCTAGTTTTATTGTATGCATTTTAGTATTCATTTTCTTGGTTTGTAGATCTTCATTTGTAAGATTGTAAGTATCACATTCTAGAAGTTGATTTCCAGCTAATATTTCAGCTACTTTTCTTTTGAATATTTCAAAAGGGTTTTCTTTTCCAATTGTTGCTACATTTGGAATCTCAGCATCAAAGTTTTCATATCCATAAGCAATTGCAATGTCCTCAGCAAAATCTACTTGATGCATTATATCTGCCCTATAAGCAGGAACTAGAACTTTGCCCTTTGCATAACCATATCCCATTTTTTCTAGTAATGTTTTTACTTCTTTTTCTTTTAGATTTAATCCCAGTCTTTTATTTATGTAATCTATATCCATGTTCCAGGATTTGGGTTTTAGATCTGGACAATCAAATTTTAACTTTTCTTTTGGAATTTCTACTTTAAGTGAATAAATCTTTCCACCCATATCAGATAGTGCTGTAGCAATAATGTTGATTGCTTGTTTAATGATCTTAAGATCTGGACCAGTAGCTTCAATGAAAACATCAGTTGTTGTCTCATCAATCTTTCCAACATCATGAGAGTTGATAACTGGCGGCATTGACATAAAGGTTCCATTTGCATCTGTGAAGACTGGGAATGTTTTCCAATTTTCCATTAGATGGCCATATTCTCTTCCTTTTGGATGTTGACTTAGCATTTGTAATGCAGTTATTTCTTTTGGAAATTCTAATGGTCTAAATTTAATCTCTTTTGGATTTTTACCTGAGAATGTGATTGGGAATTTAACTTTATTTACTGGATATAATCCAATTCCACCCTTAGCCCTGTTTCTTGTTAGGGTTGTTCCTAGTTTTTCTTGAATTTGGATGATCTCTCTGACTTTTTCATCATCTAGTTTTAATCCTCTTACCACACAACCTATTGCATAAGGCCATTCCTTTGGTAAGTTTTTAACAATAAGTTTATCATTAGTTTTGTTTACTTTATATTCTTTTAATCCGGTTTTTACACCAATGAATGAGGAGAAGGCTCTTGCAAATCCTTGTTCTGATAACATATCTGGTCTATTGGGAAATATCTCTACTGAGATTTCATCTCCTTCAATGCTATCTAGATCAGTACCCATCATAGAAATTCTATCTTTTAGTTTTTCAATTGGGAGTTTCTTACCTACTAACTTTTCAAATACTTTTTTGTTTAGTTTTACAGTTGGCATTTTATTTTATCCAGTTTTTAATCTCCCTTAATTGTTTAAGATCATTTTTGTAAAGTTCTCTAATATCATTTATTTTGTAAAATTCAAGGATTATTCTATCAAAACCAGGACCCCAAGCTAATACTGGTACATCCTTACCTAATATTGGAATTACAACTTCAGGTCTAAACATTCCTGCCCCTCCAAGTTCTACCCATTTTTTGTGAACTGGATGGAATACATCAATTTCAACTGATGGTTCAGTGTAAGGGAAATGTGCAGGTCTGAATCTTGCTTTAGGGAATCCCATTTTAGTGAAGAATTGCTTCAAATAACCAAGCAAGTGTCTGAAATTAGCATTTTCATCAATTACAATTCCTTCTGTTTGATTGAATTCAAATATGTGGCTCCAGTCTAAAGCTTCATTTCTATAACATCTACCTAGTGCAAAGTATTTTTTTGGTAGATCTTTAATATCTAACTGTGCAATTGTTCTTGCAGATAGATTAGTAGTGTGTGTTCTTAGGACATTTCTCTTTGCATCATTTTCATCCCATTTATATTGCCAACCAGTACTTCCAGGAGTGCCTTTCTCATGAGCTTTTTTAACTTTACTTACAAATTCTTTTGGAAGTTTTGCATCTCTTGGATTTGCTATGTAAAAAGTATCTTGTAAATCTCTTACTGGGTGATCTTGTGCTGTGAATAATGAATCAAAAACCCAGAAGCTTGAATCTAACATTGGACCAGTCATTTCTTCGAATCCCATTTCTAGCCAGATCTTCTTTGCATAGTCTGTTGCCTGCTTTACAAAGTGTCTTTTTCCACCATAAATGTTTGGAACATTGATTTTTACATCATATCTTCTGAATTCTTTATCTTTCCAGGTTCCTTTTTTTATGTGTGCTGGAGTTAAAGCTTCAATTAGATCTAGGTCTAGTTTTTGTTTTATTAGTTTTTTACCTAGTAATGTTAATTTTATTGTTCTTATTTTTTCTAGATTTGTTTCTATGATATTTTTTCTTTTCTTTAGATTATTATATGCTAGTTTGTTCTCATTTTCTATTTCTTTTAGATCTTTAGGTAATTTTGATAGGAATATTTCCTCTATGAAATCTTTTGTTAGAAGTTTTCTTCCATTGGGGCTTAGTGTTATTTCTTTGCCCATTTGAATTGCTGCTTTTTTCTTTAGTTCCCCTATTGCAATGTTTAATTCGGATTTGGGAAGATCTATGTTTTTTATTGTAAGTTTACCCTTATCTTTTAATTGATCTAGAAGTCTTCTTTCTGGTAGTTTAACTTTGGTATATTTCTTTCCAAGCTCACCAAGAGTTACTAGTTCTTTAAGCTCTAAACTAATTTCAATAACTTTTTTGTTTTGTAGCCATTGAAGGGCTCTCATTACTTCCACTTCTTGTTTTTTTGTTTTTTTGACTAATTGTTTTAGAGTTATAGAATCTTCTACTTTAGGTAAGACTTCCCTTTCAAGAGGACTTAGACTTTTTATTAAGTCGTTCATTAGAATATATAAATAATTATTATGTTTTTAAATTTATCTAAATTTTGTAGGATTTAAGGATTTGTTGGAATAGTTGGTGCTTCTGCTGGAGTTTTAGGTATTTGATCTGCTGCTAAATTTTCTAGGAGAAGAAGTGTTCCATGATCAGTTAAAATTATTATATCTTGATCTCCATCTCCTTCCATATCTCTAACTTCCATTAATGGGGAATTATCTCCATAGCTTAGATTGTCTTTAGCACATGCAGAATATATCCATTCGTTACCATTATGAGTATATTCGTCACTACAAATAACATGTCTTGCAAAAGAGGTTCCAACTAATTCATCTATTGTAGTTACTTCGGCAACAGGTTCAGGTTCAACAGGTTCAGGAACAGTTCTTCCAGTTTCATAATCATCATTACCAGAACAAGCACCTAGGGCTAATCCTAAGCCAATTGCAAAAGAAGTATAAAAAAATCTTTTCATTTTAAGCTCTTTTCAAACCTTTCCAAGATAATTCAAACATTTGACCTAGTGCTTGTGTGAAGAAAGGTGTGTTTACCCAAACTCCCATGTCATAGGCTTCGTGTACTTCTTGGTCATCTGAAAGCATAAAGACTAATTCTTTGTCATCAACAAGAATAAATCTAGCTTTGGAATCTTTGTCTGCAACTCTAACTTCAATAACTTCCCTTAATTCTCTTGGAATAAATGAAAGTTCTTTTACAGGTGCTGCAATTTTAATTTTAATTCCTTTACCTTTTGCTTTTTTTATTGCTGATTTTAGAAGATCAATTTTTCTTAGAAGACCTTTCTCAGTTGTCATGATAAAAACTGAGGTGTCTGCGTTTTGGATTAAGGTTTTGATATGGTCATAAAGGTTTTTTCTGCCTTTTAGAATACCTGAAAGATCTGCAGGTTCTACCTTGTCAATACCTTGTTTGTATAATAATTCAATTTCTTGGTAAATATTTGTATTTTTTACCTTATCTAATGATTGGAGATTTTCAGTAGCTTCATTTTCGATCTTTTTTCTTACTCTTTTTAAGATCTCTTCGGGCTGTACTGCAATATACTTAATAGGCTTTCCAAGCTTCATTATGATGAATCCTTTCTTTTCAAGTGATTCTAGAACGTCATAACTTCTACTTCTTGGTACACCAGAAATATCTGCTAATTCACCAGCTGCTGCAACGCCTCTGGATAGTAATGCTGTCCATACTTTCACCTCATAAATATTAAGATCAAACGCTGATCTAAGCTTTTTTAAAAATTCATCATTAACAATCATCTTTGAGTATCTCCTTTACCTCTTTAAGTAGGTTAAGAAATTAATTGTTCATTTATAAGTCTTTCGGTTTTGTTGTTATTAATTAGTAACAACTTTATGCAGAATAAAACCTTTTGAAAAGGTATCTGGTGAATACAGCCCCTATAAGCACAGCTACTGCAAACCCTATTAAAAGGTAGAAAAACATGCTGATTTCACTGAAACTAGCATTAAATAAGAGTAATTTCTTTAATATGCCCTCACCCATTACATAAGGGTTGTAGAACACTATTTTCCTGGTTACTGCTGATAAGGTTTCTAGTGGTAGAATGGTATTTGAGAAGAATAGGAGGACTATCCCTGTTGAAAGGGCGGTTAAAGTTACTGTTTCTTTAGTATTAAACATATATCCAATAAGCATTCCTGTAAAGATAAATAATGAGCATAAGACTATTAGGACTGCTCCTGAGAGTAGATAGGCATTAACTCCTGGTGATGGAACAAAGTAGTAAAGAGTGGCTAGAGTTATTGCTACTTCAAATGTTAGGATTATAATAGTAGATAGGTAATGACCTATGATAAATAGGGAATCATTTGTAGGTGTGATAAAGTTTCTGAAGTAGGCTAGAGACTTTTTTTCATCAATAATATTAGATGAGCTTAGTAATAATGCTACAAACATGAAGATCATAAGTAAGATAGAAGGGATTATGTATAATAGGTAATTATTACTTGAACTTATTGGCTGGATAGAGGTTCTTACTGGTGTTACAATGTTATCTACATTTGTGATTTTTATTGAATCAATATTTGTAGCCATATTGTTTAGGTTTGTTTCAACTGATGTGATTTTTTCTTGTTGTGAGGTTAGGGTTGAAGATAATGTTGATAAATCCGCATTTGATGTTGTTATTGAGCCACTTGCTGCATCAACTTTGGTGCTTAAAGAGGAATATGTTGAAACTATTGAATCAACTGCAGAGGATAGATCTGAGAAAATAGAAGTACTCATGTTATAATCTCCTGCTATGTCTGCAATTTCAGTATCTACAGTTGTTGTGTCAACTGCACTATAGGTTAGATCTATTCCTGTAAGATCTGAGGCTGCTCCAGATGCACTTGAACTTGCTTCTGAGTTTAAACTATTAATATTAGTTATCACTGCTTGGCTTTGTGTGACATCTGCATTTACTGAATCTAAAACAGTTAGTATTGAAGAAACCATATCTTCTGATAGTTCTTCTGCTGAGATATAAACTTTAGATGATATTTCTGCAGATATTAAATGGGCTATGTTCATTCTTGAGTTATCTACATAGATAGTAATGACATTGTTTGCACTATTATCTAATATCATATTCGTAGGGAAAATCACACATACTTGGAAATCATCAAATTTTATTGCATCAATACAATCTGTTTCTGAATCCATCCTTAATACATTATATTGAGAAGTTGATAGGTTACTCACAATATCTTCACTAATTGAGGAATATGATTCTGAATATACTGCAACGTTTAAGTCATATAATGTTGAAGTGTTGAATGCTAGGGCTAATAGAAATACAATTAGTAGTGGACCTAATAATAATAGTAGGGCTGAAATCTTTGATCTTAAAATTAATTTGAAGTTTTTGGCCATAATGTAGTAAAGTTTGGTTATGACATTAAGTCTAGGCCTTCCAACAAACACATTAAGTTCTTGTTTTTCTTCTTTTTTTTCTTTCTCAACTTTTGGTTTTTTCTTATCTCTTTTTAAGAATTTTTTAAGAAAGCTCATTCCTCCCCCTTCTTTTTCACTGAATATCTTTTTGTTCTTCATTTTGTTGTCAGAGATTCAAATACTTCTTCTATCTTTGGTTTATTTACTTCAATGTTTATCAATTTTTGATTTTGTGATTTTATTAATTTGATTAATTTAAACAGAGTTTCTTCTGCATCTGGAGTGTATAGGTAGACATAGTGTCTTTTTTCGAATATTTTATCTACTCCCATATCTCTTAATCCTGGAATAAGAGCTCTATAATCTGGAGCATCTGTTTCAAATTTAATTACTTCACTTTTACTGTATTTTTCCTTTAGGTGTTCAGGGGTGTCAAGTGCTATTACCTTTCCCTTGTGGATAATTGCTAATTGATCACAGATATCCTCTGCTTCTCCCATTAAGTGTGAAGTAAGGATTACTTTTGTTCCTTCATCATCTATTTTTTTAATTAGGGCAAGTATTTTTTTCCTTAGAATAGGATCAAGATTTCCTGTTGGCTCGTCAAATACTATGATTTTTGGTTTATGAATTAGAGCACAGGCAATATCTAGTCTTCTGTACATTCCGGTTGATAGTTCGGATGCAACTACATCTTCTTTATCAGATAGGTCTACAAATTTTAGTAGTTCTTCAATTCTTAACTTGATGTCTTTATTTCTCATGTTGTACATCTTTCCAAAGTAGGTTAGATTTTCAGCTACTGTTAATTTAGGATAGACAGAACCAGCTTGAGTTCCAAAACCAAAGAATTGATTGAATATTCCTTTGTGTGAGGATATTTCTACACCATTGTAAAGAATTTTTCCTGAGTTAGGTTTCCAGTAATTTACAAGTAGATTTAGAAGGGTTGTTTTTCCAGAACCACTTAAACCCATTATTCCAAAGATTCCATCTCTTTCAATAACTAAGTCTAAATTGTTTAGTACAATATTAGAACCAAACTTTTTGGTTACACCTTGAAATGTAATGAATCCCTCTTTTTTACTGTCCATTGATAAATTTCAAGATTATTTAATTAATAAATGTTTTGTTTTAAAAAGTTATATAAATAGAACTATATTCAATAACCTTATGAAACATACTTTAAAAGTTACCTTAATTATTCTTGGTATTTTTTTATTAGCTCAAATGGTTGGTTTGTATGTTACTGATCATTTTTCACCTCAAGAGGAATTGCCTTTGAATATAGAAAGACCAGAGGTTAGTGAGACTGGTTCTTTTTTCACTTTGTTTATATTTATTTTACTAGCTACTGCTCTTGCTTTGCTTTTAATTAAGTTTGCACTTTTTAAGATTTGGAAGTTTTGGTTTCTTTTGAGTGTGTTTTTTACTTTGACTGTAACTTGGAGTGCATTTATGTGGGAATGGTTGGCTATTGTTTTAGCTATTATATTTGCTCTTTTGAAAATCTTTAAGCCTAATCCCTGGATACATAATTTTACAGAGGTTTTTATTTATGGTGCTTTAGCAGCTATTTTTGTTCCTATGTTAAATCTTCTTTCAGTTTCTCTTCTTTTGATTTTAATCTCAGTTTATGATTATATTGCAGTTAGGAGAACTAAGCATATGATTAAGTTAGCTAAATCCCAAAGTAAGGCCAATATATTTGCAGGTATACTAATACCTTATGGGAAGAAAAAAGTGGCTATGTTAGGTGGAGGAGATATCGGATTTCCATTATTATTTGGTGGGGTTGTGATGAAAACTTTTGGTTTTGGTTTATTGGATCCTAGAACTTATATTGTGCCTTTATTTGCAGCTTTGGCTTTATTTTATTTGTTCTATACTGCTGATAAGAAAAAATTCTATCCTGCAATGCCTTATGTGGCTGCAGGGTGTTTTATTGCATTAGCTTTAGTTTATTTAATTCAATTCTTTTGAAAATCGTCAGATTCGCAAAAGCACTTCATTGATGTAGGTACTCTTGAGCCTTTGAATTCATAGGCAATACCACAGTTTTTACAAGTTACTTTTCCCATTTTAGTATAACACTCCTATTAATTTGTATTTTATTTGTTCTAATCTTATTTTTCCTGGATCTTCACTAGAATTATTATCTCCTTTTAGAGTGTAATAAGTTCCCTCTTCGTCTTCAGAAATATCTACGATTCTGTGTGAGACTAGGGTTTCATTCCAAGAGGTTTCGTAGGATACAATATCTCCTATTTCAAGAGTTGTATCATCAGTTACTGGAATTTCAATTCCATTGGCTTCAATGTCCATGATTGGGTCCATTGAGTTTGTATCATTATAGGCAACTAGAATAGCATCTTCAACATTGATTATAACTTGACCATTTTGTATGTAAATTTGATCTGCGTTTAAAGTGTCAGATGGTGAGAATTGCTCATTTGGTTCTTTTTGAGCTACTACTATAGTTAGAAATATGATTAAGATGACTGTTACAAAAATTAGTATGTTTGTAAATAACCTCATTTTCTCTATATTTTAAGTGGGTTTTTATGTATATAAACCTTTCGTTTTTGTTATTACTCTAGGATGGTGTCATAAGCAAACAAAGCTTTAAAAAGGTGTTTTTCCTGGATATTAGGATGGGGTTGCTGTCTAGAAATAAAGATGTTTTTGATGAATTTGATAAGCAGGAAAAAGAACTTATTAAGATTTATAGGGATCTTCCAGGGGATTGGCTTTTACATGGAGATGTTGTTCAGTTAATTGAAAAGATTGAGAATTCTATTGAAAAAAATGAAAAGAAACTAAAAGAGTCTGAGTTTGGAAGGTTGGAGATAAAGGTTAATAAGAGAGTTAAGGAAGTGATTAAAAGAATTGAGAGGCATTTATTTTTATTAAAACAACATTTAGTGAAGGTTAAATCTGGTAAGGTTAAAAAGAATTTAACTCCTGCAATCAAGCAATCTATGCAAGTTTTAGCTGAATCTTTGCATAAGTTAGTGTTTTATGCTAATCTATATCCAATTCATAATATTCAGAGAAGGAAATTTTGGAGAGGTATTTTGAAGGGTTTGAATGATGGAATTTTTTTACCTCCAGATATTTCTTATGAGAAAGCTAGTGAATTAGTAAATAATTTTGTAAATGAAAAATTAGTTGTTGTTGTTCAATATAATAGTAATGAAAGGCCTTATTTGATGATTACATTAGATGGTAAAAAACCTGTTTTCCATATTATAAAATCAGGAGATCCAGGTACTGGTTTAATTATTTCTAAGTTGATGAGATTATTAGGAATGAAACATATGATTATTGATTATAAAAGAAAGTTTATTGATGATAAGGTCGAACATTTGAATAAAATTAATTTTTTTGAGGGAATGAAGTTTATTGATATTGGTAGGGTTAGGGATGTTGATGGGGTAATGAGTTTGGCTTATTATTTGGGTGCTGCTTGTGCTGATGGGTTTGTTATGAATTTAGATGATAGGCCAGGGAATATATATATTGATTATGCTTATTTTGGAAAGATTAAAAAAAGAAAGATAAGAGAGAGATATTTGAGTAGTTCTAATCCAATTTTTCATATTGATTATGATTTTGTTGATATTCAAGATATGCGTTTATATTTAGAGAGTCAGATTTTTGGGGTTTATGGTATTTTTGTACATTTTATTGTAGGTAATGTAGATATGAGAAATTCAAGATTAAGGATACCTTTTATTTTGGGTTTTTTTAATTTAGGATTTAAACAGGAAATGCAGAGAATTATGGATTATTATAATTCTAATAAGCAACAAGTAGATTCTTTGTTAGTTAATAATAATCTGGAATATATTAAGAAGCGATTAGATCCCCAAGTTTTTGATTTGTTATTAGCTGTTGAATCAGAATTTATTCCTAAAATTAAGTTATAAGAATGCAAAAATTAGATTGTATTCATTTGGATTTAGTGTTGGAGAAATAGTACTGTAACCTGGTTTGTCAAATCCTAATCTTCCTGGAATTGCAGAAGGTACATTAACAAGATATCTATTTTCGGATGTGTCAAGAACAAAATGACTAAAAGGCATTCTTATTTCTTTAAAGGATAGTTCACCAGATTTGATATTATAGATAGCAAGTCTGGGTAGATGCATATGACCCCCAATTAAAACTTGGTATTCTGTTTGGCTTGCAAGTAAAGGGCGAATATCAGTTTCATTTAAGAAGAAAGCATTTTCATCATCTGGAGTTCCATGGAAAAGTAAGAAACCATCTCTTGAAAATGATTGAACAAACTGTTCAAGGACTGCCATACCATCTCCTCTTATCTCTTCCCTATTTACTCTTGTATCTATAACTGCTCCTTCAGCAAATTGATCTTCATCATTTCTGCCAAGAGTTAGAGTATCATGGTTTCCAGCAATACAAACATCATAACCTTCTAATCGGGCTAGAGTATCATTAGGATTGTCTCCTCCCATTGCATCTCCTAGAAAACATCTATATCTAATGCTTTTTGCATGTCTTTCAATAGCTTCTAGGATTCGTGCATCTGCATGGTTGTCTGATACTAATAAAAAAGGATGTGATTCTAGTGCAATATTTGGCTCATTCATTTTCTTGAAATATAAGGTAGATTTAAGGTTTATAAGTCTTTTGTTTTGTTGTTACTTCAAAATGGTTGCATAATCTTTTTATAGGGGTGGTTATTTCTCCAGCTGATGAGTGATACTAAAGTACAAGATCCTCTTCCTGGAGAGGTAGATGAGCTTTCTGCTGCTGTTGCAAGATATGCAGAAGATCCAGATGGTTATGAAGGCGAAGAAGTACATTATAATAGTGTTTTAATTGGTGTTGAAATAGATGTAGGTGGATTTAAGAGAATGCAATACCCTGCTTCTAGATCTGAATTAATGGATTTAGTTGGTGCAATGCCGCTTGTGGAGAGGGCTAATTTAGATCATTATGCTCCGACTTTGATGGCAGCATTAGAATATGTTTTAATGGATGATGAATTAGATCAAGAAGATAGTGGTTTAGCTGTTTATAGTGAGATTATTAGTGATGAAGAATTAATGGATTTTGTTCAAGGAAGTGTTGCTCAAAATTATCTTGATTTAAGAAGAATGTATCCAGTTCTTACTGATTTAGCTGAACAGAGAGGTTTCTTTGATGATTATTGTCTTCATTTTGAAGGTAATGGTTGTGAGTCAATGGATCCTGATGAAGAAGTAGATGATAGGTATGAATTAGATTTAGCTAATCCTTTTACTGTTACAAATGTGGATCTTATTGATTTTATTACTAGAACTGGGATACAAGATTTGAAAGAGTTTGCAGATGTATATCCAGATGTTTATGGTTTAGCTCAGACTAGGCATGTTGTAAGGAGAGAAAATTTAGAAAAGGTTCCTTTGGCAAATGCAGTGTTTGAGGAGATGACAGAGCAAAATGCAGATTTTGCTACAGAGTAAAATAAACTCTTCTATTATTTTTACCTTTATTTTCTACTTTTAGAAGTTTCATTTCACCTACTTCAGAAGTATTTTTAACATGAGTACCACCACATGCTTCTTTTGCAAAACCTTCTATTTCAATAATTCTAATTTCTTTTATTGATTCAGGTAGACCTTTTGCAAGCATTGAGAATCTTTCTCCTAGGATGTTAGTTGCTTCTTCTTTTGAAACTATCATAGAACTTACATTTCTTCCTTCTTTCATTACTTGGTTTGCTTTGTTTATATATTCTTCAAATTTTTCTTTGTTAAACTCTTCTAATGAGAAGTCAATTCTTATTTTGTTTAATTCTAATTGATTTCCAGTAATTAAAGCACCAGTTTCTTTGTGAATAACATTGCTTACTATGTGTGCTGCTGTGTGGGATCGCATTAATTTGTATCTTCTATCCCAATCTATAGTACCTTTTACTTTGTTTCCAACCTTTAATCCTTCTTTATCCACTTCATGGGAAATTTGATTGTTGAACTTTCCAACAAAAACAACATTATAATCATTTAATTTTCCTGTGTCATTAGGTTGTCCACCAGATTTAGGGTAGAATAGTGTTTCTTTTAGAACTATGAATTTATCTTTAACTTCTATAATTTCAGATTCAAATTCTTTTTTGTAACAATCTTCTAAGTATTTCATTTCATGTATTTTTTTATTCTTTCTATATATCTTGGAAAATCTTTTTTAGAAATGTTTGATCCACAAGCATGCTCATGTCCACCACCATATCCATCTAGACCTACAATAGCCTTTTCAACTGCTGATCTTATATCTTTATTTTGTGATCTAAGGCTTAGCATAACTCTAGTTTCTTTTACTCGTCCTACAATAATTGTTTTATTAGGATATTTATAGGTTAATTCTTCTGATAACATTCCAGTAAATGAATCTTTTTGTGATGGATAGGTATAGACGATGAAATCATCATCTGTGTTTATTTTTTCTTCTGCTTTTTCTAAGATTTGTTCATATCTTTTGTTTATTTTTTCATAATAACTATAGATAAATTTTGCTTCCTTAGTTGTTTGGTTTAATAGTTCTTCTGGTGAGTTTATTCTTGTAAGGACTCTAATACATCTCATTGAGTCTGAACCTTTTAGTATGAATGAGAATATTTTTACAAGTTTTCCAAATTCTGTTTTGAATCTTGCTTCTCCAGGGTCTTTTACTTTTGGGAGAAGTTTAGGATAGGCTTTTTTGAAATCATCATCAGTCTTTTCAGGTAGGAACCAATCTCCAACTATTCCAGTCATTGCAATCCATTTGTTTTCTTCTACTGCTTTGTAACACCAGTAGCAAGTTGGCCTGTTGTCTTTTTCATCATAGAGTAATGGATTAAAATAATGTACACCCTTTAGATCTTTATTTGGGGGATGGTGGTCTATGTAAATAATTGGAACATTAACTTTATCTATGAATTCTTGAGATAGAGATGGTTTATCAACAACAAATATTTTATCTGGATGGTATTCTTCTACTTTTCTTAAGTATTCTTCTCCAAGCCGAGGGTTTCCCTTTACTAGAACTCCATGTCCTTTTTGGATATGTTTCCAAAGTAATAAGAATGAGGATAGACCATCTGGATCATCATCAAAAAAGAATAATGGGTTTTCTGATTTTTCTAAATAATCCTTTACTTTTTTAAGTTCTTCCTTGGGTATCATTTTTTCTTATTGTAAAAATCGGTGTAATCCATTGGAGGTTGTACTCCTCCTTGTTTGTATTGAAATTGTTGTTTTTGTTGTGGTTGTTGTGGGGGTTTTTTTAGCAAAAATAAGTAATATGCACCGATTCCACCACCAATAAGAACTATTAGGATTATTAAAAAGATTACTATTGTTTTAACTGGAGATTTTTTCTCTATACAGACACCAGCTTCACAATTATAGCCTGTTTCACACTTTACATCTACTGCACAGGTTAGGCAGTTTTCTCCTTCTTCTGCTACTCCATTACCACATACAGCAGTTTCAGTACCATCTGTGATTATTGAGTTTGTTTCAACATCTTCACTCACTCCAGTGTATCCTGTTCCAGAACCTACTGTTACTTGCCAAGATTTTGCTGTAGTGTCTGTACCATCTGATAGATCTACTCTAACTGTGTAAACTCCATCTGTTTCTGTTGAAAAAGTGTAAGCATCTCCAGTTGTTGTTTGTGAGTTATCTAGATACCAAGTTGCTGTTACTGTATCATTATCAGAATCTGAGTAAGTTACTGTGAAATCTTGAGCTTCTCCTAGTGCAAGTGTTGGATCTGATTCTGGTGAATATGAATCTAGGGAAGGGGCATTGTTTGAAGAGGTACTTGTACTATCATTAACTATTAGAGTTATTGTGTTTCCAGTAATTGAAAGAGTTCCATCTGTTGCTGTGAATGCAACTGTTTCTGATCCAGTCCAATCTCTTGTTGGAACTAGGGTTGCTATTCCATCAGTTATATTAATAGATATGGAACTGGTTGAGGATGCTGAATAGTTTAGTGAATCTCCATCAACATCTGTGAAAAAAGCAGATACTGTGATTGTATGATTTATGTTTTTATTCCAAGATTGATTTGTGAAATTTGCTGTTTGGTGGGGTGCATCATTTACTGGAGTTATTGAGACATTTATGTAATTACTATAATTAGTGCTATCTCCATCAGTTCCAGAGAATTGTAATATTTCAGATCCAGTCCAGTTTGTTCCAGGGGTTAAAGTTACTTGGTTATCTCCATCTATTGTTGCATTTATGTTTGAACCACCTGTTGAACTGTAAGAAGTTGCACCAGTGAAGTAATCATCAAGATCAAATGCATTTGTAGAAGGGGTATCTTCTGTTAGTGTTTGATTAGCTATTGATCCTGTAAATGTTACGGTGGAGGAAGCTATTGTGAATGTATAGTTTGAGCTTGCCCATGCTGTTCCTGCTAGATCATTTGTAGCAAAACAATTCCAATTGTAGGATCCATCAGATATTGAACTTATTTCATAGGTTAGGTAATTTACACTTCTTTGAGAAGGGGATGAGGTATTTGTATATTTTGCACTCCAAGTTCCTCCTGTGTCTGTGTATAATGCGAATGTGGATATGTTTTCAGTGTCAGAAACTGAACAAGTAAAAGTGATTGTAGATGATTCAGAAGCCCCATTACTTGGTGAATTAAGTGTTGTTGTTGGGGATGCTGCAACTAATGCTAATAGTAAAAGAATGAAAAATGTTATCACTATTCCTCTTTTCATGGAATAAGTAGAGACTTATTTATTTAAAAAATTATCTAAAAATAATAGAAGTGTAAGATACTTGTGATTCATCTTTTGCTATCTTTGTAGAATCATAGTAACATATAACTTCTGGTTCTTTTGAATTGATTAATTTTAGTATTTCTATTCCTAATGCTATTGGATATTGTCCACAGATTGTTGCTTTTGTTTTTTTGATGTATTTTAGAAATGATTCTGAATCATAGTTTAAGATATGATGTATTGCATTTTTATCTAAATCTTTTATTGATTGTTTTATGTTAAATTTGAATGGTGTGAATCCAAAGATTGGACCATAGTGGGTGAAGTCACTGGAGATTATTACTGCAATGTCTGGTATTTTTGCTATTTCTTCTGCTAGTTCTTTGTAGTTGTTGTTAGTTGGACAGATTATTGGAACTATTTGAATATCTTTTAATTGATCTTTATTTGAAAATTGTAAGAATGGTAATTGTACTTCTAATGAATGTTCTTGCATGTTGGAGGTTTTCTTAACTAGTTTGCTGTTTAAGAGTTGGTTTACTGCTTCTTTGTTTGTTTTTACAACTCCTAATACTGTTTCAAAGTCTTCATCTGTTGTTGCAAAGTCAAAATGTTTTCCAGAATGATCTGGTGTTAGGATTATGAAGGTTTTAGGTAGTTTTGATTCTGCTATTTCTTTATAGGCCCATGCTGCACATTGTCCTGAATAGAAGTAGCCTGCGTGTGGTACTATAACTCCTGTTAATTTTGATTCAGTTCTTTTTGTGGGTAGGTCTCCGGGGCCTAGATCTCCTGTGTAACAGGTTTCTATTTGCTTTGATAGTTTTTCAAAATCTGCTTTGTAGAACTGTCCTGCAAATACTGGTTTTATCATCTTTGTTTAGAACTATTAGTGATTTAAAAGAATATCTTAACTAAAAATGATATCTTTTTGGAATTTTGCTATATTTACAAAATTTTTATTTACTACTTTTTCTATTTTTGGAAGATTTAGCTTTCCTTGAACTTGGATTGATACTATTTGTGGTTTAGTTAGAGGGGAACCAATCTGGCTTAGTATTTTTACATTAACTCTTTCTAATTTACACTGTTTTACAAGATCTCTTGCAATAATATGTGCCATTATTTGATAGGTTTTACCTGGATGGAATATGTTTTTACCTGCTGTTGCTTCTAATGACATTGGTTGTCCGGGTGTGATAAGATGGTTGTATCTATTTCCTCTTCCTACTTGTCCATCATCTCCATTTTCACAAGAGAAACCAGTTACTGTTATGTAGCAAGAGTTTAATGAATTGCCATCTAATGTGTTTAAGTATATTTTTGTGTTGAATTCTTTTTCAAGTTCATCCTTAATGTGTTGTTTTAATTGTTTGTAGTATCTTAAATTTTTTAGATATTCAGCTACAAATGCTATTGAAATTGTGAAGGATGTTTTTACTCCTTCTCTTAATCCCATTACTTTTGTATCTAAACCTACTGCTTTGTATTTTCTTCTAAATCTATCTGAGTTTATGTGCCTTGATATTTTTAGAGTTAGGTTTTCTAGGTGAGTTAATGGATAATGTGCAACTCCAAATGAAGTGTCATTTGCAATTTGATGTTTTTCTACTTCTTTTAGGTTTGTTGCTCCTTCTCTTATTTCTATTGAAAGTTCATAGATTAATTCAAATGGTTTTAGGTATTTTTTTACTGCTTCTTTTATTATTTCAGAAATAGGAAGTTTAATGTTTCCAATTTGTGTGGTTGCTCTACCTGCGATTATTATCTTTATTGGTTCTATGATTTTTCCTGCTTGAAATTCGGGTTGAGTTTGTCCAGCTATGATTATTCCTTTGTCAATATTGAAGTGTAAAACTCTTTTAAAATTTTTTAAGTAGTATTTTGATATGGCTTGAGCTGCTTTTTCACATATATTATCACAAAGAGTGTCTGGGTGCCCAAACCCCTTAGTTTCTACGAATTCGATGTTTTCAGGTGTTTTTCTTAGGGGCTCTATTACTGTTTTAACCATTGTTTTATAAAGGAGATAATAACTTTATAAGGATTTAGCTACCACTCTTGAGTTAATACAACCGAAAGATTTATATAGAAGTAAATATGTAATATTATTATCACCTCTTTTTCCCCAGGAAGATGGTCTTCGGGCTGTCTTCCCAGGGTTTATAATTTTTAGATAAAGCTTATTAAGAGGAGTTTAATTTCTTTAATTATGCAAGATTTACAAAGAGATCAGTTGGCAAGGCTGGCTAGTTTAAGAAGGGAACAGAGAGAAAGAGTTCAAGAGCATTTAATGACTCAAGTTACACCTGGTGCTGATCCGGTTGAGGAAAGGTTGCTTGCTGTTGAAGAGGTTGATGATACTTTTGATTATTCTCAATATTTACCCCAACAGCTTTCAGATGCTATTGATTATGTTCAAGCTAATAAAGAAGGAGCAAAAGGGGAGCTTTTGTTTGGGTTACGAAATATAAATCTGGGACATGTTACACTTGGTATGTTAGTGGTAGCTTTGGGTTTGTCTTTAACTTCTCTAGCTATAAATAATTTTAGACCGAAACCAGTTCTTAAGTATCCACCTACTCATTTGGAAACTGTTGTTGTGGAAGATGGAGAGTTTTGGACTGATACTAGAGTTCATCAGACTACAGGTGAGATAAATGCTCTTTATGGTGAAGCTATTCATGAAATGAGGTTTGGACATATTACTACAGCAAGTACTAGAGTTGAGACAGCTAGAACTTTAGTTTCTCAACCTAATGAAGAGTTGGAAGAATTACTAAAAGTAAGGGAAGCTGAGGTAATGCAAGTTGCTTATGCGGAAATGCTTGGTGAAGTGAATTCATCATTTTCTTTGGAGTTATATTCTGATCTAACAAGAGACTTGGCTAGAGAGTCTGATTTGCATGAAGAGAGGAGTGAACATGCAAGGAGTGTTGCAGAAGCTCTATATGCTGAATCTTTTAGTGGTTATTTGCCTAGTCCTTCATTTCTTAATCATTTAGATGAAGAGATTGCTTTTTTTAGAGAGTTTTGTAGAGATCACAATTTAGAGGAATTTAGGGTTAAAAAAGAAAAAGAGTTTGTTGGTAGAATTTATGATGGTGCGATAGAGGATGCAGGATTTTCTAATTATGAGGAGATTACTGATGCATTGAGATATGTTGAGCCTTGGGTTGATGAGTTGAGTATGGATGTTTCAGTACAACAGGGAGAAATCCTTCAGAACATTTTTGAAAGAGCAGAGGTTTATTCGGGTACTGATTACTTTGCTGATCATTTTTCTAAAAGTGTAGATATGGGTACAGAGCTTGCTACTAGATGGGGTAAAACTGATTGGGTGCGTAAGTTTGGAACTTTATGATTATTTAGAATTTCTTTTATGATTAACTTTTAGTTTAATATCTTCTCTTGGGTCACCTTTCTTAAACCATTTTCTATAGAAGCTATAGTCTTTGATTAGGAAAGGAATAGTCCATAGTAATGCAATAAATCCAATTATGAATATGTATACATTATAGACTTCAGTGTTTGTTGTGAATAAAGGTGAACCGGTAATTGAGAAATAGATTAGAGATATTCCAGCATATAGGAAAACTACTGCTAAGAATTTTATTAGGATTTCTTTTGGATCGGTAATTAGTGTTTTTTGATCTATAAATGTTGCAATATAGAATACAAGGAAGATACAAATTATAACTATAATACTCCAGTCCATTATTTTTACAAGGAGTTAATTGCTTTTAAATTTTTCTAATGTAAGTGTGGTGCGAATAGAGTAACAATTACAATTAGAACTATTCCTAGAAGTATTGCAGAGATGTGTATTAATGAATCTTTAAGTTTACAATGTCTGTGTAGTTGAGGTAGTAAGTTGGTTGCTGCTATATATAGGAAGTTTCCTGCTGCAAAGGGGAGAATGAAAGTAGTGAATCCACCTATTTTGCTTGCTAGGATTAAACCTAGTATTGTCCCTACAATTGCTGTAGTTGCTGTGATGAAATTGAAAGTAAGTGCTTTTTTCTTTGATAAACCTGAATATAATAATACTCCGAAGTCTGAGATCTCTTGAGGGATTTCATGGAATATTACTGAAATAGTTGCTGCAATACCTACTGCAGTATTTACTACAAATGCTCCTGCAATTACTAAACCATCAATGAAGTTGTGGATTGCATCTCCAATTAGGTTTATTGGTGCAAGGCTGTAAGCATGTGCATGTCCTACATTTTTGCTTCCACATTGGTGTTTCCAGTGGACTAGTTTTTCTATTAAGAATAATGCTATGAAACCTGCTAATATGTAAATTGCTGTTAGTGTTGTATATCCTTGTTCTATTATTTCTGGTAAAAATTCTAGGAATACAGTACTAAGTAAAACACCTACAGAGATGCTTAATAGGAATAAAAGTATTTTTTCTGATACTTTTTTCTTTAGTAGTAAAGGAATTGCTACTATTATTGATAATAAAGATACAATGATGACACTTATGATTGCATATAGAGATGATTGTAACATGGTTTATTGGGAATATTAATTGTTTATATTGGTTTCTATCTATGATAGAAATTTTTATATAGAAAAAGGTATTGTGTTTGAGTATGGGAGATATAAAATTTACATATAATCAATTTAGGGCGAAATCACCAGCTTTTACTGCTGAAGAAGTTAGAGCATTGGCAAATGTAATTAAAGATGATGCGTTAGCTGATGATGGAGAGGATTCTGGTTTATTAGACTTGTTTTATGGAGTTAGGAATTTTTGGGAAGGACAAACATTGGCTCTTGCCGATAGAGAAGGTAGGTTATTGAAGCAGATTGAAACTGCAAGAGAGGCACTTAAAGCAGGAGTAATTGAGTTTATGGGAAATAATCAGTGTTCAGCAGATCTTGGTAGGTTATTGAATGATCCAATTGAAAGTATTGTTGCTGTGGATAAGGTTCAAGCAACAAAGGAAATGTTCAAAGCTAGAATTAGTTTGTTAGAACAAGTAAGAGAGAACTTATTGAAACTAGCTGATGCTATTGATAGAAGTGAATCCTTTGCTAACTTTAATAGAGCAATAGTAAATGCGATGACTAGTTTTTAGTCTAAACTCAAAAGCATATGTTCCCTGAAGAAATTCATTGATTTTGGGAATTTGTTGATAGAATCTATTGTTTTTTTGTATTTGTTTCTTAGTTCTTTTGCTTGTTTTTGAGTTAATCCTTGTTTTACTTTATAGGTTATCTTAGGTTCTAATAGAGTTCTTTCTTCTTCTTGGATTATTATCTTGTATTTTTCTGGATTGTTATAAACTTCAGTATCTTTTTGTAGACCAAAGATAGAAGTGGAGATTAAATCAATGTATCTTCTATTAGTTTTAAGGAATTCAATTGTTTCTAGGAATTCTTCTTTTGTTTCTGTTGGGAATCCGAATAGAATGTAAGTCATGTTTTTAATTCCCTCTTTGTGGCTGTTTTGTAATACTTCTTCTATATCTTCTTTGTTTGTTCCTTTGTTGATTAGTTTAAGAATTCTGTTATTAGCTGACTCTACTCCCCACATGATAAATGATAGACCTGATTCTTTTAGTTTTTTTAACACATCATAGGTTAAATCCTTTGTTGGTCTTAGTTGGCAAGTCCATTTTACATTTAATGGTTTTATCATTTCTGCTATTTTTATTAATCTATTTGTAGGGATCATATCGTCGATAAAAAAGAAATGTTTTGCTTTTGATTTTATGATTGTTTGTTTTATTATATCTAAGTCAAATTCTTTGTATGTTTCATTTTTGTGATGAGTACAAAAGGAACATTTTTTGTAAAAACAGGTTGAAGTGGTTTTTATTGGTATAACTGGTTCTGGTGTGAAATACTTGCCATATTGTGAAAAGTCTAAAGGAGATTCTTCTTCTGGTATTTCTAGGGTTTTATCTGTTAAGTCTAATAGTTTTTTATTAACTGCTGGACCTCCAACTACTGTGTTTTTTAATTCTTTTAATAATGCATAAGTGTAAAATGTTTGACTTGAGTAAACAACACTGAATGCTATGATATCTGCATTTTTTTCTTTTATCATTTCTAATAATTCATCAAAGAACTCTGGTTTTTTCTTATTCAATACCTTTCTATTATTCTTTGCATAGGTTATTGAGGAGATTTTGTTGTAGTCATTTGTTATTTTTTCATAATTTGTACAGTCTTTTTGATAGTATTCTTTGTAAATAGGAAATTTTAGTTTGTGGAATTCTAGGTTTAAATCTAGAACTTCTGATTTGATTTTAGAGTTTAGATTAGTAATAGAGTAAGGCGGACTTGCGGGAGTACAAAATGGTGGGTAAACGAATAGGATTTTCATGGGTTTTGGTAATTAGGATAGGTTTAAAAAGTGATCTAAATCAATGATATTATGCAATATGATATAATTTTTGTTACAGGAGAGCTTTATTTTGATCATCCTTTATGTGGTGTGGCCATATTGAAGAGATGGTTGGAAAAGCATGGCTTTACTGTGGGTGTGATTGAAAAACCTCTGAAAGAAGAAGAGATTACTAAATTAGGGAAACCTAAGTTGTTTTTTGGAGTTAGTTCTGGTTCTATTGATTCCATGGTCAGGAATTATACTCCTTTGAAGAGGAAAAGGGAAGATGATGAGTATGTGGATTATGATGAAAAGGTTCCTGATAGGGCTGTTAGTGTTTATAGTAATTGGATTAAGCATAAGTTTAAGGGTTCAATTATTGTATTAGGAGGAACTGAAGTTTCTTTGAGAAGATTTGTTCACTATGATTATTGGCAAAATCGATTAAGAAAACCAATATTGTTTGATACTAGGGCTGATATTATGGCTTATGGTAATGCAGAGAAACAAGTTTTAGAGATTGCTGAGAGGCTTAAGGCTGGTAAGGATTTAATGGGCATTGAAGGGACTTGTATGATTGTTAAAGAGAGTCAAGGTTTGGAATTGCCCTCTTATGATGATGTTGTAAAGAGTAAGAAAAAGTTTTGTGATATGCAAAACATGTTAACGAATAATAAGGATATTGTTCAAAAGATTGATAATAGATATGTTGTTCAGTTTAAGTATCCAGAGTATACTTCTAAGGATTTAGATGAGTATTATGAATTAGATTTTACTAGAAAGGCTCCAAGGGGTTTGAAAGGATTTGAGTTTAGTGTTGTAACTCATAGAGGTTGTATAGGTAATTGTAATTTTTGTGCTGTTAGATTATTACAAGGAGAGAGGATTGTTTCAAGATCTGAAGAGTCTATTTTAAGAGAGATAAGAAAGATTACTAAGATGAAAATCTTTAGAGGTAATATTGATGATTTATCTGGACCTTCTACAAATATGTATGGGATGGATTGTAATAAATGTAACAAAGATTGTATTGATTGTAATAAGTTGGATAGAACTAATGAGAGATTGATTAATTTGTTAAGGAAGATTAGGGGGATTAAAGGTGTTAAGAAGTTGAGTATAAGATCTGGGATTAGATATGATCTTGCTTCTGCTGATTTAATTGATGATATTGCTGACTATCATGTGTTTAATGATTTGAAAATAGCTCCAGAGCATGTTAGTGAGAGAGTTTTGAAGTTGATGAATAAGGATAGAGGGGATCTTGATGAATTTATTAATTACTTTGCTAGGACTGGAAGGAAATTATCTTTTTATTTTATGACTGCACATCCGGGATCTTCTATGAGAGAGGCTGAGGAATTGGGTAGGGCTGTAAAGAGTTTGAGAAATGCAGAGAAGGTGCAAATATTTACTCCTACTCCTATGACTGTTTCAACTTGTATGTATTACACTTCTATTAATCCTAAGACTATGAAGAAGGTTTATGTTCCTTATACTTATCATGAGAAGAAGAGACAGAAGAGGGTTTGTTTTTAATTGTTATGAATATAAATTCGAAACGTTTATATAGTAGTTATGCATATATATTCATTATGAATTGTTGGAGGTAAACAAAAATGCCAAACTTTGATGGAACAGGACCTCAATGCGAAGGATCTAAAACAGGTTTTCAAATGGGAAAATGTAAAGGGGCAACTTCTTCAGGTAGAAGGGGTGGTTGTGGAAGAACAAGAGGTTTTAGAAATAGAGAGAAAATTATGACAAAAACTGAAGAAAAGAGCCTTTTGAAAAAAGAAAAAGAATTTATAGAGAAAAGACTTAGAGAATTAGAATAATGGTAAGACCCAGGAGATGTAGAAGAGTTAGATTTAGGGGTGATTTCTATTATTTTAAACCAAGAGGGATTCCAATAAACGAATTAGAAGAAATAGAGTTAAGAGTTGAAGAGTTTGAAGCTTTAAGATTAAAAGATCTAGAAAATATGGATCAAAATAAAGCTGCGGAGAAAATGGAAATTTCCCAATCTACTTTTCATAGAATTTTAATTGAAGCTAGAAAGAAAGTAGCTGATGCATTAGTTAATGGTAAAGCTATAAAAATAGAGGGTGGAGATTTTAAGAGGAAATCTTGATGGTTTGGTATGTTTATATTCTAGAATGTAAGGATGATTCTCTTTATACTGGGATTACTAATGATTTAGATAAGAGAATGGCTGCTCATAAGAGTGGAAAGGGGAGTAAGTATGTGAAATGGAAAAGGTTTCATAAATTGTTACATGCTATTGAGGTTAAGGATAAGAGTGAGGCTGCTAAATTAGAATATAAGATAAAACAATTAGAAAGAAATGAAAAGATTACTTTTTTTGTTAAGCATCCCGATTTGTTAAATTCGTAATATTTAATAATAAAGAAATTTATCTTATTTGCATGAAATATTCAAAAGAAGAGTACATTGGAATAGGAAAAGTCCCAATAGGAATTGGTGCTATTATTAATGGATGGAATGTTTCTGAAAAACATTATAGAAATCCTGAATTTCTTTCTGTTGTTGATTTTAGAGCAATGACTCCTGCTTGTCAATGGGACTGTTTTCATTGTTTTACAGATAAATTAAAGAAAACCTTGACTTTAGAAAAAATAAAGGAAATTATTGATCAGTTAGCTGAAATGAAAACTCAAGGTATTGATTATGTAGGGGAAGGTGAACCAACGTTAGATAAAGATTTTTTTGATATTATTGAATATACTCAATCCCAGGGAATTCAATCAATTATATTTACTGATGGTGCTACAAAATTAAGGAATAGAGAGTTTGTGAAAAGATTGTATAAATCTGGTGCTAGTGTCTGTTTGAAAGGAGATAGTTTGTGGAATTCAGAATATCAGAACTTTGTTGTGGGCGATGATAAAAAAATATATTTTGATCAAAGAAATGAAGCTGTAAAATTATTGGCTGAAGAAGGATTTAACAAGAAAAATGAAGATGGAACTACTAGAATGGGCTTTGATATGGTAGTTTCAAGAAAAAATATGGATGAAGTTGAAAAGACCTTAAGATATTGTAGAGAAAATAATTTTTGGATTGTTTTTGCTTTTTACTTGCCTGCTGGAAGGAGTGGTATGGAAGAATTTGATAAAGAGTTGTTATTGACTAGAGAAGAGAAAATTAAAATTTGTAATATGATAAAAGAAATAGATGAAAAAGATTATGGTTTTAAGCATGTTTTAGTTAATAATTTTGCTACAATTCCTTGTATAGAATTTATACAGATCTATGGAGACGGTAGAGTTAGTCCTTGTCCGGGGAATGAAACTATAATTGGGAATCTTAATTCTGAAACACTTAAGGAATTAAAAGAAAAGATTATTAAAAAATTTCCAGTTCATGATAAGAAAACCTTTGATGGTAACTGTCCTTATAGGGAAAAAGTAAATTAAAGTTTAGATATCTTTGGCAAATAGAACTGCATTACTTATATCTAGAGGATGAACAGGGTGAGTATGATCTGCTATTTCAATATAACCATTATCTCTAAAAAATGTTCCTCTGTTATGTTGGACTCCCTCTTTTCTAAAATCTGTTTCTGTTTCAAAATGAACAAGACTTGTTCCATATCTTGTTTTGAATAATTCTTCAGCTGTTTCAAGTACTCTGGAACCTAATCCTTGCCCTCTTAATCTTTGAGCTTCATCATCTGGAATAAATCTTGTAAATCCTTCACCAATATAAAAACCATCAGCAAGAATTCTGTCTGCTATTCTTCTAAAATATAAGAATCCAACCTCTCTTTCACCTTCATCTAATTCTGTTACAATAATTCTCCCTCTACCACTTCTATTTTCTAATAATCTTGCTAAACATATTTTATCTTTATCATAAGGGTGAGTATAAATTCCAACAACTGGAAGTTCTCCTATTGCTATAAACTTATCATTAGCTAAAAATGTTTGATCTTCTCTTTCTAATAGTGTTGGTTCTGTTAAAGGAGAAGAGAGTGAATATCTTTTTACTGCACTATGTTTTATATGGCCTTGAACTATTTTTGCTCTTTTCTTTGTAATATCTAATTTTCCTATTCCTAAATCCTCTGGAGATAAACCACCATAAGCTTTTTTTTGCTTTCCTTCTACTGCAATTACATGATATCTATAATTGATAATACTTAGTCCTATTCTTATAACTAATTGGGCTAATTGATTTCTTTCATTATTTAATTCTATTAAATCTCTTACGTCTTCCCCTACAACTAAATTACCAGATAAAAATCCTTTATTTCTTGATTTTGAAACACTTGCACCACCTATGTTTCTATATACTCCATCTACAAGTTCAATAAGATTAAGTGTTCCTTCTATATTGTAATTTCTGGTAAGATCATTTTCAAATCTATAATCATCATTTAATTGAGCTATTACTAAAGAACTACCTGTACTTATGATTCCATATGTTGGATTTGAGTTTGGAATATAATACCTATTTCCTTCAAGTTTAAGAGTTACTGCTCTTTCTAAAGGTAAACCTTCTACTTTTACTAATTTAGGTCTATCTTCCATCAATTCTAGGCTTAAAGTCTTTGTTTTCATGGATGGAAAGGTATTTAAATGATTTATAAGTTTTACCATTATTAGGTAGTAAATGGCTTTAAATCAGAAAATGCAGTGGCTTTTGGACCAAAGAGAGATGAGATCAACTACTTCTGTCTTGGGATTTGATATAATCATAACTCCAGATAGAAGAGTTAAGATTGTTGAGATTAATGGTGCAAATTCTGGTTCAAGTGGTTTAAAGAAGTTATCTGGAGGAGAGAGGGATATTTATGGAGAGATGTTTGAATACATCGGGTCTTTTTCTCCTAAAATTTATACTGCCGGAAAACTTCAAAATTCTAAATTATCTTCTTTTGTTGCTGAACTTGATTTAAATCATGCTTTTAGGGAAGGAGTATTTAGACAAATTGTTCCTAAAGATAGATCTAGGTTTGTTTTGCCAAGGGTACCTGAAGAACAAAATATTGAAGCAGTTATTTGGAATCATTTGGGAGATAGGGCTATTTTTGATGAAGATCGTTTTATTGTAATTAATCCTTATGCTATTGAAAGAGCGACAGGATCTAAAGATGTTATGGATGTTTTATTTAATGGTGATTTTGGTTTAAGACCTTTGACCCATAGTATTTTGGTTGCTAATGAGGAACAGCTTGTTTTAGAACAAATTGCTGAATCTAAATCTGATTATTTTGTTATAAAACCTACTGATGGTATTCAAGGTAGGAAAGTTAAGATATTTTCTAAACAGGATGTTCTTGATCGAGGTGCTGTTGAACTTTATAGGAGTATTGAAGATGGGCCTTATCATGAACCTAATTTGATTTTAGAAGAATTAATTCCTTCTCAGGAAATCTATTCTGATAAAACTGGGAATAATCATTTTGGTTGTATGAGGTATTTAGTTGTTGTTAATAGTGATGATGGAGATATGTCTATAAAACATTTTGGTGGTTATTGGAGACTTTCTCCTAAAAGTATTGCTAGTGGTGATTTAGCTGGAAGATTGATTGCTAATTATTCAAATGGTGCAATTCCTGAATTTGTTAGTGAGGAAGATCTTGCTTTGGTTAGTGGGGTTGTTGATGAATTCCTTCCTGTTTTGTATAAAAGATTACTTAGATTACCTCTAAATGAAAGACCAGATGATTTGAAATTAATTGATTATTGTTATTAAAGTTTAAATCCAGTAAGATATTCTCTAATATTATCTAATTCCTTTTGGATTGCTTGACCTTCTGTTTTCTTTCCTTCTTTGATTTCTTGGAGTAAATCTTCATAGCATGATTCTACAAACATTAATAATCCATTTATTGCTTTTTGACTAAATCCTGATGGTGGCATTTTCTTTGACCTCCTATAATCTTGTTTTAACCAAAAGGTTTTTATATATTATCTCCCCTGTACAGAGTGTATATGTATAAGGAAAAGTTAGAAGAATTGGGATTGACTTCAGGAGAGTCAAAGGTTTACGAGGCTTTACTAGTGTTGGGGCCCTCTACTGTTGGTCCTGTTGTTAAGAAATCTAATGTAGCTTATTCAAATATTTATGAAATTCTTAATAGACTGTTAGATAAGGGTTTGGTTAGTTTTATTGTAAAGCAGAAGACTAAGTATTTTCAAGCTGAGGATATTAATAGAATTAAGGATTATTTAGTATTACAAGAAAAGGAGTTAGAGAAGAAGAAAAAGATATTTGAGGATATTCAACCCAAGTTAGAAAGATTAGGGTTTGATAAGAAGAAAGAAGAGGCAGAGATCTTTGTTGGGGAAAAAGGATTAATGACTGCTTATGAGAAGTTGTTGAAAGGATCTGACAAAAAAGATAGAGGTTATTTTTTCTATGTTCATGATGAAGAGTATTATGAGAAAGCTGAGAAGTTTTATGTTAAGTCTTGGCATTTGATGAGGAAGTATAAAAGTAAGTGGAAAGGAATAAGTACTGTTGATTTTAAGAAGACTAAATTGGTTAAGAGATATCCTTCTTTTGTTGAACAGAGATATGTTCCTTTTCCAGTTCCAGGTAATATTGATTTTATTAATGATAAGGTTTTGATTACTACTTGGAAGAATCCAGTGGGAATATTAATTCATTCTAAAGAAATAGTTGAGAGTTATAGATCTTATTTTGAGTCTGTTTGGAAGTTGGCTAAGAAGTAATTACATTAAATCAATAGAATCTGCAAAAGCTTTATAACATTTTGAACTAATTTTATTTATATGGAAAGAGCTTATTTTAGGTCTATGTCTAAAAGAGAGTATAATAAATGGAAAAGAAAAGGTGGGATTGCTGTTGGAACAGAGTGGACTGAATTAATGCTTTCTAAAACAGTAAAAGGTTATCCCTTAAGTGAACTCAAGACTTGGGTTGACGAAGGTAAAAATGAATGGGGCCCACATGATGTGGTAATAGAGGTTACTAGTTCTGATGCTTTAGAGTTTGATTATGCTACAAGAGGAGATAGGTTTGGTCATGAGACTGATGAATTGATGCAACCTTTGAGGTATAGAAATCTTAGAGCTATTGGATTCAAAAGAGTTAGGGTTATTTATGATCCAAGAGGATTAGTTTCTAAAGAACCAGTTTTAGAGTTAAATGAGATGGTTAAAGGATTTTCTTTATGGGGTTGGGTTAAGGGTTGGTTTGGTAAGTAAGTTTAAAATAAAAAAATTAAAATTTTAGTAAAGTAAAACCAATTCCTGAAATAACTAAAACCCACCAAGGAATAGCTACTAACCAACCTAGATAGCCGAATGCTAAACAAATTCCAATAAAGAATATTAATCTTCCAATAAAACTACAGTCCGGTGTACAGGCCATAGATGTTGTACTGCAACAATTATCATTTTTGATCTCTTTTTCAACTTTTTTTCCAATAGTTTGTCCTATTTTATCCCAAGATGGATCTTTTTTTGTTTTTTTCTTTTTAACGACCATAATATCACCTGTTTAATTTAATGCTAATAAGATTTAAGAATATTTCTATTTTGGGAGTTTTTTACTATTTCTCCAAATTTTATTAAAATATTTTTTGTTAGTATTTGCATAATCTTTGTTTTTGATAATGATACCAGTTAGTAAGCTTCCCCAGATAAGGATAATCACTCTATCTTTGAATATTAGAGTTGTATGTGGATTATAGAAGTCTTCATCAAAAATCCTATATTCTGTGTTTGGACTATTAAAGAATGTTTTTACATTTTTGTAAGCAATTAGTTTTTCTTTGATTTTATAAGTTTTTAATTCTCTAAGATATTGTTTTTTCATTATTGAATCATGCTCTAGAAATCTTGCTTCGTCAATACCAATACCTAATAATGGTTCTTTTGTTTTTTTAAGAGTAGTGATAATAGTTCTTAATACGGTTTTTAATACTGATTTACCTTTTAATACTTCTACTGCTGTTTCTTGTTTTTCTCTTTTGTATAGTTTTTCAAGTCCAGGTAGGATTTCAATTATATCATTTTTTTGTGTTTCTATGATATCTAGTATTTTTTTTGGTTCTAAAGGACTAAAGTATTTTTTGTTATTTTTGGTAATATATGAAACAAACCCTTTTTCTTGTAATCTGTCTAGGGCATCATAACAAACCTGCCTATGTAGGCCTGATTTAGAACTTATTTCATTTACTGTAATTTCACTTGCAGATAATAGAACATAGTATATATTAACTTCATTTTTAGTTAGTCCTAAACCTATTAAGATTTCTTTTGACATTATTTGAATTATTGTTTTTATATATTTAAGCCTTTCGTAATAACTTTTACTACTCAGATTTATATCTAGTAAGGTGTTATTGTTAATTCCAAACGTAGTCAAAAAAAGGAGGGATTGATATGCCCAGTTTTTCTGGGTAATCAGTCCTTTTAATTTCTATAATTAAGTAAGATTTCTTACTACCTATTATTTTATACTTTTAGAAGGATAACTATTTTATGAAGGGAAGAATTTTTTCTATTATTATTGTTTTATTATTAATAACAATAAGTTTTACACTAGCAACTGATAATTCTGGAAATTATAATGGAGAGGAAGAGGATAGTAATCATTTCGAAGTAAGAGATACTAAAGAGCCAGAAGAGGATACTTGGAATGTGGAAGGTGTTGTTGATTTTTTTGATGAGGAGAATTTGTTTGAAGCATCACAAGTTCTTTGTGAAGATGATGATGGAGGTAAGGATTATTATGATAAAGGAACTACTTCTGGTGAAGCACATGAATACTTGGCTGTTGAAGGTTATGTTGAAAAAGTAGATTATTGTGATGGTGTTGGAAACTTAGTTGAATATTATTGTTATCAAGATGCTGTTTATTTTGAATATAGGGCTATACCTGGAGGTTATTTTTGTTTTGATGGTGCTTTAATGGCTTATCCTGAATGTACTGATAGTGATGGTGGCGAAGAATATTATTTGAAGGGAACTACCACAGGTGAAGCTCATGAATATCTGGCTCTTGAAGGTTATATTGGATTGGATGATGTTTGTGCTCAAAATGGACAGTTACATGAATATTATTGTTTTGAAGAAAATGTTTATTTTAGGGCTGTTACACCTCCAGAAGGTTATACTTGTTTTGATGGAATTTTCTTTCCTGAAGTAAGAACTTCTTGTATTGATACTGATGGAGGAATAAATCCTTATGGAGAAGGAACAACTGTAGGGTACTTAGGTGGAGAAACTGTTAATATCGAGGATGAGTGTGATGAAGAGGGAAGGCTAGTTGAATCCTATTGTTTAGATGACCAAACTGTGACTTCAATTACTCTTGAATTAGAAATGGGTTATGAATGTTTTGGCGGAGAGTTTATTGCTCAAGGAGATTGTGAAGATTCTGATGGTGGAAGAGATTATTATACAACAGGATATATTACTGGAATAAATTATATGTCTTTTTTACAAGGTTCTGAAACTCTCCTTGAAAATCAATCAGATTATTGTGATGAGGGAAATTTAATTGAGTATTTTTGTACTGGTGGATATGTACAGTATACAACAAATAGTCCAGCATTTGATGAAGAGTGTTCTGATGGTGCTTTTGTTTCTAGGTTTGAATTAGAAGAACAAGGTGGGGATAATATATTTGAACGGTTGTTAGATGATGTTTGGATTTTGAATTATATTTTTAGGTGAATTCTCTAATAGAACTCTGTCTTTTACCATTAATTGAGATGAAAGGACTTGCTTTTTTAACATAACCTCCAATTTTAAAGAAATCTTCCATTTTGTTTAGTTTTTTTAATCTTATTTTTCTTGCAGTTGCAGGACCTATTCCGGGTATTCTAATCAGTTCATCATATGAAGCCTCATTTATATCTATAGCTCCGTCATAATTTTGTAGAGCTAATGCTAGCTTTGGATCTTTATTGGGTAACATACCTTCTTCCATTATTGAAAACATCTCTTTTGTTTTGAAATTATATTTTCTTAAAAGAAAATCAACATTGTACAAATGATTTTGCCTTTCAAGTGGTTGAGCTTCTTTATTTTCAAATGCAGTTCCCTTTACTGGTTGGAATGCAGAAAAATAAAATCTTTTTAATTTAATTTTTTCATATTCCCAGTCGAGCATTTTTATTATTTCTTTGTCTGTTGAGTGTTCTGAAACTATTAATTGAGTGCTTTGTCCTGATGGAAGATTAAGGTTTTTTATCCATGCTTGTCTTTTTAAGATATCATTTTTGTAATCTTTTACTGATGAAAATTCATTTAGTGTTGATGAATTAGGGGCTTCTATGTTAATACTCATTCTATTGCAGAGTTCACTTGCTTGTTTGATTAGTTCATAAGATGTTCCTGGTAAAACTTTGAAATGGATATATGCTTTGAAGGTTTTTCTTATTATCTTTACTGCTTCTATCATTTTCTCTGTTGTTTTATCTGGTGTGTTTGTTACTCCTGATGATAGGAAGAGTCCATTTAGGTTTAGATTTGTTTGTAAATAATTGAAAGTTTTTGCAAGTTCTTGGGGTTCAAATTCTACTTTGTTTTTATTATTACAATTAGTACAGTATTTGCAATCATATTTACAAGAATTACTCATTAAGGTTTTGAACATTCTACAATCTTTGTGTTCATTATTGGCTGTGAAGGTTGTTAGTCCTTTTGTTATTTTAGTTGCACAGATTTTAGGACCACAGCTATCATACCTTCCAGAGTCTGCAAGTATCTTTGCTTTTTTTAGAATGTCCATGTAGGAGTATAAAGAATTTGTTTATTAATGGCTTACGTGTATGTGCCCTTGACATAGAGTGTAGAGGATATACTATTCTCTTATTTCTCTAACTGCTTCCATAGCTTTTAGAACACTATGTTTTGGTTTAACTGAATAATCTACTCCGGTTTTTGTTGCTAAGGCTTCAGTTAGTTTATCTACACAAGTTCTAACATTTGGAATAGCTAAGAAATCTGCAAATCTTTGTATAGAAGTAGTTGCATAGGCATTTGTAAGGGTTCCAATATATTCTCCTATATAAGATTCTAATTCTTTAAATGTTCCACAAGTAGATCTCATATCAATATCAAAAACTCTTGCATCAATAAAACTTCTTGCTGCAACTGAATCATATTCTATTAGGGCTTCATAATGGGCTAAAACAATTTTTGAGTATTTACTTACTGATTCATCTGGATCTTCAGCTTTTTTTCTATGTAAATTCAAGAGGAAGTTATACATTTTATCATCAAATAGGTATTTGTTGCCTTCATCATCTGTTTGTAGAGGTACTCCTAGAGCTTCACCATTTCTTAGCATAAAATCATAGACCAAATCAATACAAACTCCAATTTTATCATCTTCTTCTAATTCATCAAGAAATTCTGGATAGAATTCAAGACCACTTCCTTCTGAATATCCCAATACTGGAATTCTTTTTCTCTCTCCAAGTAAGAATGCAGGTGCTATTCCAATTTCTTCATCAAATTCTATAGATCCATTTGAGGGCATTATTGAGTAGGCATAGTATATTGATCTTGCATCACTATTAGGATTTAATACAAATAAGAATTCAGCTATTCTATTTTTTGGGGCATATTTTACTTTTGCATTTATTGTTCCATATCTAAAATGTATTTTATATAAATCTTGTCCACAAGTAATTGCATCAAGGAAACTTTCTCCTGATCTTAATGAATGGACTCTTTCAAGGACTTCTCTATCATCTTCTAGAACAATTAAGTTATCAAATTCAGTTTTATTACCATCAATAACTAAACTATTATTATCAATACTATCGATTTTACTAACCTGATCATAGTCTAAATAGTTGTCGTCCATCATAACAAATTCATGGAATTGACCTTCTCCTCTCCAATTTTCAGCAATACAATATTTAACTGGTAAGCCTAGGGTTCGAGCTAGTAGATAATTTTTTAGGGCTTCTTCAGAACAAAATCTTTGGTTTTCAACTTCACTTGGAAACATGTACCATTTGTCACTTAGAATTGCTTCTTCCCAGCCATATTCTTTATCAGAAAATACTTGACAAATTCTATTTAGTATATCCTCTAAAGTACCATCACTATCCTTTACAATTCCAACAGCAGTTTTTGTTAAGAATTCTATTTCACGGTCTGGCAGTTGTAGGTGTGGTGCTTGAAGCTGCTTCATAAAATTGTGTCCTTCCTTCTAATGATCTTGACACCTCTAATTCTGGAACTGGAGAAGATCCTCCTGCTCGTACTGGTTTTTTTCTAACTGTTCTTGGCGGGGTTGGGGCTTTGTAGGGTTTATCTGCAAAACTTAAACCATATCCTTCTAATAATCTTGCAACTTGGTCAACATTTGGTTTTCCAACTTTAGCATGTGTTAATTGACCCGGAGAATATCTTGCAAGGTCGTCAATAGTTTCAACTCCTCTATCTAGAACAAATCCTGCAACTTTCATAGCTGCAGCATCTCCAAGTTGTTTAATTAAACCAAAAACATGTTCTTTTGCCATAAAATAGAATAATTTTATGTTGTTTATAAGCTTTAGGATTAGATACTGGGAAAACAAGTATGCATTAGGCCATCTGCTGCTTCATAACCTACAATACTAGCAACCTCTGCACATCTTATATCCAATTGTTCTGCTGCATCTAAGGCTTGGGTTCTCCAATTTGCAGCTTGACTTTCCAATGCATTTATTTCTCCGATTCTTGTATAAAAAGCATCATCTAAAAGTGAATCTTCCCAATCTATCTGTACTTTTCCAGTTTTTGCAGATTGAGTACCTTGCATGAACCTATCTATTCCAGGTTGGGTAGCTCTTAGTAAAACTATTTCCTCTCTCATAAATTCTTCTGCAATTGTATTTCTGTAAAGAAAGGTATTTGACCAGTAATCAATAGCAGTTTCCATTTCTCCTATTCTAGCTGCCCCATATTCTTCTAGTTGGGGAGTACAATTATCAGATAGAGAATAAAATATTGCTGTTTCAATGTTTAGTGCATTCCACCTTTCAGCTCTTGCACCCATTTCAGGATCACATTCTTTTAGTTCTTCTAAAGATTGTGCTAATCTTGCTTTATCCTCTTGAAGTTTTTGAGGGGCATGACTTATTCTAGATTCAAGTATTTTTTTTCTAGATTCAAGATCAGCAGGAGCTTCAACTTCTGCCATCTTACCTTCAATTTCAGCAATCCAATTTGTAGTATAACTTTCATTAGCTAGAGCTGGTAATGCAGTTAAAGCTACTATTGCTGCTGTGTAAAGTAAGGTTCTCATAATAGAAGTTTTTAAATAATGCTTTATAAGGTTTTTGAATGAGTTTCTGCGACTTTCCAGAGGCTATTGAATAGAGAAGTGAATGAATTTGAAATATCTTGTGATTTTATATGAATACAAGTAAATTCTTCTTTGTAGGAGAAGATAAAAGTATTATCATCAATTATTGTAATTGCAGATGGACTTATTGAAAGAGATTCTTTGACTTTGGTGTATTTTAGTTTTTTAAAAAATTTCCAATAGTCTGATTTGTAGTCAGAGAATAAGACTTTACATTCTTTTTTTAGTGTAATTCTTTTTCTGTGCCATTTTTTCCAGAAATTGTTGAACTTAATTGATTTTGAAGAACTTACACCCATTACTTTGATATCTTTACCTTTTTCTAGTGTTTCATTGACTAAAGTTGATATTCCTCTGAAGCCTTTTATTAGAGATACTGTTTCTTTTACTTCTGCAGTTTTCATTAAGTTCTTTAGATCTGGGATTATGTTTTCTAATTTTTTCTCTTGTTCTCTTAGTTTTTTCTCTTTTTCTTTTAAGTAGAGGAGTAATGTATTTGGATCGGCTGCAATAAAGGTTTTTACACCATTTTCTATTACTGTTTTTACTAATCCTTTTTCTATTAGTTTATCTAGAGTTTCGTAGATCTTTCCACTTGAGACTTTTGCTTCTCTAATTATTTTACTTGCCTTTGCTTTTCCAAGTTTTAGTAGATTAAGATAGACCAAAGTTTCATTCTTTGTTAGTCCTGCATCTTTGAGTATTTCTTTCATATTACACACCACTAAGAGGGAGGTAATATTTAAATAGGTTCTGGTTCTATGTTATTACTATGGAATAGTAAAGAGGAAATAAAATGAATGAAGAAAATGAACAAAAAGAAGAAGAGAAAAAAAATGCTTATTTGAATGGATTATGGAAAGGCGGTATTGTAACTTATTTATGTATGAGTGCATTGTTAGTTGCAAAACCAAATTTTAATACTTTTAATGTTGCTGAGTATGAAGGAAAGCCAGATGTTGTAAGAATAGAGAGAATTGGAAGAGATGCTATTAGGGTAGATGCGGATGATAGTGGCTCATATGAGTCTACATTGCGACAATATCTGAATAGAAACTTTGACAATAGATCTGATAGGCTTGTTGAAAGGGAAAGAATTAGAAACCAAGTTGATTGGTATGAACCTCAAACAAAGATAACAATTACTTATACAGATTAATCTGCCTTATTACTATCTGAAATGTATACTTGATATCCAAGTTTATTCCATTGTTTGATAAATGGGAAGAATTTATCTTGTTTTACTGCAAGACATCTTCCAGATAGTCCTATTTTTTCCCCTTTAATAAATATGGGAAAATCTTTGCAGGTTTGTGGTCTTAAAGCGTTTTTATGAATTTTACATTTAAAATCGGGTTTTAGTGCGGGGCAAGTTGCACCTAGGAATAGAGTAAATTTACCTTCTTTGATATTTTCTACCACAACTTCTTCTTTTCCTTTAATGAGATCTAATTCTTCTTTTGAGAGAATAATATAACCCTTTCTACAACAGTAAGCGCTACATTCTTCAAAACAAAATTTGCTTATAGATTTTCTTGCTTTGGTTGCTATTTGTTCTGCATTCAAGATTAGAGGGGAGAAGGAGAGAGGTTTATATATTTTTATGTTAAGCTGGTTTGTATGAAACTATCTTTGTAGGTGGGTGAGATTTAACCCCTATAATTTAGATAACCTCCATCATGTTCTTCAATGCTTTTATTTTCAATGACTAAGGTCTTTGTTGCAACTTTGTTGATGAAATATCTATCATGTGAAACAAAGATAACTGTACCTTTGTAATTTTTTAGGGCATTTTCTAACATAGTTCTAAGTTCAAGATCTAAGTTGTTTGTTGGCTCGTCTAATAGTAATACATTACAATTTTGTTCCATTAGTCTTACTAAGTTAATTCTTGCTTTTTCTCCACCACTTAAGGTTTTCATTTTATCTCTAAGTTTATCTCTTGGAAATCCAAATTTTATGGCAGTTGCTATGATAACATGATCTCTCATATGTGCAAAATGGTTTGTTAAAAACTCCATTACTCGTTGGTTCATGTTGATATCACTAAATTCTTGATCAAAATAACCTACTTTTAGATTTATACCTTCACTAATTTCTCCTTTATTAGGTTTTATAATCTCGGCCAAGATTTTTAGCAGGGTTGTTTTTCCAGTTCCATTGCCACCAATGATTGCAACTTTATCTTCTCTGTTTACTGTAAATTCTACATTATCAAAGAGGTTTAGATCTCCAAATGATTTTTTTAGATCTTTAACAGCAAATATTCTCTTTCCAGTATTTAAGCCAGGTTCAAATTTTAGTTTAAAATCCTTTATGAACTCTTTAGGGTTGAATACTTCGGGTAGTTCTTCTGCTCTTCTTTCTAAAGCATCAGCAAAGTTTTTCAATTGTTTAGAACCATGGACTTGGGCCCATTGTCTTTTTTCTTTTGCAGAGGCCATTAGTCTTTTTTTCTCTTTGGTTACTGTTTTAAATTTATGTTCAGTATTAAGTAAATGATGTTCTCTTCTTGCAATATACTCTGCATATGTACATTTGTAGTCCTTAATATTTAAGTTTTCTATTTCAATTACTCTATTAACGAGTTTTTTTAGGAAATATCTATCGTGTGAGACTACAATGAAAGTTGCTATGTTTCTTTCTAAATGGTCTTCTAACCATTTTAGGGTTTCAAAGTCAATGTGATTGGTTGGCTCATCAAAAATGTAAAAATCAACATTTTTTGCAAGACATTCAGCAAGTCTTAGTTTTGTTCTTTGTCCACCACTTAGATTTTTTATCTTTTTATCATAGTCTTCCATTTCAAATTTAAGACTTTTGAGGGTTTTTCTAATATTTACTTCTTCAATCTTTTCTGTTTGTCTCGCTAGTAGAATTTGAAATTCATTATCTATTCTTTCAAATTTTTTATAATCTTCATAGATATTTGGATCTCCTAACATTTCTTCATATTTGATTTTAAGTTTTTCAATTTTATCATGTTTTTCTTGAAGATATTCTGTGAAAGTTCCTTCTGATTTTTCAAATTCTCTTTCTTGTTCCATAATACTGATTTTTGTATTATTTGTATCAATTGTACCTTCAAAGTCTTCTTCTCCTGAAATACATTTGATTAATGTGGACTTTCCAGTACCATTTTGTCCGATTAATGCAATTTTGTTATTTTTATGAATGGATAGTTTACAATCCTTGAATAGGATCTTGTTTCCGAATGCTTTTTTTAAGTTTTTTATGTTGAGTATCATTTTAACCTCCTAAAATATTTGAGATTGAGTCTGAAAAATAATAGAGTGGTGTCTATAGAAAACTAAAATGGGTGTGCCAGTCTTAGTGGTAAGTATATTGATTTCATAAGAGAAATTGGATTTTTTGGGATTTATAAGGGTTTTGCTAATGAAAAAACTTCATAAAATTAAGCAAAGGTAAATAAGTCATTACCTTTTGTATTATCTTATGGTTAAGAAATATCTCTTTGCTACCCTGGATTTTATTTTTGATGAGAATGAAGAGCTATATTTTTTAGAAGCAAATTCTGTGCCTGGTGGTATGTCTGATGCTGAGAATGTGTTTAAGGGACATCAACCTATGAAAGAAATTGCTGAATTTATGAAAAAGCAAGGGAAAGAACTATGTGTAATATCTACTAGTAGAAAGAATAAGTTTTGGGTTTATAGTCATCTTAAGGAATATCTACCCCACTTAAGGCTTTGCTATAGAGAAGATAATAGAACTAATAGAATTTACCTTAGAGATGTTAATAATGAAAAATTTAAACCAAGTTGTATCTATCGTAATGGAAATTTGATATCCACTTCATTTGAAAGTAAAATTCCAGTTATAAATCCAAAAAGTGTAGTTAATATTACTTTAAACAAGATAAAAACTTACCAACTGATTAGTAAACATGCAAATATACCTCCTTATTATGTGATAAGAAATAAAAAACAGCTTAATTCTAAGATAAAAGAGTTTGGTTCTGATTATGTGATAAAGGGTATTTGTGGTTCTTATGGTGATGAGACTTATATTTCTAAAAAGACTGGTTTTGGTTATCCCTGTATTTTACAAAAGAGAATTTTTCCTAAAAAGATTAAAAATCAATTTTGGGATGTTAGGGTTTTTATTATTAATGGGAAATATAATAATGCCGTGGTGAGGTTGAGTAAAAATCCAGTAACAAACTTTTGCTTTGGTGCAAAGGCCCATCACTTACCTAAAAGGTTAGAGAATAAATTAAAAAAGGTTTCTGAGAAGATTGTTAGGGTTATTGATCTCGCGGCTAGGAAATGATTTTTGAAATGAAAAGATAATATGCGCAAGCCGGAAGCATGCCTTGAAGGTAAGGTGCGTGAGTTCTTTTGAAACTATTACCTATTGAGGTATATGTCGTCGATATTTATAAGCTCTTCTATTTATAGCTGTTGAGTTAAATCTAATTCTCCTTTTGGTTCCGAAGTTATTAACATGATTTCATAACTTTTGATATACTCTGGAAATTTTTCTTTCATTATTTTCATTAACTCATTTATTTTTTCATAACTCTTTACATTCATTTCTAATTCTAACATCCAAGGTCCAATTTTTTTTTCATAATGAAAGATGTTTCCCAGTTGTTTACAGTACTGCATTAGTTTTATATCATTTTTTGGAGATCTATTTTTGAGATGAACAATAACCTTGTAAAATCCATAACCCAATTTACTTACATCTAGCTGTAATCGGAACCGCGTAATTATCTTTTTCTTAATTAGCTCTTTTATTCTATACGAAACAATTCTTGGAGTGATATCTAACTTTTTTGCTAGTTCAATAGAACTAATTCTCGCATTGGTGGATAATTCTTTAAGAATGTTTTTGTCAGTTTTATCAATTTTAATTGATTCAAATGTTTTATACCATGTTACACCAATAGCTGGTTTTTTTAAGAAAAACCCTCTAGATAATATTTCTACTTCAACATGGGCAGCCAAGCTTTGATTTAAAATATAATGTCCAAATTTAGAATTAAAATCATTAACAGTAGAGTAAAATTCTTTGATGTTTTTTACAAAAATACTATATATTAAATTCCACTTTCCAGAAGGAAGAGCAACCCACCATACTTTTTTATTATCTTTTAGATATTCAATGATTTCCTTTTCAATTTTTGGTGTCAAGTTTTGGAATTCTATATAAACATTCCAAACCATTAATCCTAATTTTCCTGCATCTAAAAGAGTAACAAATTTTTTTATAATACCTTTTTCTTGTAGTCTTTCAATTCTGTATTCAATTGTATTTCTGTTTTTTCCTAACTTTTTAGCTAATTGGGTGAGGAGTTGTCTGGAATTAATATCCAATTCATATAATATTTTTTTATCTAATATGTCTAATTTGTACATATTTATAATAAATTACATATTATTTATAAGTTTTGTGTTTTTTTACTAAAATTTAAACAATATTCTTATATAAATGTTATATCATTGTGATTACTTAAGAGTGAATACTATGTTAGATGAATTGAATGTTTTATGGATAAATCCTCCGGAAATTCAGCTTAAGCTTTATGAGAAAGCAAGGGTTAGAGTAATCTCTCAAAAAGATAGTGTTCTCAGCTATGATGTTCAGGCAAATTATCCTATCACTCCATTAGTAGAGGCAATAAGACAATTACAAAGTGTTTATGCTGGAGTAATCCACCCTTCAATATTAAATTTAGCTGCAGTTCCTAGGAGCCAGTTTATAAATGAAATTTGGAAAAATAATTATTTAAGTGGTAAAATTAAAGAAATTCCTTTTGGTTCTTCAAAAATAGAAGTGAGAAGAATAGGTAGAGAACTATTAGATGTTCCTAATCTTGATGATATTATAAATAATCAAGATCTTGTGGTGGTTACTACTCCTTATGAAATGAACGTTAATGAAGTAAGAAGACTTGGTAAAATTCTAAGAGAAAGGGATCCTTTTTTATTATTAATGGCTTCGGGTATTGGTACTGAAACTAGGGAAGAATTACTTTTGGAGGCTGGTTTTGATTTGGTTTTTGAAGGTTTAGTAACAGATCGGGGAGAGGAAGTACTTGAGGCATTAGTTGCAAGAGATGTTCAAAAATTGAGCACTATACCTGGAGTTTATACTAATCTGGAAGGGACTAATATAAGAAATCTTCCAGGTAGGAGTTTTAGAAATTTACAAAGATCTACACATATTAGAAAATGGAAAAGTAATTTATCAAAATACTTTAAGTGGAGGAAAATTGGTGTAAATTTTGTTGGTAGAGAGGATTTAATTGAAGGAAATGTTACTCTTGATCAATCTTCTTTTGAACCTTATTGTGCTTTTCAGGATCTCCCTTATGATACTTTAATTAATTTATCTAGGGCTGGAGAAGAACTTGTTATCGGAGCAGCAGATATTAGTCTTTCTATTGGTTGTTTTAGAAATGACTGTCATTTTTGTACTTCTTCTGGCAAAGGTTATGGTACAAAAGATGCTAATTATGTTGTAAGTTTGTTAACTGAGTATTATTCTATGGGTATTACTGATATAATCCCTACTGATGATGCCTTGTTAGCTGGTGCACTCAATCCTAGTAGAATAAAAGGGATGATTGAGATTTTTAGGAAGTTGAAAGAATTTGATATGTCATTATTTCCAGGAAATGGAATTTCTACCTATTCTTTTTCTGAAGTTATCAGAAATTCTAGTAAGGGTAATGAATTTGGTAGAAATTCTCAAAAATTTCTAAGTTTATTTTTAGATGTTGTTCCTTATTTTTATTTACCTGTTGAAAGGTTGTATGCAGTATCTGGGGAAGAAACTAATGAAGATCATCATAGCAAATTACAAGGTGCTCGACAGCGATTTTGTGATGTTGTTCAGTATATTGTTAAAATGTCTCCTAGGAATCAAATCGAAATGGCTACAAATATTATGTATACTTCAACTCCAGATGAAACAGAAATCCAGGGTTATTATAATGCAATGGATGAACTTGTTGAAAAATTGGATCTTTCTGAGAAAGTGAATGTAAGATATGTTGGTTTTTTTACGATTCCGACAAATGGAGCAGAACATATTTTAGATTTAGAAAGAAGATATAATTTGGGATTCCAAAGAGAAAATCCTGAATTACAAGCTGTTAGTATTCCTCTAATTTTAAGTAAGGAAGAAGACACATTTATGCTTGAACGGAGATTAAAATGGAATATTTTGTATAGAAATAGTTCTGGTACAGGTAGAAGATTAAACGGGGGAACTTACCGTGAAAATAGCTAAATTTGAAGTTAACCTTAATCCTACAATGAGAGAATTTGAACTTATGAATTATTTAGATCGTAGAATCTTTAGAGAAACTGCCAAAGAAAGGTTTACTAAGTTAGATCATGATTATATTTATAAAAAGTTTAATGAAGAAGAATTCCCTATAGAAGGAAATAATCTTTTGAGTAGTTATATATTTAAATTTTTAGAAGATAATTATGAATATTTAAAAAGGAAGAATGAAATTATATTAGTCGATATTGGTGCAGCAGGTGGAGCTCTTACAACAATTTTTGCACTTAAAGCTTTGAATAGCCTAAAGTTATTAGAAAAGACTAAAATTATTTTAGTTGATGTCGCTAAACAAGCATTATATTCAACACAGGTAGGTAATTTTAACCTTACAAAAGAGTTTATAGCTGTATATAACTTAGGAGATTTTGGGAGCAATGGTAAAGATATTAAAAGTATTCTTTCTAAGGCAAAGTATTATTGTTCAGATTTATTAAAATTACCTCAAGATTTAAAGGATGTAGATATTTGTATTACTGGTTTTACTCACCATCACCTTAATTTGTTAGATAAAGAATTAGCTTGTAAAGAAATGGAAAGAATAACAAGAGAAAATGGTTTTATAGGAATTGTTGATGAATCATTAAATTATAAACAGTACACAAAATGGTTAAAACAACATAAGAATGAAACTAATTTTAGAAATGAATTAGTTCCAATTGCGCAAGAATCATTTATTACTCTGGATGAACATATATCATTATTTAGTTCTATTGTTGTGATCAATAAAATGAATTCAAAAAAATATTATTGTTTTTGGGGGGTTAAAAAATGAAACACAAAATATCAGTATCAATTGAAGAGGAAACTTTGTTTAGGTTAAGAGAGGAGTTAAGGAATAGAAAATATAGAAATAGAAGTCATGCTATAGAATATGCCTTAAGTAAGTTAATAGAAGATGGACAAAGAAACTAAACAAAAGATGTTAGATTTAAAGAAAAAGATGTATGAAAGAATAGATCAGATCTTAAAAGAAACAGAAGAAGAAATGAATAAAATACAAGAGGAATTTGATAATAAAGGGTAGTTGGCGCATCTTATCTTGAAGTCATATGCGCAACAGGCGAATCAAACTTCAAAATGAATTCTTTAGAATTAAGGCTTAAGACCTTTAAATTTTGATAGTAAAATTAGAAGATGCGCAAGCCGGGAATCGAACCCGGGTCCCAGCCTTGGCAAGGCCAGATTATAACCACTAAACCACTCGCGCGTACACATTCAAAATTAATTTTCATTTAAAAGCTTTTCCAATACTTTTATTAATAATTCTACTACTTTAACATCATGGCTGATTGGAAAAAGAGCTTTATAGAGAGATATGCAAAATTAACAGATGTAGATGCTTTTACAGAAGCGTCACTAAAGCCTATGAGAAAATCAATTAGGGTAAATACTCTAAAGACTTCTATTAAACATATTAAAGATACTTTCAAACTAACTCAAGTGCCTTGGTGTAAAGAAGGTTTTTTCATAAACCGAAAAGCAGTAGGAAATACTTTAGAACATTACTTAGGATATATATACATACAAGGGGCAGCAAGTATGATCCCTCCAACTATTTTAAAACCTAAAGCTAATGAAGTAGTTTTAGATATGTGTGCTTCTCCAGGTTCTAAAACTTCACAAATGGCTGCAATGATGAAAAACACTGGAATGATTGTTGCTAATGATAATAAGATAGTAAGATTAAAACCTTTAACACTTAATCTACAAAGGTGTGGAGTGACTAATACTGTACTAACTATAATGGAAGGGAGATGGTTTAAACATAAATTTGATAAGATTTTAGTGGATGCTCCTTGTTCAGGTATTGGTACAATAAGAAAATCCTACAAAACTATTGAAATGTGGAATCCAAATACAATAAGAAAGTTTGCAGGTGTTCAAAGACAGTTAATTAAAACAGCTTTTGATAATTTAGAAGAAGATGGAACAATGGTTTACTCTACTTGTACTTTAGAACCAGATGAAGATGAAGGAGTTATTGATTACCTACTAAAAGAATATGATAATGCTAAGCTAGAGAAGTTTTCTATTGATATGAAACGAGGTGAAACCACTACTGACTTCGAGGGAAAAGTGTTTGATTCTGATGTTAAAAAATGTCTAAAGGTATGGCCACAGGATAATGATACTGAAGGATTCTTTGTTGCTAGAATAAAGAAAACCTTTTAAACTATATAATCATAATATTTCTAATAACTAAAAGGGTGATCTCTTGGTAAATAAAGAGAAAATAATATACAATCAAATTACAAAGCTAAGAAAACAAGGTTATTCTTATAGTCAAGTATTCCAAGAGTTATCAAAATCAAACAAAGATATTTCTAAATTTAAGAATTTAGTTCATGAAAGATACTTAACAGAGACTGTTGAATCTTGGATGAAGAAAGGTTACAAATTACCACAAATTAAAAAGTTCTTAGATGCACAAGCAAAGGCTGGTAAGGTTAGTCCTGGAATGGTTAAGAAAGTTATGAAGAAATTTGATAAGACTGTTAAGTGGGTTGCTGTTGGAGTTATTGCAGTGGTAGTTCTATTAATGTTTGCTTTGGCTGGTACTTTATTATATATACCTAGCTGTATTGATAATGATGGAGATGGTTATGGAAGTATGGGAACAAGTGATTTAGTACGGTGTGGTTTCTATGAAGCATATGATTGTGATGATGATAATAGTATAGTAAATCCAGGTAGTGTAGAAGAGTGTGATGGAATAGATAATAATTGTGATGATATTATTGATGAGAATTGTGGGGGGATAGAAGAACCAGAGGATGATGGTGGTCCTGAACCTCAATTGGATATTACTTATCAATGTGAAGATGGTATTGATAATGATGGAGATGGTTATATAGATATGGAAGATGGTTGTTGTTATACTACTGATGATAATGCAGAGTCTGGATGTTCTGATGATGATGTAAGTGGTGGGGTTTACCCTATTTATGAATGTAATGATGGTATTGATAATGATGGTGATGGAGCTGCTGATTTTATTGGTGCTGATATAGATGGTGATGGTACTCCTGAGAGAAGTGATGCTTGTTGTACTTCTGAAGATGATAATGATGAGGATGATTGTGGGGGAACAAGTAGTCCGCCTGCCGCAACTACACCTGAATGTAGTGATGAAGTGGATAATGATGGTGATAGTTTAATTGATATTGATGATCCTGATTGTCATACTGATGGAGATGTTGATAATCTAGATAGTTATGATGATAGTGGTAGTGAGGATGGAGCTAATGATGAGCCAATTCCAGTAGCTAGTAGTTGTGAACATTTTGCTTTGGGTTTAGGAGAGAGTTATGATTATGATTCTAGTGTTGTTGTTGTGAAAGAATTAGAAGAATTGGTTGTTACTTTAGATGTAGATGGTACTGAGATTAAGTTAGGAATTTTAGATTATGAGACTGTTGGTGACCTGGTTGTTACTCTGTATGATACTAGTTTAGATATTAATGGAGAGTTAGTTGCTCATTTAGGACTTAATTGTGAGGAATCAAAAATAGGTGATATTTGTGATAGTAGTCCTACTCAGTGTGGAGATGGTATTGATAATGATGGTGATGGAAAAATAGATTTTGATAGTGATTCTGGTTGTGATAATTGGGTAGATAATGATGAGTTTGATTTAATTTGTACTGAGACTCCTCCTCAGTGTGGAGATGGTATTGATAATGATGGTGATGGTTTGGTTGATTATGGTTATGATCTTGATTGTGACTTCTGGTTTGATAGAACAGAAGAAGGATTAATTGAATGTACTGAAGGATCTGCTCAAGCTTGTACTTCTAATAATGGCTGTAGTGGTTTGAAGGATTGTGTGGGTGGAGTTTGGGGAGAGTGTGAAATTTCAGGAGCTTATTGTGATAGTGATTGTGATGGTATTGAGGAATGTGTACTAGATCCTTTATTATGTGGAACTTGTGATTGTGATGTTCCAAGTACTCAAATTTGTGATGATGCAGATGGATGTGCTGGTTTACAGAGTTGTGAATTTGATGGTGCTACTTTTTCATCAACTTGGGGAGAATGTGTTTCTCAAAATGAACCTTGTGATGATAATTGTGATGGAGTTGTAGATGATTGTAGAGACCCTTTAGCTTGTACTGTTTGTGAATGTACTGAAGGAAGTACTGATAGTTGTAGTACTGTAGATGGTTGTGATGGATTTATGGATTGTGAGTATGATCCTTCTAATCACTTATATGCTTGGGGAGATTGTAATTCTCAATTAGCCGCTTGTGATGATAATTGTGACGGAGTTGTAGATGATTGTAGAGATCCTGCAGATTGTACTACTTGTTTGTGTGATGAAGGTGATACTGATTCATGTACCGATAATGATGGTTGTGATGGAGAGAGTAGTTGTCAATATAATCCAATGACTCATGTTTATGATTGGGGAGATTGTGTTTCAACTGTAAGTTATTGTGATACTGATTGTGATGGTGCTGAAGATAGTTGTGCTGCTGATTGTGGAGTTTATACTTGTGAGTGTGTATTTGGAGTTGATGCACCTAATGTTTGTTACAATGGACCAGATAATACTAAGGGAGTTGGAATTTGTGTAGAAGGTTTACAAGATTGTTTACAAGGGGGAATTTGGAGTGATTGTAGTGGATGGGTTGGTCCTGAAGATTATGATGCTGTTTGTGATGGTTTAGATAGTGATTGTGATGGAACTGTTGATGAAGAGTTTGTAGTTACAGCTACTGTATGTGGTACCGGTGATTGTGTTGCTGCAGGTGAATTAAAATGTATAAATGGTGTGGAAGTAGATACTTGTACTGAAGGATTGCCAACTGGAGATGATAGAAATTGTGATGGTAAGGATAATGATTGTGATGGAGTTATTGATGAGGAATATGGTTCTACTATGACTACTTGTGGTGAGGGAGAGTGTTCAGCTACTGGAACTCTGATGTGTGTTGTTGGAAGTGAAGTAGATAGTTGTGTTGAAGGAAGTCCTGGGGCTGAATATTGTGGGGATGGTTTAGATAATGATTGTGATGGAACAATTGATGAAAATTGTTTATGTACTCAGTATGATTTCCAGTCTTGTTATGATGGAGCACAAGGTACAGAAGGAGTGGGTGAATGTGTAGCAGGTCAACAGATGTGTGATGTTGATTATCAAGGTGATGCTTATTGGGGAGATTGTAGTGGACAAGTGAAACCAGTGGCAGAAGTTTGTGATGATGGTAAAGATAATGATTGTGATGGCGATAAAGATTGTGATGATACAGATTGTGGAACTACTCAGATTTGTAACCCTTGTGAATTAAAACAAGCTTATTGGTTTGCGCCCACTTTAGAAGCTGATACATTTAGAGTTATGGGTGGTGATACTGTTTATATGTCTGTATTGGGTAATGCTAATTGTGTGGGTAAAGAATTGACTTTTGAAGTTTGGGAAAAAGATAGGACCAGATTATTTTCAAGTTATGATGATTTGATTGAAACACAAACAGCGACGATTAATAATGTAGGAAATTTTATTTATGTCTCACCTCAATGGATAGCTTTTTTTGAGGAGGATGATAGTAATAATATTAATATTTACACTGAGAATTATTTTGTAGCTTATCTTACTAGTGATCCAAGTGAAAAGATTGAAACAAAGACTTGTGATATTACAAATCCAGCTTATGCTACTTGTGATAAAACTGAGAGATTATTGGAGGTCCAAAAACCTTAAAGGAGGAAATAAAAAATGAAAAAAATATTCATCTTACTTAATGTAGTCATATTCACAGTTGTTTTGTGTGGTCTAGCTAGTGCTGCATGTGATTGTTGTAGTTGTTTTGTTGATGATGGACAGGGTGGTTTGGAAGTTGTAGCAGATGATGCACTATGTGGAGATTGTTATAATCGGTATGTGACTGGTGCAGGAGTTACTTATGCTTTAACTGCAGAAGGTACTCAATGTGAAACTGATTTAACTGCTGATCCTGCTTTATGTGATCCATTGGAATGGGAGTGTTGTGAGTGTTATGATGGAACTTGGAATAGTGCAGATGCAGCTTGTGCGGAGGTTTCAGTTGCTGAACAAGAAATTTGTATGAATAGTTATGCTGATGAATGTCTTACTGAGTGTTGTGGATGTGTTGGAGATGATGATTATTATACTCCTGCAGTGGAATGTCCAGATGTTACAGGTGATGATTTAGAAGCTTGTGATGCATGGGCTAATTATTATTTAGAACAAATGGGTACTGAATTACATGATGGTAAAGGTCTTTGTCCAGATGATGTTACTGTTGATTGTTGTAGATGTGTTGGAGATGATGGTTATTTTGATTTAACTAATTGTCCAGCTTTAACTGGAACAGAACGAGAGTTTTGTTTACAATGGGCTTCTTATGAATTAACATATAATGCTGCTACAGATAGTTATACAGACGATAATGAGCTTTGTGTTGTAGTTGAAGAAATAGATTGTTGTAATTGTGTTGATGCTAATGGTTTTTTAATACCTAACTGTCCTTTTGTAGCTGGAAGAGAATGTTATAATGAAGCTATGGTTTTATGTACTGATTTGTATAGTGCAGATGTTTGTAGTACTGAACAGAGTGACTTTTTGTATGATACTTTTGAGTTTGGTGCTCAAATAGGATGCCCTGGTGAGATTGATGTAGATTTGTGTGACAATCTTGAAGATGATGATAAAGATGTTAGAGTTGAAATAATCAATGTTGGTGGAACTGCTAGACCTATGGTTATTTCCGGAGGAATAGATATGTGGGGAGGTTGTGATACTGATTTAGATTTAGCAACTATAGAAATTAAGGGATTTACTGATACTGCAACAATAATACAATGCCAAGAAGTTGGAGGTATTATTATTCCCCCTGATGAGTGTTGTGTAGAAGGTGGAACCGAATTTGGACCAACAGCAACTAGTTTTGATACTTTTGCTTGTGCAGATGGTAAAGATAACGATGGAGATAGAGCTAAAGTAGATATTCAAGGTAATCTTGTTGGTGGAATTGATTATTGGGGAGCTTGTGAGTTGAATACACTTATTCTAACTTGTAATAGATATGCTGATGCTGCTGATAGGGCAACTGATGCTGCAACTTGTAGGATTTTAGCAGGTGTAGAAACTTGTGAAGATGCAGGTGGTGTTTTTATCCAAGCTGATCCTAAGTGTTTGAGTCCATTTTTTAATGAAGATGGTACTGTGGGGTTAACTAATCCTTATGGTGGAGATGCTTCACTTCTTAGAGTTGCAGAATTAACACCTATAGATAATCCTGGTTTTTTCCAAGCAATAGGTGGTATTCAGTTACCAACTGGAATTGCAGATATTTTGTCAGGTGCTGGTGGAGCAACTAGTGGTTTCTTCTTTTTCTGGAGAGACTAATTTTTTTTAAATTTCTTTTAGAATTCTATTCATCATTAAAGCATCATTCCAAGGATCTGGAGATTCATTTATGATGTTTATGTTTACTTTGTGTTTTTTTAGAAATGATAATAATTCTTTTGCCTCTTTCATAGGAGTCATAATATGTCTTTTCTCTCCTTTATCAGTCCATTCTATTCCTGAGAAGTGTGCATGCACATGTTTGTAGTGTTTTAGTTTTTTAACTACATCTTCATAGTTTATTTTACCCAGTAGTCTTGCTTTTAGGTGAGAGAAATCAATACAAAAAGCAGTTTTAGTTTCTTTTGCTAGGGAAAGTGTTTCATCTAGATTACCAAAGACTGATATCTTTCCAGTTGTTTCTGGTGCTAGTTTAACTTTCCAGTTATTTTCTTTTACTGAGTCTCTTAATTCTAGTAATTCTGTTTTAATATTTTCATAAGTTTCTTCTCTTGTCATCTTTCCTACAAAACCTGCATGGAATACAATATAATTAGCTCCTAAGTAATGTCCTCTTTCACAAGTGTCTAAAATTCTTTTTTTACTTGCATTAGTTTTTGCTTTTTCAATAGAATTTAGATTTATGTAGTAAGGGGCATGAATTGAAAGTTGAACTTTGTTTTTCTTTGCAAGAGGATTTAGTAATTTTGCTTTTTCATTTGACATGTATATTGAGTGTACGAATGCAACTTCTGCAATAGACATGCTTAGTTTCCTTAATTGAGGTATTGAATCGCTTCCAGAACCAATCCCTGCTGGACCAACTTGTATCATAGAATTATCAAGAGAGTTATTCTTTATTTATTTTTTGTAAGCAATATAGATATCTGCTTCAAGCATTACTCCATCTTCATAGAAATGGTGTGTGAAGTATATGTTGCCTTCTTCGTCGAGAGTTGGTTCTCCTGCAAATTGTGAGATGATTAGTTCAGGTTCTTGCCAGTCTCCATTTTTAATTGATCTATAGATTGCAGGGGTTCCTAAATAGACCCTAGTAAACCATAGTTCATTTCCATCATCTGTAATAAAGGGCCAACCTTCAGTCTCTTCTGTATTTACAATATCTAAGCTTATTGGAGCTTGCCAGATATCATCTACTAATTCAGTGTAGAATATATCATAATTTCCTTCATTATCTGCATGGAAGTACATTAGATTATCATGAATGTGCATTTCACCAGCACCAACTTCTAAGTTTATATTTTCACCTGCATTTTCCCAGTTTGTCCACTTTCCATTTTTGTATTCTGCTGTGTAGAGATCTATCTCTCTTAGATTATTTGCTCTTACTGTACAGAACCACATAATATCTCCATCAACATACTCACAACCATCTAATGAAAGATCATTGTTTAAGATCACTCTCTCTGCTTCTTGCCATCCATTGTTGTATTCAGAAACATAGATTCCTGTTGCTCCATCAGTGAGTTGGGATTGAGCTGGTATGTTTGGATCTGGTGTGAAAAAGAAGAATAGTCTATTATCATCATAGAAAGCAGAGTCTTCTGCTCCAGCTGAACTTACTACTGCTAGTGAAACTGGTTCTTCATAATCATTAGAATGTAAAATTGGCGGGTGGTTATCCATTTCAGGTGTTATTTTAACTGCATCTACCGGAATAGAGGTTAATCTATCAATTGGTTCTTCTTCACTTACACAACCAACTAATAGAATTAATGTTAAGATTATAAGGAATTTTAATTTCATTAGTTAAATATAAGAGAAATAAAGTTTATAAGGTTTATTTTTTCTCAAAAATAGTATATCCGCACTTTCCACATGTTTTTCTATTTTTGTGTTGAGCTAGGAATATTCCAGGACCACACTTTGGACAGAAAGGAGCTCTTTCTATTTTATCTCCAGACACTGTGTATTTAGTGTGTTTTTTACTTGGATTTTTGTTCTTCGGTTTTGGTTTCTTTGCCATCTTCTTTTACTTCCTCTTTTGGAGTTTCTTCTTTTGGTTTCTCTTCAGCTACTTTTACTTCTTCTTTTGGTTTCTCTGCAGTTGCCTTTGCTTCTTCAGCAGCTTTCTTTTTCTCTTCTTCTGCTTTCTTTGCAGCTTCTACTTCTTTCTTCTCTGTTTTCTTAGTTTTTTCTAGCTTTTCTTTGTATTCTTTATCAGAATAAATATGTGCAATAACTTTTGCTGTAGGTTTACCAAATCTTTGATATACATGTCTTATTGCAACTAGACCTTTATCTACTTTTAATTTAGATGATAATGAATCTCTGAATTGAACTATTGATGGTGTTGGACCTGTAAATTCAAACATACAAGCTACTCTTTTCCTCTTCAATAGTGGGAATTCTCTTTCTTTTAGTATTTTCATATCCATTTTATCTTACCTTTATTGCATATTCACCCTTTACAGTGATTCCTATTTTTTTTGCAATTTCTGATTTGTTTGCATCTAGAATAAATATTCTTCCTTTCCATGAATCTGAGAAATTTGAATTATGGCAGAGTGGACACTCGTTACCCTCTACAAATATTTTACATTTTTTACATGCTTTTCTCATTTTTTAACAGCCTTTACTTTTTTAGTTTCTTTTTTAAGATCTTCATCTATCCAATTAAATACACCTAATCTGTGTTGTCTCATTGTCAAACCAATTTTTGGGTTTGAGATATCTTTGTAAGATACTGAAACTATCCTTGCTCTACAAGGATCTCCAACTTTTAGGTTTCTTTTTGACTCTTTTCCTGTAAGTATATTACTTTTTGAAAATGATACATAGTCGTCCATTGTTTGTGAGACGTGGATCATACCATCTAATGGTCCTATGTTAATAAAAGCACCAAAGTCTGTGATATCTGAAATCTTACCTAATACAACTTCTTGTACTTCTGGTTTATATGACATTATTTTGAAAGTTGTGTCATAGTAAGCAGCACCATCACCAGGGATTACAATACCTTCGCCAATGCTAGTTACATCAGTTACTTCTATTACAATACCTAGATCTCTAGAGATAAAACCATCAAACATCTTTATTAAAGAATCTCTTACTGATTTCTTTGTGTCTTCTCCAAAGAGTTTTGGTTCAACCCTTATATGCCCGTGCACTTCAATTTCGTAAAACATTTTTATTCGAGTATAATATATTTTTTTTGTTTTATAGTTAAAATTTGGATTTTTTCCTTTTTAAGTTTTTGCTTTAATTCCTTGTCAACTGTAGCTACAATATAGCCCTTTTGTTCAAGGATTAAATCATCAACATAAGTGTTTTCAGCAGTTTTTATTATTTTTATTGGCTTTTTTTCTAAAACCTTTAAAGCAAACTTTGCTGCTTGAGAATCTGAGAGTTTTGAGGTCTTTATAAGCTTTTCTAATTCATTTTTAGTCTTATCGATGATAAAGAACTCTACATTTTCCATTAATGCATTTTTAGTTTCCTCAAAGATATCAATTTTGAATTGATAGATTGCCATCAAAAAATTGGTATCTAAAAGTATTTTTTTCATTATTTTTATAAAGGTTAAATTTGCTTTAAAAAGCTTTCTGTTTACTATTTGGGGTAAAATCTAAAATGGTGCTATAAGCTGTGTATTGCTTGAATTTAAGGGTTTCAGGGACAGAAAGGTATATAAAGGGCAGGTCCTTTAATTTGATTAAGAAAGTCAAAAAAAGTGTTATTTTTAGTGGGCTTTTTAGAATAGATAAAATGGAAGCAGGTAGCTATAAAGCTGAAAGGATCAAAGTTCTGAAAGGACTGGAAGCTGTGAGGCAGAGACCCTCTATGTATATAGGAGATACAGGGGTTAGGGGTTTACATCATCTTGTGTACGAAGTTGTAGATAATTCTATTGATGAGGCTCTTGCTGGGTTTTGTAGCGAAATTAATGTTAAAATCAATGAGGATGGCTCTGTTACTGTTACAGATAATGGAAGAGGGATTCCTGTTGATGAGCATCCAGTTGAGAAAAGACCTGCTGTAGAGGTTGTTATGACTGTTTTACACGCAGGAGGGAAGTTTGATAAGGATTCTTACAAGGTTTCAGGTGGATTGCACGGAGTGGGTGTTTCTTGTGTTAATGCTTTGTCAAAAGTTCTTTTTGTTAAAATTAAGAAAGATGGAAAGGTTTATTCTCAAAAATATGAAAGAGGAGTTCCTGGAGAGTTAGAAGTAATTGGTGAGACTGAAGAACAAGGAACTGAAATTACTTTTTATCCAGATGATGAAATTTTTACACAAACTATTGAGTATGAGTTTGATATCTTAGCTAAGAGATTAAGGGAATTAGCTTTTTTGAATAAAGGAATTTTTATTAAGATTAAAGATGCAAGAGATGGAAAGGAAAAGGAGTTTAATTATGAGGGTGGAATTGTTGAGTTTGTTTCTTATTTGAATAAGAATAGAGATGTATTACATGCTCCTGTTTATTTTGAGAAATTAGATAATGATGTTAATGTTGAAATTGCTATTCAATACAATAATAGTTATTTAGATAATTGTTATTCTTTTGTAAATAATATTAATACTATCGAGGGTGGGACACATGTTGTTGGTTTTAGTATGGCTTTGATTAGAGTTGTTAATGATTATATTTCTAAAAATATGAAGAATGAACCCAAGTTAAGTGGGAGTGATATTAAAGAAGGTTTAACTTGTGTTATTTCTATTAAGGTTCCTAATCCTCAGTTTGAAGGACAGACAAAAACTAAGTTAGGAAATAATGAGGTTAAAACAATTGTTTCTTCTGTTGTTGGAAATGAATTGAAAACTTTCTTTGAAGAGAATCCAAAAACTGCAAGATTAATTATTTCAAAAGCACAGTTAGCTGCAAAAGCTAGAGAGGCTGCAAGAAAAGCTAAGGAATTAACAAGGAGAAAAGGAGTTTTGAGTTCTGGTAGTCTACCTGGTAAACTAGCTGATTGTCAGTCTAGAGATCCTAAAGATTGTGAGATATTCCTCGTCGAGGGAGATTCCGCAGGTGGAAGTGCTAAGTCTGGAAGAGATAGAAAGTATCAAGCTATTTTACCATTAAGAGGAAAGATTTTGAATGTTGAAAAAGCAAGACAGGATAAGATTTTTGCTAATAATGAAATTACAACTATGATTTCAGCTTTAGGTGCTGGAATTGGTGATGAGTTTGATGTTTCAAAGTTAAGATATCATAAAATTATAATTATGACTGATGCTGATGTAGATGGTAGTCACATTGCTTGTTTGTTGTTAACATTTTTCTTTAGATATATGAAACCTTTAGTTGAAGGGGGTTATATTTACTTGGCTATGCCTCCATTGTATAAGGTTGGTAAGGGTAAAAATATGCAATATGTTCAAACTGAGAATCAATTGAATAGATTGTTAGAAGAGATTGGAAAAGATGTTGATCTTCAGAGGTATAAGGGGTTAGGAGAAATGAATCCTGATCAGTTATGGGAAACAACTTTGGATAGAGATAAGAGATATTTGAAGAGAGTTATTATTGAAGATGCAGTTGCAGCTGATGAGATGTTTACAATTCTAATGGGTGATCATGTAGAACCTAGAAGGAATTTTATATTTGAAAATGCTAAAGCAGTAAAGAATTTGGATGTATAGAATGGAAGATAAAACCTACGATAAGTTAATTGAAGAACAGATGAAGGAAGCTTATCTAGATTATTCTATGAGTGTTATCGTCGGTAGAGCTTTACCAGATGTTAAAGATGGTTTAAAGCCAGTTCATAGAAGAGTTCTTTATGCTATGCAGCAGATTGGTTTGACTTATAATAAATCTTTAAAAAAATGTGCAAGGATTGTTGGGGAAGTTTTAGGTAAGTACCATCCTCATGGAGATACTGCTGTTTATGATTCTTTAGTTAGAATGGCTCAAGATTTTTCTTTGAGATATCCTTTGGTTAAGGGACAAGGTAACTTTGGTTCAGTTGATGGAGATAATGCAGCTGCTATGAGGTATACTGAAGCTAAGATGACTAAGATTGCAGATGAATTATTGTTTGATATTGGTAAAGAGACTGTTGATTTTACTGAGAACTTTGATGGTTCATTAAAAGAGCCAATAGTATTACCTGCGAAGTTACCTAACTTATTGATTAATGGTTCAACTGGTATTGCTGTTGGTATGGCTACTAATATTCCACCACATAATTTGAAGGAAGTATGTACAGCTATTTTACATTTAATTGATAATCCCGATTGTGAGATTATAGATCTGATGGAATTTGTTACAGGACCTGATTTTCCTACTGGTGGGTTGATTTGTGGAAGGAGTGGAATAAGAAGTGCTTATTTGAATGGAAGAGGAAGGGTTGTGATTAGAGCTAAGAGTAATATTGAGGAGAAAAAAGGCAGAGAATCAATTATTATTACTGAGATTCCTTATATGGTTAATAAATCTAATATGTTGCAAATTATGGCGGATTTGGTTAGGGATAAAAGAGTGGATGGAATTTCTGATATTAGAGATGAATCTGATAGAACTGGAATGAGAGTTGTTATTAAACTTAAGAAAGGATTTGATCCTCAAATTGTTTTGAATTTATTGTATAAACATACTCAGTTACAAAATACTTTTGGTGTTATTATGTTGGCTTTGGTTGATAATCAGCCTAGAGTTTTGAACTTAAAGCAGATTTTAGAGTATTATAGAGAGCATAGAAAAGATGTTATTGTTAAAAGAACAAAGTTTGATTTGAAAAAAGCAGAGGATAGAGAGCATATTTTATTAGGATTGATGATTGCTTTAGAGGATATTGATAAAATTGTACAAGGGATTAAGAAATCCAATAATGTTAATGAAGCAAGAGAGTTTTTAATTAATAATTATTCATTATCAGAGAAACAATCTCAAGCTATTTTAGATATGAAGTTACAGAAATTAACTTCTTTAGAAACTCAGAAAATTAAGGATGAGTTAGAGGAATTAAAAAAGTTGATTGCTGAGTTAAAGTCTATTTTAGATAGTGATGAAAGGATTTTGGGTATAATTAGAGATGAAGTACAAGAATTAATTGATAAGTTTGGTGATGAGAGAAGATCTGAGATAATTGATGTTGAGGAAGATATTGATATTGAAGACTTGATTGCAGAGGAAGATATGGTTATTACAAGAACTGCTTCTGGTTATGTTAAAAGAATTTCAGTTGATGAGTATAAGACCCAAAGGAGAGGAGGAAAGGGAGTTATTGGGGCAACTACTAAGGAAGAAGATATTATGCAAGATATGTTTATTGCTAATACTCATGATTATTTATTATGTTTTTCAAATTTAGGACAGGTCTTTTGGTTAAAAGCTTATCAGATCCCTGAATCGGGTAGATACTCTAAAGGAAAGAATATTGTTAATCTTTTGAATTTAAGAGATGGTGAGAGAATATCTGGAGTTGTTCGTGTTAAAGAATTTGATGATAAACATTATTTGATTATGGTTACTAAGAATGGTTTAGTTAAGAAAACCTCTTTGAAAGCTTACTCAAGACCAAGAAAGGGTGGAATTATTGGTGTTAAATTGAGAGAAGGAGATGAATTAGTTCAAGTTAGAATGACTCCTGGTTGGTTGAAGTTTGTAATTGCTTCTAGAAAGGGAAGAGCAGTTAGATTTGATGAGAAAGATGTAAGAGAATCTGGAAGGAATTCAATGGGAGTGAGAGGGATTAGATTAGGTAAGGATGATGAAGTTGTAGGTATGGAAGTTTCTTTATCAGATGGTGCATTGTTAACAATTACTAGAAGAGGTTATGGTAAGAGAACTAAGTTTGAGGAATATAGATTGATTAATAGGGGTGGAAAAGGAGTATTGAATATTAGGATAACTGAAAAGAATGGTGAGGTTGTGGCTATTAAAACTGTAAAAGAAGATGATGAATTAATGTTAGTTTCCCAGAATGGAGTTATCATTAGAGTTCCTATTACTGGAATTGCACTGATTGGTAGAGCAACTCAAGGTGTTAGGATTATGAGATTGAATTCTGGAGATAGAGTTACAACAGTTGCTAGGATTGATAATGATACTAAAGAGATTCCTGAAGAGGAAGAGGTTTCTGAAGAGACTAAAGAAGAGATAAAAGATAATTCTGAAGAAGATACCAAAGAAGTTACTGAAGATCCTGTGCCAGACACCGAGCAATAACTTGTCTTAAATGTGTTTCACCTTTATTATGGGCTTCTTTCATTATGTCAAAAGCATCATCAGTTACTTCAATTCTTTGTGCGGTTCTCATAGAATATGGATCCCATTCACTATTCATTCCAATAATAGTAGGAGGGTGATTTAGACTAATACCCTCGCAAGAGACTGGATCAAAATAGAATTCTCCAAAAGGAGTTTGTTGGATATATACTAGTTCCATAAAAAGCATTTTTAAAAGTTAATTAATAAGTCTTTTGGAATTAATATAGAACAACAATAATCTTTAAAAACATTATTTTCTTCTTATATTACATGGAAAAGGGATTATTTATAGTAGTTGAGGGTGGTGAGGGATGTGGGAAGGGTACTCAGATAAGAAGATTAAAGTGGTATTTAGAGACTAAAGGGAAAGAGGTTGTCATTGTTAGGGATCCAGGTCAAACTTCTGCTGGTGAGGAAATAAGGAACATTTTATTACATTCTAAGAGTCCTATGCTTTCTAATACTCAGATGTTGTTATATACTGCTGCTAGGAATCAAATGCAGGAAGAGATTATTAAACCAGCTTTAGCAGAAGGAAAGATTGTTCTTAGTGATAGGTTTGATCTTTCTACTTATGTTTATCAAGTAAATGCTCAAGGAGCTAGTAGTGATTTGTTTGAGGCTTTGAAAGGTTTTGTTTTAAGACCCCATTTGGAGTTGTATTTAGATGTTGATGATGTTGAGGTTGCTTTGGAAAGAGCTAGGAAAAGTTCTGGTAAGTATGATAGGTTTGAATCAAAGAATTTAGATTTTCATCATAAGATTAGAGATACCTATAGGGGTAGTTGGGCTAAGTTGGTTCCATCTGGTACTATTGAAGAGGTTTGGGAAAACGTTAAAAAGGAGATTGATTTTTTCTTAGATAATGAAGGAAATAACTGATGAGAAATTAGAGAAATATTTTTCTATTACTAAGGAAGCTTTTGAAGTAGCTAAGAAATCAGGTAATAGGACCGAACTTAAGGATGAAAGAGAAGATTTTCTTGATATGATTGAAAGATATATTAAGGATGCTGAAGTTTTTGAGAAGAATGGAGTGAGAGTGGATGCTTTTGCAGCACTAAACTATGCACATGGTTGGTTGGATGCTGGAGCTAGGTTGGGAATGTTTGATGTACATGATTCTAGATTATTTACTGTGGATTAAATTTATAAACTTTTAAACTATAGAAATATTATGAAAACAATAGTTATTTCTGTTGGTGGCTCTGCTATTAATCCTGGAAGGATTAATTTAAGATTCTTAAAATCCCTAAAAAAGGTTATTCTATCCTATTCAAAAAGGAATAAAGTTGTTTTAGTTTGTGGAGGAGGGAGTACTGCTAGGAAGTATATTAATGCATTAAAAGATAAGAATGAGTATGTTAAGGATTTAATTGGTTTAGAAACAACCAGATTAAATGCGAGATTATTAGCGTCATATATAGAGAATTGTAATCAAGATATTCCTACTCATTTAGAAGAAGTTAAGGATTTGTTAAGAACTTTTAATATTGTTGTAGCTTCTGGTTTTCAACCAGGAAGTACTAGTGATGGTAGTGCAGCAGTGATTGCAGATTATTTAGATGCTAAATTATTTATTAATTATACAAATGTAAGAGGGCTTTATACTAAAAATCCTAAATTGAAAGGGGCTAAGTTTGTACCTAGGATTTCACATGAAGCTTTTCAAGAACAGTATATTTCTAAGTTTGATGAAAAACCTGGACAACATTTTATTCTTGATTCTTTAGCAGCAAAGATTTGTAGAAATGCAAATATCAAAGTGGCTATTCTAACTGGTATGAGAAATCTTGAAAAATGTTTAAAGAATAAAGATTTTACCGGGACTTTCGTTTCTTAGGTTTTCTTTCATGATAAGCAACTAGTAATACTATAGCAGCTAAGATAATACCTAATGAAATAGCAATATAATTTTGTTGGAAGGATACTTCCCTAACATAAGATTTAATTTCTGTTGCACTCATCGAAGATTGATGAGAAGATACTTCTTTTGTTGCATCGTAAACCCCACCACAATTAGTATCTAGATCACATATACCATATTCTTCACCATAGACTGGACAGCATGTTTCTGCGCAGTCAGAGTCACTTAAACAAGTATTCTGTTGAAAATCCATTAAGTAGAATCCAGTAATTCCTTGTTGTAATAGGAATACTGCGGTTAATGCAATCAAAATGGAAAATAATTTGTCTCTAGTTAACATGATAATATAGTACTTAATTTATTATTTAAAGGTTTTGGTAATATTTTTAAAGAGTATAATATTATTCCACTTATGATAATTGTATTTAGTGGGACACCTGGAACTGGAAAGACTACTGTTTCTAAAGAATTTGCTAAAAAGAAGAGATGGAAATATGTAGATGTTAATGGGGTTATCGATGATAATGAGTTGATAGAGAAGTATGATTCTGCTAGAGATACTTTTGTTGTAAATGAGAAGAAATTGAGTAAGATTCTTGTTGATATGATTAAAAAAAGTAAGAATTTAATAATTGATTCGCATATGGCTCATTATATTCCTAAAAAGTATGTGGATATTGTTTTTGTTACTAAATGTGATTTAAGGATGTTGAAGAAGAGATTAGAGTATAGGAAGTATAAACCTAAGAAAGTTAGGGAGAATATGGATGCTGAGATCTTTGATATCTGTTTGAATGAAGCTATTGAGTTGAAACATAAGGTTATTATTTTAGATACAACTCATGATAATGTTAAAAAACTATTGAAAGTGATTCAAGATGCGATTGGTAAAAACAAAAGATAATAGTGATACTTTTTATTCTGATGAGTATGAGGAAACTTTTCATTCTGTGAGTGGTGCTTTTGATGAGGCTTTGAAGAAGTTTGTTCTTGCTAGTTCTTTGAAAGAGGGAGAGAGAGTATTAGATGTTTGTTTTGGTTTAGGGTATAATACTTTTATTGCTGTTAAGAATGTTAAAAACTTGAAGATAATTGCTTTAGAGAAGGATAGAAAAGTGTTGGATGAGTTACAGAAATTGGAGATAGAGGGTTTTGAGTTTGTTAAAAGAGTGGCTAGTACTGGTTTTTATGAGAATAGTTGTTCTATTAAGTTAATTGTTGGAGATGCTTTAGAGACTATTGATCAGGTTGATGAAGTTGATGTTATTTTCCATGATCCTTTTTCACCTAAAAAGAATCCTGAGCTTTGGACTGAGGAGTTTTTTAGTAAAGAGTACTCTAAGTTAGCAAAAGGTGGTAGGTTGGTTACTTACTCTTGTGCTAAGGCAGTTAGAGACAATCTTAGAAAGGCTGGTTTTGTTGTTGAGGATGTTGCACCAGTGGGTAGGAGAGGGCCTTCTACTTTGGCTTTAAAAAGGTAATTGGGAAAATTTATATAGACTATTATATATTCTTAAATATGCAGCAATTAAATGTTTTAGCAAATGTTTCTGATTCTTGTCCATTATCATGTAGTTATTGTTATGCTGGAGAAAAATCAGGAGAGGTTATGTCTGATGAGGTTTTAGCTAGAATGGTGGAGTTAATTCAAGGGAGAGAGAATGTTGGTTCTACTACTTATATTTGGCATGGGGCTGAACCTTTGGCTGTTGGTAAGAGATTTTTTGAAAGTGTTAGAAGAGAACAGAGTAGATTTGATCATAGAGTAAGGAATGGGATGCAGTCTAGTGGTGTTTTGTTGACACCTAGTTTTGCAGATGTTTTGGTTGCTAATGAGATTAATCTGGGACTTAGTTTAGATGGACCTAATGAATTACATAATCAAATGAGGCCGTTTAGAACTGGAGGAGGTTCTTTTGATCAGGTTATGAGATCAATAGATTTAATGAGAGAAAGAGGGAAGAAGCCAGGTGTTATTGCAGTTTTGACTAAAATGTCTTTGCCTTATTTGGATGATATGTATGATTTTTTTAAGAGTACTGGATTGAATTTTAAAATTAGTCCAATTTTGGATTGTGGTTTTGCAGAAGATAAAGGAACAGATTTACAATTAACTTTAGATGAGAGAGTTCAAGCTATTACTCATCTTTTTGATAGGTGGTTTTTTGATGAACAAGATGGACATATAATTGATTATGAAAATATGAGAACTTTAACAAGGGCTATTTTTACAAAGGGTGGAGGTTCTTGTGATATGATGCATAATTGTCAGGATGCATTTATTTCAGTTGAAGTTAATGGAGATGTATATCCTTGTTCAAGGTTTGGTGATTTTTCTTATGGGAATATATTTGATGTGGATAGTTTTGAAGATATTTTAGCATACCCATTAAGACAACAAGTTTTAGGTAGGTTTGATGGTATTCCTGAGTGTGTTGCATGTGAATATAACTTTTTATGTTATTCTGGTTGTATGCATAACGCTTATTTAGTTGGTGATATTATGGATAAGGATCCTAATTGTGATGCAAATAGGAGAATTTATGATCATATCTCAGAAAGAGTTTTAGCGGAGTTGGAGAGAGATGGTGCAATAGGAGGTTAAAATGGGTAAAGCTTTTCAAAGATTATGTGAATTAACTGCAGATGCTGTTGATACTACAAGAGTAAAGAATCATCGTTTAAGAAGAATTTTTGCTGAAGTTATTGGTGAAGAAGGAGATGGATTTATTTTTTGGAAAAGGAGAAGGATGTATACAGAACATAGTCGGCAGTATATGGATGATGATTTAAATCATATGGAAACTTATGATATAGCAGATCATGATCAACATAGTCGGTATACTGAACATTCAGAATATAATGATGGACATTTAGATTTTTATGATTAAGAAGCTTTAGGTTTTTTTATTTTTTTAGCTAATTTTTTAGTTTTAGTAATTGTCATCTTTGTTGCATATCTTGTTAACATAATGATAAAAGTAATTTCAAAGGTAGTTGGTGCTACTAAGTAGATTCCAAATAAAGTTATCTTTAATTTGTTTTCATTAGGGTTAGCTACAACTTCTTTTACTTTTGTAATAACATAGTCGACATCTTGTTGTATAAATTCATGAAATTCTGATTTTTTTATTTTATTTAATAGAATTAAAAGGTGTTTTCCTCTTTTTTGTACAAGTTTTGTATTTCCTATTGCATTTGCAAGCTCTCTTATTTCTCTATTAGCAAGAGCCATTGCTTCGTATGCTTCTAGAAAACCATTTTTTCTCTTTGTAAGATCTTTTGGAAATGCTGTTTTTTCTATTAATTTTTTGAAATCATTATTGATCTTTATTTCTTCATCATAGTATGATTTGAATAATTTTAATTGTTGTTCAAAGAAGTTTGTATCTCTGTATAAAATTGATTCTATTTTGTATGCAATCATGTTGAAATGATTAATTTTTGATATTGTTTTATTTTCTCTATGAAGAGTTTTTCTCATTTTTTTGAGGTTTTCTCGTAATGGGCTGATACAAGTATTATTTATCTGTTCAGGGAAGAGTTTTCCTAGTTTTTTTACTTCTTCTTGTAACCTAAAGTTTAGTAGAAGTTCTTTACTGATTATTCCTCTGATTTCATTAATTGTATTATAGTTATCTCGATAAGAAATTGTTTGTATTTGTTGAATTAGTCTATACTTTTTATCTGCATAAAATAATCTTTTAAGTAGTAGGGTTTCAAGCATTTTAATCTAGAAGTTCAATTGAGATATTAATATTTTCTGGGATTGGGACTCTCATAACTAACCTTAGAGCTCTTTCATCAACTCCAAGATCTATTAATCTTTTATGAATTCTCATTTCAAAATTATCAAATGAAGCTTTTCCCTCACCATCTGGTGATTTTCTAGTTGTCAGTTTTAATTTTTTAGTCGGAAGTGGAATAGGTCCTGACATTTTAACTTTTGTTTTTTCAACGATATCCCTAATAGAAGAAGTGATTTCATTTAATTTGTTGATATCGTTACTCGATAACTTTATTCTTGCTTTTTGCATTTTAAATAAAATAAAAAAAAGGTGTTTATTTTTTGACTAAGTCAATACACCTTCCAGCCGCAACTGTTTGACCAGCATCCCTGATAGCAAAACTTGATAGCTGAGGGATTTCTGATTGTTTTTCGATAACCAATGGTTTTGTTGGTTTCAATTTAACAATAGCTGCGTCTCCATTTTTGATGAAGTCTGGATTTTCTTCCATAGTTTCTCCAGTAGCTGGGTTTAATTTTTTCTCAATTGCCATGAATTGACAAGCTACTTGAGCTGTGTGGATGTGGAATACTGGTGTGTACCCTGATGTTACAACAGTTGGATGGTTCAAAACAACAATTTGTGCTGTGAACTCTGTTGCTATAGTCGGGGGATTATCTGTATGTCCAAGAACATCTCCTTTTGCGATGTCCTTTTTACCAATTCCTCTTACAGAGAAACCACAGTTGTCTCCAGGTTCAGCTGTTTTAATTTGCTCATGATGCATTTCTATGGTTTTAACTTCACCAATTGCACCAGTTCCTTCTCTAGCTGGTACTACAATAACTTTGTCTCCAATCTTCATCACACCAGATTCAACTCTTCCTACAGGAACTACACCAATACCTGTGATGTTATATACATCCTGGATAGGTAGTCTTAATGGTAGGTTTGTTGGTTTTTCTGGCTGTTCGAACTTATCTAATTGTTCTAAGATTGTTGGACCTTTGTACCAATCCATATTTTCGGATTTCTTAGCAACATTGTCTCCTTTCAAAGCACTAATTGGGATGAAAGGTGTATTTGCTGGAGCGTATCCAACTTGTTGCAATAATTTTGAAACTTCATCTTTAACAGCGTTGTATTTAGCTTCATCATAGTTAACTGCATCCATTTTGTTTACAGCTACTGCAATTTGCTTAACATTCATTGTTCTACACAAGAATACATGCTCTTTTGTTTGTTCCATAATACCTTCTGTACCAGCAACAACTAGAACTGCAATATCTGCTTGTGAAGCACCTGTGATCATATTTTTGATAAAGTCTTTGTGTCCAGGTGCGTCAATGATTGTGTATTCAAATTTATTTGTTAAAAGTTTTTTATGCATTAAATCAATGGTAACCCCTCTTTCTCTTTCTTCTTTAAGGTTATCCATAACGAATGCGAATTCGAATCCAGCTTTTCCTAATTCAGCTGCTTTTTCTTTTAATTTTCTCATTGTTTGTTCATCAATTACACCTGAGTCATAGAACAGTCTACCTACTGTAGTTGATTTACCGTGATCAACGTGTCCTACGAATACAATATTAACATGTGGTTTTTCTTTTGCCATTTCTATTCCTCCTCTTTAATTAAGAGTATTATATGGGTTAGAAAATGTAGGGTGTTTATAAAGGTTTCGGCTCTTTTAAACATATAAATTTTCTTATTATAGTTGCATTAAATTTAAAAGTCGAAGATTTATAATTGATATATATGAAATCGATTCTTGTTACAGGGGGGGCTGGTTTTTTAGGTTCTCATTTATGTGAATATTTATTAAACAAGGGTGAGCATGTTATTTGTTTGGATAATTTCTTTACAGGTAGTAGGAATAATATTGTTCATTTGATAGATCATAAGAATTTTGAATTGGTTAGACATGATATTACTATGCCTTATTATGTAGAGTGTGATCAGATATATAATCTGGCTTGTCCTGCTTCACCTATACATTACCAATATAATGCAATTAAGACAATAAAAACTTGTGTTTTGGGAATGCATAATATGTTGGGGTTAGCTAAAAGATTAAATGCTAGGTTATTACAAGCTTCTACTTCTGAAGTTTATGGGGATCCTTTAGAACATCCTCAAAAAGAAAGTTATTGGGGAAGAGTTAATCCAATTGGTGTTAGGAGTTGTTATGATGAAGGGAAGAGAGCTGCTGAAACTATGATGATGGATTACCATAGACAGAATAAAGTAGATATTAGAATAATTAGAATCTTCAATACTTATGGTCCTAGGATGGCTTTGCAAGATGGAAGAGTTGTGAGTAATTTTATTATTCAAGCTTTGGGAAATAAAGATATTACTATGTATGGGGATGGTTCTCAGACGAGAAGTTTCTGTTATGTTTCTGATTTAATTGAAGGAATGGTAAGAGCAATGAATCAAGATTATATTGGTCCAATAAACTTAGGCAATCCTGGAGAGTTTACAATCTTAGAGTTGGCTAAAAAGATTATTGAGATGACTGGATCTAGTTCTGAAATTGTTTATAGGGAGTTACCTAAAGATGATCCAGTAAAAAGAAGACCAGATATATCTCTTGCACAGGAGAAATTAAGTTGGGCTCCGAGTGTTCCTCTTTCAGATGGATTGAAGACAACTATCGAATATTACAGAAAGATGTGTAGTATTCCTAATGGTTATTGAGGTGAAAAAATGGAATATGCAGTAATAATGGCTGGTGGATCTGGAACAAGATTCTGGCCCGAGAGTACAAGAAATAAACCTAAACAATGTTTGGCTTTGAATACAGATAAGCCTATGATACAAGAGACTGTTGATAGGTTGAGTGGTTTGTTTGGTGATAATCTTTATATTGCAACAGGGAGTAGATTGAAAGAAAAGATTTCTGAGATTTTGCCTTCTGTTAAGTTTATATTAGAACCTATGGCTCGGAATACAACTGGGTGTATTGGTTTGGCTTGTGTTAAGTTGTTAAAAAAAGATCCAGATGCAGTAATTTTTATGTCTGGTTCTGATTATGTTATTAAGAATAAAGAAGTGTTTCTCGAATATGTAAAAGAGGGAATGGAATTAGCAAAAGAAGGTAAAATTGCTACAATCGGGATAACTCCTTTTGAACCAAGTTCTGCTTTTGGTTATATTAATTTTACAGATTTGTATAAAGGAAGTAGTTATTTGGTTAAGGGTTTTGTTGAGAAGCCTTCTAAAGAAGTGGCTATGAGATATTTACAAGAGGGTGCTTATTTGTGGAATTCAGGGATGTATATTTTTAGAGCTAGTGTAATGATGGAAGAATTAAAAAAATATGAGCCTGAGGTTTATTCTTCTTTGATGAAAATTTATGATGCAATTGGGTCAGAGAATGAAGAAAATGTTACTAAAGAACAATTCGAAGGAATGAAATCAGTTCAAATAGATTATTCTGTTTCTGAGAGGAGTGATAACTTAGTTGTTGTAAAAGCTGATCTGGAATGGGATGATATTGGTTCTTGGACTTCTTTAGATCGACATAGAGAGAAGGATGAGGATGGTAATGTTGTTAAAGGAGATTTTCTCGGGATTAGTAGTTGGAATAATATTGTTTTCTCTGATAAGATGGTTGCAACTGTTGGTGTCGAGGATATGATTATTGTATCTACTAAAGATGTAGTCTTTGTTTGTCCTAAATCTAGAGCTCAAGAGATTAAATTATTGATTCAGAAGATGAAGGATAAGAATATGGAAAGTTTTTTATAAAAAACTCCATTATTTCTTTTTATGTATGATTACTTTGAGCATCAGGCTGATGTAGGAATTATTGGTATTGGTAATACTTTAGAGGAAGCTTTTGTTGAAGGAGCTAAGGCTATGTTTCAAGTTATGTGTGAGATTAAGGAAGTTGAAGCTAAGGAAGAGGTTAAGATTGAAGTTGATGCTTCTGATCAAGAGACCTTATTTGTTGAATGGTTGAATGCTTTATTGGCTCAAAAGGATATCAAGGATATGTTGTTTTCTGATTTTGATGTTAAGATTGAAGGGAATACTTTAAAGGGTGTTGCGAGAGGGGAGACCATGGATTTGGATAAGCATGAAGTCAAGACTGAAGTTAAGGCTGCGACTTATTCTCAGTTGAAGATAGTAAAAGATAAGGATTATAAAGTTCAATGTGTGGTGGATGTATAATGAAATTAGAGTTAAAAGAAAAAAGGAAATATGTCTGGGAATTAGAGAAACATGGAGATATGAATGTTTTGGGTAGAGTGTATGGTGAGGAAGAGACTGTTAAACATTTACATAAAGATGTGGAGATGGGTAAAGATTGGAATGCTTTGAAACAAATATATAATGTTGCTTGTTTACCCGGAATACAAAGGGCTTCATTGGCAATGCCAGATGTTCATCCAGGATATGGGTTTCCAATTGGTGGGGTTGGTGCATTTAATATGAAGGAAGGAGTTATTTCTGTGGGTGGAGTTGGTTTTGATGTTGGATGTAATGTTGCTAATATAATTATACCAGTTAAGAAAAGTGATATTATTTCTAAGCAAAAAGAATTAGCTGAAGCTTTGTTTAGAGATATTCCTGCTGGTTTAGGAGAGAAAGGGGAGATTGGTTTGCAACCAGGAGAGTTGGATGAGGTTTTAGTTAAAGGAGTGGATTTTGTTTTGAAAAAAGGTTATGGTTTGAAATCTGATAAAGAATATTATGAGAAGAAGGGAGTGTTGGAAGGAGCTGATCCAGCAAATGTTTCTGATATTGCTAAGAGAAGGGAAAAGAAACAATTAGGAACTTTAGGTTCTGGAAATCATTATTTAGAAGTTCAATATGTTGATGAAGTTTTCGACGAGGAAACTGCAAAAGTTTATGGTGTGGATAAGGATTCTATAATTGTTTCCATGCATTGTGGTTCAAGAGCTTTAGGACATCAAATTGGAACTGATTATTTGAAAGTTTTAGATGGGGCTGCAAAAAAATATGATATTCCAATTAGAGAAAGGGAATTAGTTTGTGCTCCAATTGAATCCCAAGAAGGAAAGGATTATGTTTCTGCAATCTATGCTGGAATGAATTATAGTTATGCTAACAAAGAAATATTATTACATTTAACAAGAAAAACTATTGGAAGGATATTTGGTTTATCTGAAGAAGATATGAAATTACTTTATTGTATTAGTCATAATAGTGTTATGAAAGAGAAACATAATGGTGAAGAGTTAATGGTTCATAGGAAAGGAGCTACAAGAGCTTTTGGTCCTGGTCACGAAGATTTACCTATTAAGTATCAAAAAGTGGGACAACCAGTTTTAGTTGGTGGAACAATGGGAACTAGTTCTTATATTTTGAAAGGTACTCAAGTTGCTATGGATGAAACTTTTGGTAGTGCTTGTCATGGTGCAGGTAGGGCTATGAGTAGAAAACAAGCTGTTCAGAATTGGAGAGCAGATGATATTGTTAGAGAGTTGGCAGCTAAGGGAATTATTGTTAAAGGACATGGTAGAAAGGGAATTGCTGAAGAGAGTCCAGGTGCTTACAAAGATGTTAACCAAGTTGTAGATGTCATGGACAAATCTGGTATTTCTACTAAAGTTGTTAAAGTAAAACCTTTAATTTCTGTTAAGGGGTAAAGTTATTTTTTATTATATAAAACCTATTAAATGAAATTGTTTTTATTTATTTATGGCACTAGTATCTCATAATTGTGGACTTTGTTTGGCTCATAGTTTGCACGATGCTTATTCTTTAATTGGTGATTTATCTCATAGAGGTATGGAAGCTACAGGTTTTATGGCTGTAGGAGATAGTATTGATGTTTTGAAATATGTTGGGCCTCCAGGAAGTAAAGGTTTGTTTGATATTGATGGTTTACATAGTATTTTTCCAGCACATAAGTATCATACTTTTGCTGCACATGTTAGATATGCTTCAATGGGAAGGAAAGATCAGATTTTAGAAGATGCACATCCCCATGTTATTGGTGGAGAGATAGATAATAGGGGTAATCATATACTAATAAGAAATTGTGACAGTGCTATGTTACATAATGGACAAATTGATCAGAGGTTTCTTGGTACTTATGAGGGTTTGAGAACAGGGTGTGATACTGAGGCACTTCTTCATCATTTTAAGATGCTTGGTCCTGAAGGTGTTTTGAGAACAGTGCCTGGTGCTTATACTTTGATTGTTGCCGATAAGAGAAGGAAAGATGTTATTGTTTTAAGAGATGCTAGTGGAATAAAGCCTGGAGTTATGGGAATAAAAGATGGTAAGGCTGTTGTGGCCTCTGAAGATATTGCTATTAGAAAAAGTGGTGCAAGATATAAATTTGATTTACTTCCAGGTGCTGCTTATTACATGGCACCAGATGGTAGTTATACTTATGAGGTTCTTGTTGAACCTAATTTGAGAAAATGTTTTTTTGAATGGAATTACTTAGCTCATCTTGATACTGTTTTAGGTAGAATAAGTGTTAGAGTTGTTAGAGAAAGTTTAGGTGAACAATTAGTTGAGGAATTTTGTCCAGAGGATATTGACTTTGTTACTTACTTACCTCGATCTCCAGAAGTTGCTGCTGAGGCTTTTGCAAAGAAAAGAGGATTACCTTTTGTTCCTGTTTTTTACAAATTAGATGGAACTAGATCTTTTCAAGGTTCAACTGCAGATGAAAGAGAGGATTCCATTAATCATAATTTATTTTTATCTCCACAAATTGCAGGAATGGATAGTTTGGATTATTTGCGAGGAAAAGTTGCTTTGATTATTGATGATAGTATTGTTAGAGGGAATAATTCTAGGAGAGCTATTGAATTGATTAGATCTACTGGTGTTAAAAAAGTTTATTTTGCTTCTTATACTCCTCCAATTGGGATTATTGGAGAAGATGGTGAGCCAAGGGGATGCAAGAGTGGAGTTGATATGCCTTTGGATGATGATTTTATTGCAAGGGGAAGAGATGTTAGTGAGATTGCTTCTAAGTTAAGAGTTGATGGTTTAGGTTATTTATCTTTAGAAGGGATGATTAGTGTTTATGAAAGATTGGGAATTTCTGGAGATAATCTTTGTACTTTTTGTGTTGGTGGAGCTGAGCCTTTTTAAATAGCTATACAAACTTTATAAGTAAACAGTAAATTATTTTTCTTATGTCACTTGAAGTTATGTTTGAGATAGGAGCAGGACCTAGCCAAGAAGAGGGAGAGTTTGGTGCTTTTGTTATGATAAATAATCATATTTTTGATCCTGGAATGGCACCAGATAGGACTAATGAGATCTATGAATTTCCTCATACGGCTGCTGCACATTCTGCTTTGATGATTTTAGAATCTTTAGGTTTAATTCCTGAATTAGAGCATACTTGGAGAGAGGACTATGAAAGATTAAGAGGGAATGTTCCTGATAGACTAAAAGGGATTGAAGGTACTGTAACTACTCATACTCATTTAGATCATATGGGTCTATTGAAATATATCGCTTATCATAAACCTGCTTATATTCCTGGTACTGGAATAAAGATTGCTTGGGCTTGGCAACAAACTGCAGGAAGAACTTCTAATCAAAATATTGATGTTCATGCACATATGGCTTTAATGGCTAATACTCAAGGAGGAGTAAAATTTGCAGATGGTGATTTTGCTACACTACCAAGAAATATAACTTCAATTAGAGATAGAGAGGTTTTTAGAACTGGTAGTTTAGAGATTGATCCTTATCTTGTTGATCACTCAATGCTGGATGCTTATTCATTTTATATTACAGATATGGAAGAGGGAGTTACTGCTGCCTTTACTGGTGATATTAAGATGAGGGGAAGGAGACCGGAAAAAACTCATGAATTTCTTGATGATTTACATAGGAGAGGATTGGATCATTTGATTATGGAAAGTTCCTTATTACATTTTGATCATAGGGGGAATGAAAATGATGTTAGAGAAATTTTTGTTAGAGAATTAAGAGGTAGAGATCATATGACTACTGATACACCCCCCCGGGATTTTGATAGAATAACTTCTGTTTATGAGGCTTGTAAGGAATTAGGCATAATGTTTTTGGTACCACCTGCAATTGCTTTTAGTTTGGATGTTTTGAATGGTGCTTTTGGTATTCCTAAAATGACTGATAAAAATATGGGAGTAATATTTCCAAGGAAGAGAAGAGGGATTTTAGGTAATGATGAATTTCCAAGAGATTTACAATTAAAAGATTATAATCGGATGGAAAGATTTTTGTTAAATAGATACCATGATTGGAATGGTTCACATGAAAGGAAAAGACAGGTTGTTTCTTTGGGGGAATATACTGAAAATCAAGATAGATTTTTAGTTTACTTACCTTATGCTTGGATGCCTGCTTTTTATTCTGAAGTTGATCCAAATGTTGATGGAAATAATGTTCATCTTTCTTCAGTTCCAGAGGGTTGGACTGAAGATATGGCCTTAACTGCTGAAAGAGTTGTAGGTTTACAAGAGAGATATGGTATTAACAAGCCAAGAGATATTGAGAGAAAAGATTTCTTGAATCCTGAGAAAATTAGTACTCAACCAAGGGCCCATGTTCCTGGGCATTTTAATAGAGATGAGGTTAGAGAGATTCTTGGTAGATTTAGAGGAACTAATACTAATATTTGGGTTTATCATGCTGCAGATCCATTTTACTTTGAAAGTGATGTTGCTCAAGGATTAAAGTTACATATTCCAGTAAGAAGGCAGAGGTATATTTTAGATGCAACTTGATTTATTTGATAGAGAACAAGAGGAAGAAGTTTTTCTAGAAAGAGAAGTAAAAGAAGGAGATATAAGATTAATAACTGAATCTGAATTAAGAAGATTTTTTAGATGTCCTTATTCTTATTTTTTAGGAAGACATAAGGGATTAACTAAAATTCCTCTATCTGGTTCTGCTGCTTTAGTTATTCATTTTAGAAATGCAAGAAAAGGTTTGTTTAATCTTAAAGATGAAGGGGGAAGAATAATGCCTTATCAGACTAGGGCAGGGAAAGATTGGAAGATGGCTGAAGATATGGAAGCTGAAGAGCTTGCAAAACATCTTGCAAATAAAAGTGGAGATGCTTTTGGTGGAGCAATGTGGGGGAGATGGTTGAGAGTTGTGGATAGAGGTTCTTTTGCAGGAAGAGAATTAATTTGGTCTTATGATTCACAACCAGGACATAGGGGTAGTCAGTTGAAAACAGCTGGTCAAACTTATTATGATTTTGTTATGGAGAATGGTGCACCAGTTTTGGGTGGAATTGATTTAACAACTTCTTTTCAATTTGATGGTTTAGCCTTTAAAGTAAAATTTCCAGAATTAAGAAAGGGGACTTTAACTGTTGATGATCCTGGATTGTGGGGGTTTAATTCTTATTTTAGTGAAAGAGGAATTGGTGATATTAATACTAGTAGTTTAGTTACTTTGAGATTATTGGCTTATGCTTCATTAGCACAGAAGTTTTGGTTATTTAGAGAGAAGTTACAAATTCCAGAGGAGATGAGTGAGGTTTGGGGAGGTAATCCTTTTCACTTAGATGATAGATTAATCTATAGACATGTGAATTGTTCTACTGGTGAGATTAGTGAGACTAGAAGAACAGATAGACAATTAGGTTTGTTTAGAAAACATTTAGATAGATTTTTAGCTGCTGAAGAAAAACAAGATTATCCTATTTCAAGAAAGCATTGTGGTTCTTGTCCTTGGAATGCTGTTGATTTAGCTGGAAAGAGTGTTTGTGATTTACCTCAGACTACAAAACCTTCTGCACCTATGTATTATTTTGATCCACTTAATTATTCTATTGAAGTTGTTAATGAGGATGGAGAGATTAGTTTAAGAGGATCTATTAGGCATGGAGAGATGGTTAAAGAAGTAAATAGGATGGATTTGGAACATTCTTTACATGGAGAAGATCTTGTTGTTTATTCTTCTTATGAGAGTCATGCAAGGGGATTTGGGTTTGAGAATAGGATGATAGAGGAAATGGATAGACAGTTGAGTAGATTATCTCGAGTAATGAGAAGAAATGTGATTCATAGATTACATTTTGATAGAGATTTTAAGTATGCTGGCCAGAGATCTATTGAAGAATTGTTAGGTGTGTTGGATTATGTTGAGAATGAGAAAGTTTATACTCCTTAATATTAAAAATAAAAAAAATTAATTTAAACCTTTTCTTTCTTTAATTTTTGAGATAACCTTTTGTTGTAATGATTCAGGTAATTTATCAAATTTCTGATCAATTACAAATGAGGACCCTCTACCTGATGTTCCAGATCTTAAATCTGAAGACCATCCAAACAATTCTGCAACTGGAAGTACTGCTTTAACAGTAAGCATTGCTCCTTCTTGTTCCATGTTTAGTAATTGTCCTCTCTTGTTCTGAATTAGTTTTGAAATTTCACCCATATATTCAGCTGGTCCTTCAATTTGCATAATCTGCAGTGGTTCGAAGATTACTGGATGAGCGTCACCCATTGCTTCTCTTACACCCTCTCTAATTGCAGGATACATTTGTGCTGGACCTCTGTGGATGGTATCTTCGTGTAGCTTACAATCCATTAACCTTACAAGTACTTTTGTACAAGGTTCTCTTGCTAGACTTCCACCTTTCATAACATCTTCAAATCCATCCATTACCATTCCCATGATCTCTCCAATGTGTACAATACCTCTTGTATTGTCTATAAGCATGTTTCCACCATAGATTTCTGCAACTTTTTTAGATTCTTTTGTTTCCATTCCAAGTTCTTGTAATTGTTGGAAGATTGCAGAGTCTTTTTTCCTTAATCTCATTTCAGGTAGATCACCAGCTTTGATAGCAGCAAAAATATTATCTGGAAGAGGCTCAACAACAAAGTATAATTTGTTGTGTTTGTTAGGAGATTTTCCTTCAAATTGTCTTGATTTATCAGTTATTGTTTCTCTGTATACAACAATTGGATTTGAAGTTTTAACTGTTAATCCTTTTTCAGATACAATTCTGTTTTCAATAACTTCTAGGTGAAGTTCACCCATACCAGACATTAGGTTTTCTCCTGTTTCTTCATTAATTTCGATTTTAATAGTTGGATCTTCTTTTGCAACTTGTTTTAGGATCTCAATTAACTTAGGTAAGTCTGCGGGAGTTGTAGCATCAATAGATTTTGTGATAACTGGTTCGAATATATGCTTGATTGCTTCGAATGGTTCCATGTCTTCTTTTGATATTGTTTCTCCTGAGAATATTCCTTTTAATCCTACAAGACCAATAATGTTACCAGCTGTTGCTTCTTCTACTGGAACTCTTTTTGCTCCTTTGTAGATAGAAACTTGTTGAAGTCTGATTTTTTTCTTAGCCATGTTCATGTAAACTTCATCACCATGTTTTAGGGTTCCTGAGAATAATCTTCCTGCAGCAACTTCTCCTGCGTGTTTGTCTATAACAATTTTTACAGCTACAAATGCAAGATCTCCATTTGGATCACAAGAAACTAATGATTTTCCAATTTCTGAATCTGGATCACCATGCCAGATTTTTGGAATTCTGTAAGCTTGTGCTTCTTTTGGGTTTGGGTGGTGTTCAATACACATGTTTAAAACAACTTCATGAATAGGTGCTTTTTTAGCAAATTCTTTGAAGGTGTCATTTTCATATGCATCAATAACATCTTTGAATGTCAAATTTTTCTTTTTCATATAAGGGAATGAAAGAGCCCAATTGTGGAATGCAGATCCAAATGCAACTGATCCATCTTGAACAGATAGCTGCCATTTTTCTTTGTAACCTTTTGGTGCAATTTCTGAAATTAATCTGTTAACATCATCAATGATTTTGATAAATTTATTTTGCATTGCTTCAGGTGTTAGTTTAACTTCTTTGATTAATCTATCAACTTTGTTAATGAATAGAACTGGTTTTACAAGTTCTTTTAGTGCTTGTCTTAGAACTGTTTCTGTTTGAGGCATGATTCCTTCAACTGCACAGCATAGAACAATAGCTCCATCAACAGCCCTCATAGCTCTTGTAACATCTCCTCCAAAATCAATGTGTCCTGGAGTGTCAATAAGATTGATTAGATAATCTTTATCTTCCCAGGTGTGTACCATTGATACATTTGCAGAATCAATTGTGATTCCTCTTGATTGTTCATCATCGTGAAAGTCTAGAGCAAGTTGTTTACCTGCTAGTTCTTCTGAGATCATACCAGCTCCTGCTAGTAGGTTGTCTGAGAAAGTAGTTTTCCCATGATCGATGTGTGCTGCCACACCTATATTTCTAATGTGTTCTGGTTGTTTCATTAAGTCTACAACCGCATCTGTTGATTTATCTGCCATTATTAATCATCCTCCATAAATATGATGAATTCAGAGGATTTTTAAGTGTTTTTAAAGATTTTGGTTATTATAGTTAATTTTAAATAATAGGTTTTGTATGATATGTTTATGAGAGGTGTTCAAAAACTAATATTTCTACTCTTCGTAATAGTTTTATTTTCTTTTGGGATGGTAGTTGGAGAAGAGTGGCAGCAAAAAGACTCAGGTACTGAAGCAACATTATATGATATAGAAATCATGAATGAATATATGGGTGTTGCCGTTGGAGGAAGCTATCCAGGAGAACCTCATTCAGTTATTTTAAAGACTCTTGATGGTGGGGATGAATGGATTCCACAAGAATCAGCTGTTGACGAGAGATTGTTTGGTGTTTGTTTTTCAAGTTATGATAAGGGTTGGGCTGTTGGTTCAAATGGTGCTATGATTATTACTAATGGTGCAACTTGGACTACTCAAGATTCTGAGAAGACTACAACTTTGTGGGATGTATTTTGTATTGATGATTTGAATGTTGTTGCAGTTGGTGGAGCAGAATATGGTTTGAGTGAAGGATATCATGCTAATATAATTAGGACTACTGATGGAGGTTTGAATTGGGAATCTGATTATAGTGGAAGTGATATAGCTTATCTTGCTTTGTATTTTATTGGTGATGTAGGTTATGCTGTTGGTGGAGAGGGATCTGTTTTGAAATATACTGGTAGTTGGACTGAGGTAGGTCCAGTTGAAACTTCTGGTGGGATTGCAGTTGAATTAAGAGACATACATTGTTTATCTGAAGATTTGTGTTGGGTTAGTGGGGATAGTGATGAGTTGTATTATACAGCTGATGGTGGAGATGAATGGAGTATTGTAGATACTGGTATTGAGACTGCTTTGCATGCTGTTTATTTTGCAGATGAAGAAACAGGATGGGCTATTGGTCAACAAGTGATTAGGTATACAGAAGATGGTGGTGAGAGTTGGGAATCTCAGGTTTCAGATATAGAAGGAAGTGCAACTGATTTAGGTTTGTTACCTGTTGCTTATGCAAGAACTTTGGAGTTTGTTGATGATACAGATGGTTGGATTGTTGGAGATGATGGTTTAATTTTAAGATATGGTGAGGTGTATAATCCTTGTGAAGAAGCAGAGCCAGTTATTTGTGAAGAAGGATTTGTTCCTGAATTATATTTAGAGGATGATGCATGTTTTTCTTCATTTAGGTGTATTCCAATTGAAGATTTAGATGAAGAGTTTGAACCTGAAGATTATGAAGAAACTCTTGATGAGATGGATGATAGTTTTAAGGATAGATTAGAGAAATATGAAATTAATATTAATGTGATTGATTCTGAGAAGAAGAGCTTTGGATTTTTAGTTTTAGAAGGAAAGACTAGTGTTCAAGGTTTGTTTGATAAACCAGATATCTCCATTTATGTTGATTTAGCGACGATAACAGAGTTGACAAAGAGTGAAGATAAGATGGGTGTTATTTCAGAAGGTTTGAAATCTGGTGCTATTGATATTAAAGGAGAAACATTTTTGACTAAGTTGAAACTCTTCTTTTTTGTGAATGGCTTGAAAAATTATTGATTTTTTTCTTTTTTATTGAAAGATTTTCAGGTTTTTATAGAGATAATTTTTAAATTTGATTTTCTTAAATTAATTATGCTTCCTTTAACTGAGAATAAACTTAAAATAATATGCTCTTTGAGAGAAAAAGGAAATTCTTATTTTGAAATTTCTAAAAAGTTGTCAATAGCTAAGTCTACAGCATATAAGTATAGTAAGGATATTTTATTATCTAGAAAAGCGATAGCAAGAATTAATAAAAATATTAATAAAAATTCTATTAGGTTTGTAAAAAATTATGCAGTTGAGAAAAAACTAAATAAAAATATTTTTTGGTCTCTTGAAACTGCTCGAGTAATTGCTCATTGTATTTTTGATGGGTCTGTAACTTCTGATGCAATAAAATATACTAATTCTTCTTATGAATTAATTCAACAATTTATACAAGATATTAAGAAGATATCAGATATGAAACCTACAAATATTTATACTACTAAAGGAAAATATTTTAATAAGTTTCAAGTTGCTTTTTGTTCAAAAAGATTATGTAATGAATTATTTAATTATTCAAAATCATTTAATTCTACTTCAAATTTGACAATTATTCCAAAATTAGTTTTTAATTCAGAGGATAAAATTATTATCGAGTTTTTGAGAGCATTTTGGGAAGATGAAGGATGTATTACTTATAAAGGTGAATTATTGGCTAGACTTAAAAATAAAGGATTAATAAAACAGTTATCTAGTTTACATAATTTATTGGGAATTGAACATAGTTTGTATAGTTGTTCAGATGGTGCATGGGGGATTAGAATATTGAGAAATGGGAAAAATTTAAAAAGGTTTAATTTAATCAGATTTAGATATGCCTTGGTCTCGAGAGGTCAAAATGTTGGCATATTGAAGAAAAACTTATTTGAAAAAATATATGGGCCCGTGATCTAGTGGCTATGATGCCTCCCTTACATTTCATTTAAGAATAAGAGAGGAGGATATCCCAGGTTCGAGTCCTGGCGGGCCCATTCTTATTTTATAGGCCAAGTAATATCATAATCTATTCTTAGAATTTCTTTAATTTCATTAAGAGATTTTCTTCCAAAGTTTTTAGTTTTTAGCATATCTGGTTCAGTTTTTTCTAGAAGATCTCCAATTGTTGTTATATTTGCATTTTCCAAGCAGTTGCCTGTTCTTATTGAAAAGTCCATATCAGTTAAAAGTGTTTTAGCTACTTCACCATATCTTTCTGCTATATCTCGTTCTCTTAGTTCTTGTAATTCTTCAAGTCTTCCAGGCACAGAGACTGCTTCTGCTAGAACTCTTTCTGTAATTCCAGGTTCTAATCTCTCGGTCCATATTGCTTGTTCTGCAAGATAGTCTATTTGTGATAAGTATGATTGAACTTCTTCATTAGTTCTTGGTTGAGCTAAGAATCTTAATTGTTTTTCTAATTTAGGATGTCTTAATTTTCTTAATGCTTTTGCTTCTACCTGTCTTATTCTTTCTCTATTTACTTCATAAACCTGACTTACTTCTTCAAGAGTCATGGGAGCTTTATCAAAACCATATCTTAATTTAACAACTTCCCTTTCTCTTGGTGTTAATCCTTCAAGAACTCTATTAACTAGTTCTAATTTTTCTGGACTGGCTGTAAATCCTCCATTTCTTATTACTGTAAGGATATCATCTTTTGTTTGTGATAATACTTTACTTAATAGCATTTTTTCATCTGATAAATATGCTGCTTCTAGTCTGTCTAGTAATGTTCTTCTAGTATAATCTAATGGATTCATTCGGCCACTTGTTTCAGCTACTACTCTTTCATATCCTGTTTGAGGTTCTACAAAGAATAGTAAGTTAGTATCATGAGTTACTCCTGCAACAGCTGGTTCATATAATGCTTCTATTTTATCATCAATGGCTCTTGGTACATGTTCTAATAATTCTGGGTGAGGTACATGTCTGTCATTTTGTGCTAAGTAGATATGAACACCATTTCTTACTCTTTGTCTTGTAGGTGTTTGTCTATAGAACTCAACTAATGGATTTTCCCATTCTTTTGATCTTTTCCCTAAGATATTGTTTCTTATCATATCTGGGCCTACTCCATAAGCTTCTGTGAAGTCTTCTATTGGAAAACCACAGAGTACGCCAAGGGCTATTTCAACCTCTTGCGGATCCGTTAATAATCTTGGAGTTCCCATACATTCGGTGAGAATTTAGTGGTTTATAAGTGTTTCTATAATTATTAATTGTTGAGTAGTAACAAAAACAAAAGATTTATAAATAAGTTTACAGAAGGTTTATATAGGCTAGTTTAAAAATTTTTTATATGGCAAAAGTCCTTGTAACTGCAGCACTTCCTTATATAAATAATGTTCCTCATATGGGTCATATTGTTGGTTCTCATTTGCCTGCTGATATTTTTCATAGATATTTGATAAGTTCAGGCAGAGATGCTGTTTTTGTAGGGGGTTCTGATGAGCATGGGACTCCTTCAGTTGTAGCTGCAAAGGAATTAGGAGTTAGTCCACAGGTTTTGGTTGATAGATTGTATGATGTTCATAGGGCTGTTTATGAGAGGTTAGATATAGGATATGATATTTTTTCTAGAACTTCTTCAGAGGGTCATCATCAAACTGTTAGAGATTTTTTTGAAGGAATAGAAGGGAATGGTTTTATTTCTCAAGGATCTGTAGATATGCCTTATTGTGAGAGAGATGATATGTTTCTTCCAGATAGGTTTATTGAAGGTGAGTGTCCAAAATGTGGTTATGAGGATGCAAATGGAGATCAATGTGAAAATTGTTCAACAATATTGAATTCTGTAGATTTAGTAAATCCTCATTGTAAAATATGTGGAGATTCACCTGAAGTAAGAACTTCTGAACATTTATATTTAGATTTGCCTAGACTAGGTGAAAGATTGGACTCTTGGATTGAAGAAAATGAGGCAAACTGGAGAAATCATGTTCATGGTGCAGCAAGACAATGGCTTGATGATGGATTACAAAGTAGATCCATTACTAGAGATATGGATTGGGGAGTTCATGTTCCTGGACAAGAAGGGAAGGTATTCTATGTTTGGTTTGATGCTCCTATTGGATATTATAGTTTTACAAGAGAATTGGGGGAGGATGTGGCTAGAGAGGTTTGGGAAGAGGATGGAGAGATTTATCATTTTTTAGGAAAAGATAATGTTCCATTTCATACTGTTTTTTGGCCAGGGATGTTATTAGCTCATGAAGGTTTAAATTTGCCAACAAGAGTAGTAGGTTATAATTATTTGAATTTTGATGGAAGGAAGTTTTCAAAAAGTCAAGGAGTGGGAGTTTTTTGTTTTAATTTATTAGATTCAGATATTGAAATTGATACTCTTAGATCTTATTTGACTACAGTTATTCCAGAAAATAAAGATTCAAGCTTTAGATGGGATGATTTTAGAAGTCATGTTAATAATGAGTTGATTGCTACAATGGGAAATTTGTTTAATAGAACACTTAGAATGATTTTTAATAATTTTGATGGTGAGTTAGATTACTCTGGTCTTGAAGGTTTAACTGAAGCTGATAGAGAATTGGTTGATGCTATTGAAAGGATGCCTGGAGAAATAGGAGATTCATTAGAAAATACAGAGATTAGAGCAGCTTATAGAAAAGTTATGGAATTTGCTTCAATGGGTAATGCTTATTTGAATAAAACAATGCCCTGGACAACAGTAAAAACTGATAAGGAAGAAGCAAGAAGAAGTTTATACTTGACTTTGAATCTTTGTAGGTCTTTAGCAATTGTTTCGGCACCAATATTACCTGGGAGTATGCAAACTTTGTGGTCTGAACAAATGGGTTTTGATGGAAGTGTTTTAGAAAAAGGGAGATGGTCTGAAGCAGATAAAGTAATTATACCTAAAAATCATAGGTTAAAAGGGCAGTCTATAATTTATAAAAAAGTTGATGAAACTAGATTAGATGAATTGGAGAAGCATTTTCAAAGGCCACATTCATTGGAATCTTTGGTAATTTAAATGTCATTGCGAGATAGAGTGGATAGAGAAATTAGAACTCTTTTTCCTATTGATTATGATGCAAATTTATTACCTCAATATCTTAGAAGAATGTTTGGTGTTTTAGGGAGAAAGCTTAGAAAAATTGACTCTCCTCGTTTTTCTGGAAGACATGATAAGGAAGGTTATAGAGATTTGATTGATAAGTTTTCTATATTGCCAGAAACTGTAGCTGATCCAATTGCTGGAATGGAAGGATTGGTTTCAGAATTGTTTTCTGGTGTTCCTAGGTGGAGGAGTCCAAAACTTCAGCATAATGTTGGAGCACCAGTTAATTCTCTTGCTGTTGCTATGTATGCTTTAGCTTTAGATGAAAATGTTTATGCAATCAATAATGGTTTGGCAGGTAATGCACTTGTTGCTGAGCAGGCTGTTGCTAGGATGTTAGCTAATTTAGCTTCTATAGAAATCCCTGCAGCAGGTTTATTTACTTTTGGTGGAACAGCTACTAATTTTTATGCTACAAGATTGGGGATTATGAAAGCTGCTCCAGATTCTGGAAGAACAGGAGTTCCTAGAAATTTGAAAGTGATTGTTACAGAGGATTCACATTTTTCTCATACTATTTCAGCTGAATGGTTAGGTATAGGTACTGATAATGTTGCAGTAGTTTCTTCAGATGTTAATAGAAGATCTGATTTAAGAGATGCTGAATTGAAGATGAGGAGAATTTTTGATGATGGAGAATTATTGGGAAGTATTATTGTAAATGGAGGTACAACTTACGGACAGGTTGTTGATGATATTTCTGGTTTTGTTAGATTGAGAGACCAGCTTGTTGATGAGTATGATTTATCTTATGTTCCTCATCTACATGTTGATTCAGTTATTGGTTGGGCTTGGTTAATGTTTAAAGATTATGATTGGGATATAAATCCATTAGAAATTCCTAATTCTACTTTAGCAGTTATTAGAGAACAATTTAATAGAGTTGCTGCTTTAAAATATGCTGATTCTTGGGGTGTTGATTTCCATAAAGGTGTTGGTGGTTGTCCTGTAGATTCAAGTATTGTTATGTTTAATGATGCAACAGATTTAAATTATCTATCTAAGAAAAAAGGTGCTGTTGTTGAGATGCATCAATTGGCTACTGATTTTTCATTTGATTCACCTGCTGATTTTACTTTGGAAACTTCAAGAGCTGGAGGAGCTGCTTTATCTGCTTTGGCTGCTTTACATTCAATGGGTGCAAATGGTTATAGGAGAAATTTGGCTTTATTGGTAGACTTAAGTCTTTATACTCGGGAATTATTATTTGAAGAACAAGATGTTGTTGTTTGTCATCCGGAATCTTCATTGGGTTATGTTACAATGTTGAGACTTTATCCTCCAGAATTTATTGATGAAGGTAGAATGGGATTAGAATTAATGGATGGAGAAGGGTTAGGAGATTTTGTTGATAGAGTTAATAGTTATATGAAACAATTTTTTGTTTGGGATTCGGAAAATAGGATGGTAGATAGAGAGAGTTTAGAATATTCTTTTAGTAGTGGTTATGTTAATATTGGTGGCAGGAATTTATCTGGGATTAAACTATATCCAGTTTCTCCTTTAATGACTAGAAGAGATGTTGATGAAACTGTGGGTATTCTTATGTCACAAAAGAGAAAATTTGATGCTGAGGTTTGGAATAAATGAAAGTATTAGATTTACATGAACCTGGCAAGGATTTGATGAGAAGAATCAATATTGATACTGGGTTGGATTCATTTGTTTTGTATGGTACAGGTGCTTTGGATTTGTTATTAGATCCACACCATGATGTAAATGATCTGGATATAGCTACTCAAAGTAGTGATATTGGAGGATATAGGGGAAGAGTTATTTCTTCTGGTTTTGAAATTACTGAGCCTTATAGAGAATATGTTGTTTGTCATGATAAAAAAGTAGGTTTAGTTTATGCTCAGAGAGAGGGACTTGTTTTAGATGTTTGTTTTTTAGATGATTTTAATATTATTGGTCAATTTGATTTGGAATCTATTATGTGGAGATATCCAGAACTTGATGTTATAGATAGATATGATGCTTTGGGAGCTTTGGAAAGAAGGAAGCTTGTTGCATTTAGGGGTTTAGATGGAGAGCATCCTCTTTTGTTGGCTTCTAGATTTGTTGCATTATGTGGTAAGTATAATCTTTCAGTTGTTAATGAACCTAGTCAGAGATTGTTGGCAAGTGCTATTGCAGAAAGACTTGGAGTTGTTGGGATTGATGAATCAGATCCAAGATATGCTTCTTGTTTATCATCTTTATTTGAAGCTATTGTTAGAAGTAGTGATAAAAATGCTTTTGTTAATGAGTTAGTTGAATCAAGAATTGTTAAATTAGTTGTACCTGAATTAGAGACTGCAGCTGAGAATGATAAATTTGATATTGGAAGATTAGAATCAAAACAAGAGTTATATATAGCATTAGAACAATATTTACATAGGGGGGATGTTGAGAGTTTGAAATCAAGAGTTAAATTATTGAAAAAAAGGAATTGGGATGAACAAGATGCCTAAGAATGTTTATTTAGAATCAAATGGATGTGCTGTAATTAGACATGATACACAAAGGTATGCTAAATATTTTAGATTAAATGGTTGGGATGAAGTAGATAATGTTGGAGATGCAGATTTAGTGCTTTATACTACTTGTGGAGTTATTGATCTTACTGAAGAGTTTGCATTAGAAGCTATTGATAGAATTAAAGGAGAACTTAGAGATGGTTCGAAGTTGATTGTGGGGGGATGTTTACCTAAGATTAATCCTGAAAGGCTTATTGGTGTTTTTGATGGAGTGTCTTTTGGACCAACAGAAGAAGTTAGGTTAGATGATTTAATTGGGGCAAATGTAAGTATTAATGATGTTTTTTGGGATGGTGAGATTGTAAGAGAACATTCAATGGGAGATCCAGAATTAGCTTATTCTCCAGAAGAATTGGAAGAGTTAGAAGTAGTAGATTATTTATCGGGCGTGTTTAAGGATAGAGGATTTTTGGAGATTTATAATTATTTAACTAAAGGAAGATTCTTTTGGCAAGAGGATGGACTTTTTGAGGTTAAGGTAGGGGATGGTTGTATGTATAATTGTGCTTATTGTGGTACAAAAAATGCTAAAGGAAATTTAGTTAGTAGAGATCCTGGAAAAATTATTGAAGAATTTAAATTTGGAGTTGAAAGAGGGTTTCCAAAAATACTTTTAACTGGGGATGAAGTTGGTGAATATGGTAGAGATAGGGGATCAAGTTTGGTTGAATTGTTGAGAGCATTAATTCCTGAGTCTAGAGATTCTAGAATTGCATTAAGATATGTTTCTCCTTCTTCTTTAGTTAGACAGTATAATGATTTAGCGCCCTTGTTTGATAGTGGAAATGTATATTATTTTTGTTCTTCAATACAGTCAGGGAGTCCAGATGTTTTGAAGTTAATGAGAAGACCAAAAGATATTGGTTCTTTTTTAGATCTTGTTGCTAAAATTGATGTTAATTTTCCAGGTGTGTATAAACATACTCAAGTAATTGTTGGATTTCCACAGGAAACTGAAGAGGATTTTAAAATGACTATGGAGGCCATGGAAAGAAGTGGTTTTGATTATTTTAGTGTTATTAGGTATTCTAGGAGACCAAATACTCTTGCTGATGGAATGGATGGACATTTGGATCCTGAAGTTATTGAGGAAAGATTTCAAAGAGCTAAGAGTTTAGCTTCTGAGATAAGATCAAGAAAATTAAGAAAAAGAATTTTTGATAAGTTTGTTCTTACATTTAAAGATTAATTTTCATTCCATCATGAGCATATTCAAAATTAATTTCAGGATATTCTTCTTTTAATTTATCTAAGTGCTCTAATCCCCACCTATTAAGTTCAATTTCTTCTATATGGGTAAGTATAACTTTCTTTGGTGTTATTTCTTTGAATCTTTTTATCATATTGGGGAATGAAATTTCTGAACTAACCTTATCATGAGAAAATATACCACATTCATGTACTAGAACATCAATATCTTTATGATTAATGTAATTTTTAAAGTGTAGTGTGTCACATGGAGCATATACTAGTTTTTTATTATTTTCTTCAAAGTGATATACATACCAATCTGATTCTTTACCTTGAAAACCAATAATTTTTATTTTTATGTTATTGATATTTAAAATATCTCCATCTTCAACTAGATTTAATTTAAAAACTTTTAATTTTTCTATGTAATAGGAGATTGTAGGGAATTTTTCTTTTAATGTTTCATATACTTTTTTACCAGTATATAGTTTTATTTCATGTGTTGGTTTCCTTTCTATAAAATCATAAATTGCTTCAGCTATAACTCTTAATCCAAAAGTATGATCTGGATGCCAATGTGTTAAGAAAAGGTGGTCTATTTGTTTAATGTTTTCTCTATTAATTGATTCACCTATATCTTCGGGGCAGTCTATTAGTGTGTTAATATCATTTAGAAATATAGAACAAGAATTTCTTTGTGATGTGGGATTATTCCTTGCATTATTGCAAAGTTTACACTGGCAAAAAGGTCTTGGAACAGGCATAGCTCCACCAGATCCTAATATTGTGAATTCCATAAGGAGAATATTGCTAGGTTTATATTTAAATGTTTCTCGTTAGTAGTGATAATTATGATTTTGTTTTTATTCAGAAGTAGTAACAAAAACAAAAGATTTATAAATAAGTTGTTTTATAGATAAATGAAAATGAGAACCTTACTATCTTTATTGGCTGGAGGAATGGCTGTTTTTGGTATGGCAAATGCTGACGCTGATGAATTGCCTGATTCTGATTTAGAACCATTAACTGAAGATGTTGCATATGAACCTACTTCTAATTGGTTTTTTGGAAGCATGTTTATTAGAGATGGTAGTAATGCTGAGGCTAGTGCTGAAGAGATGCATGGTTTTGATAGTTTGCTTACAATGGATGCTGATGATGGTAGGAAAGTTGTTTTTAGTTCTACAAATCCTCTAGATGTTAATATAGAAGATGGTAGATATCATCAGACTGCTGTTGGTGTTAGATTTCCTTATCTTTGGAATGATACTTTAGCTATTAGTGCTGGAACAAGAGCAAGGTGGGATGATAGTGATAGTTTTAATTTAGGAGCAAGAGCAGATTTGTTACCAAGAGCTCCTGTTACTCCTAGAGCTGGTTATCTTCATGATCCAGAACATGGTTCAGGTGGTTTTGGTGGTGTGAGGTTTGATCTTCCTTTAGATGATGGTGTTTTGCATGGTGATATTGATGCTGTGGGTTATGATGGAAGGTTTGATTTAAGAGGTTTTGTTTCTGCAACAATGCCTTTAGCATCTGAACAAGGAAGTGTTTATGCTGGTTTAGGTGGAAAGTTACAAGATAGAGTTGTTATGGCAGATGTTGGTTTTTTAGGTAATGATAAACCTGGATTTAATTTATTGGTTCAATATGATGTTGATGATCGAGCTTTGAATGGAAAATTACATATGGCTTTTATGGATTGGGATTGGCAACAAGGAAATGTTGATTTTCCAGAGCATGTTAGAATGGGAACTGGTAATCAAGTTATGGATGGTGGAAATGGTTTAGCTGTTTTAGATGGATGGGCTCCTTTTGATTCTCATGCTGGAAGAGGTCTTGTTATGGTTGCTAATTATCATCTTAATCAAGTTGGTACTGGGGCTGATGCTACTTTGTACTTAGTTGCAAAAGGTGGACCTGTTGAAGCTTTTGTTGGAGTTAGGGGTGGAGTTGAAAGAACTGAAGAAGAAGTTTCTGGTTCTGTTGGAGCTGAAGGTCAATTATTTTTTAATGTAAGTGATGATTTTGGTGTTGAGTTATGGGGAACTGCTGATTTGTATCCTACACATGAAGAACTTGTTAGAGCTGCTACTGCTTATGGTGGTTTAGTGTGGGCTTTGTAATCTAAATCTTTATAAAATGTTTTTCTTTGAATTTTTCTGATGTATGATGTTATAATAGTTGGAGGGGGTCCAGCTGGTTTATTTGCTGCTTATGAGTTAGCTGTAAAGTCTAATAAGACTGTTTTGTTAATTGAAAAGGGAAAAGGAATTGAGACAAGAGGTAAGAATGAAGTTATGTGTGGGATTGGAGGGGCTGGAACATTTTCAGATGGTAAATTGCATTTTACACCTTGTTTGAGTCATGAGAAGATGTTAGACTTGTATTCGGTTGCTGAGTATCAAGAGTATGTTGATTATGTTGATAAATTATTTTCTGAGTTTGGAGTTACTGCTGAGTATTATCCTAAGGATAGTAAGAAAGTTCAAGAATTAGTAGATAGGTGTAAGAGAAATAGTATTCATTTATTTGTTAGAAAGATAAGACATGTAGGAAGTGATAAGCTACCTAAAGTTATTGGAAATTTTGAAAAATTCTTAAGAGAGAAAGGTATTGAAATAAAAACTGAGAAAGTTGTTACTGATTTAATTGTTGAAGAGGGTGTTTGTAAGGGTGTTAAGATAAATGGAGATTTAGTTGAGGGAAGGAATATAATCTTAGCTCCTGGACGATTTAATGCTTCTTGGATGCAAGAGATTGCAAGTAGATATGATTTGAACTATGAGTTTGAGAAAGTTGAAGTAGGAGTTAGAGTTGAATTCCCTGAAGGTATTATGCGAGAGTATTCTGAAGAGATGTATGAGGCTATTTTTATGATTAGAACCCCATCTTATGATGATGTTATGAGAAGTTTTTGTCCTTGTCCTAAAGGTTTAGTTGCAATTGAAGATTATGAAGGATTTGTTTGTGTTAATGGACATAGTAATTCTGATCATAAATCAGATAATAGTAACTTTGCTTTTGTTACAGAGATAAAATTAACAGAGCCTGTTGAGAATACAACTTTATATGCAAAATCTATTGCACAGTTAGCAAATACTATTGGAGGGGGTAAACCAATTTTACAAAGACTAGCTGATTTGAGAGCAGGTAGGAGAAGCACTTGGAGTAGGATAGACAAGAGTTATGTTAGTCCTTCTTTAAGAGATGTTGTTCCAGGAGATATTTCAATGGCTTTTCCACATCGAGTTGTTACAAATCTTATTGAAGGTTTGAGATTATTAGATAGTGTTATGCCTGGAATTTATTCTGGTAATACTCTTTTGTATGCACCTGAGATAAAATTAAGAAGTTCTAAGATTAAAACAAATAAACATTTACAAACTAAGATTAAAGGTCTTTATGTTGCAGGTGATGGTGCTGGTGTTTCTGGAAATATTGTTGGTGCTGCTGCAACTGGAGTTATTGCTGCTCAAGGTATTATAAAGAACGGTTCTTAGATCTCATTCCTTGATACATTTCCCAAGGTATTGTTCTGTATCCAGGAAAATTTGGAAGAGAATCAGCTGTTCTGTAGATTGCAAAGGTTTCAGTTGTGGTTAATCCCATTAACCCTATCATAACTAGATCATGAGGTGTACTTTCTGCTCTAACATCTCTGATTGGATATCTAGAAAGTTGATGTCTTGGATCAATACTCCAATCTAATGTGTGGGGTTTTTCAGGACCAATGAATAAACATCCTGCCCCATAAGTAAATTGAATTCCACAATATCCTTGTGTGTCTAATACTACATCTGAATTTGCAAGAACCATTAATAATTCAAGGGGGATATCTTTTGGAGGATCGTTTGGCATAAAATTGTTATTTTAGTTTAGTTTAAATAAATTTGTCTTATAGAGGAAACACTTATAAACAAAATGTAAATTTCTTTATATATGGCAGGAATTGATAGTTTAATGGATGCGTATGATTCACAACATCCTGGTAGAAGGTTAACAGCCCATGAAAGAGGTCAACTTAGAACTGCTGCTAGAACCAAAAGTTCTTGGTATATACCTGGTAGACTTGGAAGTTTTTTTGATGGGGTTATTCCTGGTAGTGAAGATTTAATGGATGCATATGATGAAGTTCATAATCCTGCTGACAGATTAACACCTAATGATAGAGATAGACTTAGGACTGCTGCTAGAACTGGTGATGATAGCTATATACCTGGTAGACTTAGACGTGATAGGTGGTAATTAAAGAACTAAATGTTCTAATCCAGAAGGTATTTCTAATATTTCAGGTTTGTCAATTTGATATCCTTGTGACCTCCAACGAGCTAGAACTGCTCCAGCAATTAAAGAGGATTGTCTTACGACTTCTTCAGGTGGTCTAAATGGAATATTTCTATAGAGTTTTACTCCTGTGTCAACTCTGTCAAACCCATAGAATGCCCTATTCATGTTAATTATTATGGTCTTATACTATAAAAACATTTTTATAGTCCTTTTCCGTAATGCTATTTGGTGATAATATGTTTCATAAAGATTTACAGGACGCATTAAGGTATATTGAGGAAGGGAAGGGGGATGAAGCTTTAAATATTCTTAACGAACATAGAAAAATTGAAGGACCCGAATCACAATCTAACCAATTTATTTGGGCTAAGTTATTGGGAGCTATTAAAGGTTATGAGCTTAACATTGATTTAGCTATTGAAAATATACAGTCAAGTACTAATAAACGTCAACAAAGAAGATATATTGATGAGGCTTTAATTCATTTTGATAGTTTTGTAAGAAATGCACAAGAACTAATTAAAATTTTAGAATTAGAAGAAAAGGACTTAAAATGACAGATTATAATGAACCATTGTGTAGTTATGAATGTATGTATAGAGTAGGTGATTTAAGACCTAGAGTTCCTCAAGTTGTTTCTAGGAGTTTAGAACTTAGAAAAAGAGCACTTACTGTTACTTTAAGAAGAGGTTTGAGAACTGAGAGTATTGATGGGTTAATGAGAGAACATGTGTTAAGATCTCGGAGATTCTAAATTATGGATATTATTCAGAAAGCTGAGGAATTTGCAAAGAAAGAGTATAAGAAAAATGATTCTTTTCATCAATGGTCTCATATTCAAAATGTTCTTAAAAGAGCTCTTGAGATTGCAGAACAATTAAAGGATGTTGATTATGAAGTCTTAAAGCTTGCAATTATTTTTCATGATATTGATTATAGAAAATATGAAACTCATGTAGAAGCTAGTATTGAAGTGGCTGAAACTTTTCTTAAGAAAGAAGGATACCCTAAAGAGAGAATAGAAAAGGTAAAAGAGATTATGTTAAATCATTCAAGTCCACATAGAAGAAAGTTTGGTGAGGCTAAGTTGTTGGAAGGCAAGATTATTTATGATGCTGATAAATCAATTAGTATGGGTGATGCTGAATTTTACAAAAAATATTATATTAAGTTATATCTTGATGAAACAAGAAAATTGGTAAAAAAATAAAAAAAAATTGAAATTATTTAAGAAATATAAAATTAATAGCTCTTATTTTTTCTAAAACAGTCTCTGCAGAATACATCTCTGCCTTCTGTGGGTTTAAACGGTACTTCACATTCTTCACCACATTCTGCACAAGTTGCTTTGTGCATTTCTCTTGGGCCTTGGTTAAAACCGCCCCTTCTATTATCCATTTTTTGCTCTCCTTTGCATAAATATGCTTAAGTTTGGGTTTAAGTCACCCTTTATAAATGTTGCGATTTTAGTGGATTTTAGTTACAATGAGGTGGTAACAGAAAAAGAGCATTTATACTGGATTTTTGGGTTTTGATGTGAATTTATAACGACCAGTTGCAATATTTTCTAAACTAATATAAATATTTGATTGATTCTCTTTATTATGATTGGTTGTACTTTACCTAGTAATGATATTTATGTCTTTTTTGAGGATGGAGAGATTGAACAGCTTAGTTTAGGACAATTAGAGGGAGCTCATGTTAATACAAGCTTTGAAAGAATTGCCTTGGAAGTTATTGTTGATGATAAAAGATGTCAAGATGCTTGTGAAAGGGTTTTAATTGATAGAAAACCTGGAGAATATCTGCGTTTGTATATTAGAGATGAGATTTTGAGTAGATTAAAAGAAAGGAGGTCTTATGAAGACCATAAAGGATATTGTCATGTTTCTTTGAAGGGTTTAGATGATTTGCCTATTTCTGAATTGTCGATATATTATGCAATTGGTGGAGAAACTGAAATTTAGGATAGTTTTTTATATTATTATAACATAGAATTATTATGGGTGGAAGTTGTTCTAGTTTAAGTCCTGCAGGGTGTAGGTTAGTTACAAGAGAAGAAATTGAGAATGATTTAGATAAGATGTTAGGGGGCGAAGTAGTAGGAAAGTATAGGCCTCCTGGTGGTTATTTAACAAGAAGACAGAGAATGTTATTTCATGATCCTGAAGCTTATGAAAGAAGAAGGGCTAGAATATTGTCAACACCTTTACCTGGTGGACCAATTGAGGATCCAGTTGTGATTGAAGCTACTGTTGTTGAGAAACCAAGTGTTGATTTGAGAGATCCAAAATTTGGTAGAATTCGTTTAGCTCTTTATTCTGTAATCGATAGATTGTATAGAAAATGAATAGAAAGGGTCATCATGAGATTGGAATTGCACCCTATGTATTACTTGTTACAGCAATTGGTTTTATTTCTTTATTTGTTAAAAGGATTTACTTTGGATTGAAGAAAAGAAATTGATAAACTTTAAAAATAAAGGTTTTATTATTAGAACTATGTATCCAGAACAGATTGATAATTTAGAAGCTCAATTGGAGAAACATAGATATCCTCTTGATGTATTAAGGAAATTTTATCGTGCTAATCCTGATGAGTTTGAAGCTTATTGGACTTTAACTATTGGGATTTTAAGAAAAAGAGTTGAGTCTTATGAAGCTTTTATGGCTGATGTTGATGCAAAACCCCTACGTCCATTAAGTCCCCATCTTACAGTATTGGATAGGTAAACTTTAAAAAGAAAATAATAATTCTTAATTTTATGGAGAATAAAAATGAATGAACCAACAATAACTTATGGAGTATTTGAACAACCATTACATACTAATGGACAGTATTTGTTAATGGAAGCAGATATTGGTAATAGAGAATATTCAACTACTGATTTTATTGCAGCAATAGAGGGAGTAGATGTTAGTAGAGTTCTTACAGGAGAGGGTAGGAGAGATGTGGGAAATCAAAGAATGGTATTAAAGACAATGGCAAGGATGGCAGATACTGTTACTATTGCTAATTTTGAACCTGATAGAGTAGCATTAGAAAGGTTTGTTAATACTACTTTTGCACAGATGCGTGCTGAGATGGAGAGAAGTAGGTAATTAATTAATAATTGAGTAAATAAATAATGTTAGTGCTATAATCAATAAAACAAAACTAATGATATAATTTGCTTTCTTAGTGTAGGTAGATCTAAGGTGTAGTCTCTTTGATAGATAGGCTTGTATTTTTATTATTTTTTGGGGAATGATTAGAAGTATTAAACCAGCTACTAAGAAAATAACTGCTCTTAGGTAATTTAGTTCCATTGTTTAAGTAAAAGATTATGGTTATATAAATATTCTTTGATTTTTGAGAGCTGGAGGGAAATTCCTTAGGGATTTAGTTTTTGAGTTATTTTAATAAAAAGATTTAAAAAAGGTGGATAAATTCCTTAGATTATGGAAGATATGCCAATATTTAGTAAAGATACTTATTTAGGGGATTCTATGGATGGAGCTAGATTCATGTTATTTAGAGAATCATCTTCTGGAAGAGGGATAGTAAGAATTACTGAAAGTACTAGAGAAAAGCACCGAGATATTATAGAAAGATTTTATAGGGATGAAGATCCAAATAGAGAATACGAAATTCTTGGAGGTGGTTTTTGGGAATTTGAACCAGAAAATCCTGATGAAGGTTTTGAAAGAGATTATGTTTGGTTTGGTAGCAGTTCTGCTGATTATGGTAGATTTAATGATTCTCTTCTTGAAACAACTCTTCAAAGTAAATCAAGAGTTTTTGATTGGGAAATCATTAAAGATCCACTAAGAATAAGATAACTTAAAAATTGCGTACAACGGTGTTAGGTAACCCGACCTCGAGGCTGAAGGACTCGAGCTGGAGGGCAAATTTCTGGAAGAAATTTGAGTTGGACTCAAAGAAAGGTTTATAAGTCAATGCTATTCTCCAAATTATATGACATATTTATCAACCAATATGGAATTAAGGGATGGAAGGCACTTAAGAATTGAATACCAATTTGGGGGTCCAAGATTGGCAGATAAAGTTTATGGTAGTTTATATCGTGTTCTTATTGATGGCGAAGTAGTAAGATGTCCAAGGCCATTAAGTATGATGGATCTTTCTGGAAATCCTACTTTAGCAAGAACAGTTGCTGAAGAGTTTGATGCAGTTAATCCAGAATTGTTTTGAGTCCAATTTTACCTAACGATGTTGTGCACCCCGAACCTCGAAAATTTGGAATGGAATGGAGAATTTTCAGAGAATGAGGGAAATTTCTGAAAGAAATTTAATTCAGGGACTTTTGAGGAGGAGGATTAATAAAATATATAAAGCAGTTAATCTATTTTATCCTTATGTTTGAATCAAGGGGAAGTAGGTTAGCTGTTGTGGGGGTTGGACTTGTAGCTATTCTTGCAGTAGCTAGATTTGGAGTTTTGCCTATATTAAGAGGTGTAAAGGCCTTACAATATGAAATTTATGTTACACCTGTTGAACAAATTTTAGATAAAATGGGGGATGGGAATGGAACAACAACTTATGAAGAATGGCAACCTTTTTATGATCATTATGAAATTACTCCTACTACTTCTATAACTGCTTCTATGTTATATGATTATAGAAAATTGCATGAAGAGCCAAGTCCCTGAATTGTGCACAACGTTGTTAGGTGACCCGGAGGGCCGAACGGGAGACCCCTTTAGCGGGTCGGTGGTTGGTGGTTGGGTAAGTGAGGAGTTAAATTTTCATTTATAAAAATCATAAAACTTAAAAAGGCCATTTATATTTCTATTTTTATGGCAGATGAAACTAGAATGTTAGATGCGGACCTAATCGATGGGGGTTGTGGAGGTCATTTTTATTCCTCTATGTTGGGTGGAAATGAATGTGTCTATACTATCACAGAGTTTATTAATACTGCTGGTAGTGGAGCTGTTGCACTAATGAATGCTTATAATTTAGAAGGGAATCTATTAGATCACATTCCAGGGGGAGCTCTAAATGACCACCTTAGAGATAATAGAGCTCCACAAAGTATTATAGATCTAATTCTTGCTCAAAACCCTGAATGAAAATTTAATTTCACCTAACATTCGAGATTTAACAAAGTTCATCCTTAGGATGAATTTGGGAAAAACGCGAGCCGAGCGTTTTTCTGTTAAATCTGTGTTATGTCTGGGTGAACGATAGTGAAAGCGCTAGCGTCCCCGACGACTGGAAGGAGGAGA
>JABHZQ010000021.1 GCA_018656555.1 archaeon
TCCTACTCTGGGAGAATATTGGAACTATAACATTACAGTACCTTATGCACCAGCTGAAACTGTAAACTTTGTTTTATTTGCTAGTGCAAGAAATAGTTCTACTTACTATGGAAGCTATAGAAATCTTACAGCAAATGCTGCCTATCACTCTGTAAACTTTACAATGTATGGTTTATTGGGAAGTAATAGAAGAAATATTTCTATGACAGATAGTACAGATCCTGCTTTCCCAGTATATAATGTGACAACAATGCAACAAGAATTTAATATAGTGAATGCTACAAATAACGCTACTATTCAAAATGCGCAATTCCATATAGAGTCTAAATTAGATTATACTTCTTATGGAATGGGTCATGAGTTTACATTTATGAAAGATCTAAGTAGTGGTAATTCAACTATATATTTGAGTTTGTTGAATATAACTGGCTTTAAAGAGATGAATGTTTATAGTATGGGGGGATGGGCTCCTAAAAATGAAGATACAAGAACTGCTGCAGAAATAGCATTAAATCAGAATATATCTATGACTGCTTTTAATCCAGAATCCCTTGGTGGAGATACTGGTTCTAGCATTAGTATTGCTCTTTATAAATCCAATAGTAGTTGTGATGTACCAGTTCCTGGGGCTGGCTGTCTTTTAACAACTGGTGATATGGGAGCATTTAGTATGTTCAAATATGTTATTGGTGGTGGAGCTTTAAGTTTTAGAATGGGTATGAGCAGTGTATTAGTACACTTTGTAAATGTGGATATGATGGCATCTGGACCTCCTGCAGCATTGTTTGAGAATGACGATGATGTAACTGAAGGAGTTTCAAGTGGATTTGATAAACTAATGAAGTTTGGATCTCTTGGACCAAACATCTATGATTATATTATTGTATCCATGCCTTATACAGAAGGAAGTAGTACTGTAGCAGGTTTAAATGAAACTAGTGTGATTAATATTAGTGTACCTTACATGTATGATGAACACTGGAATTTGATTTGGAATGCTACAGCGAATGGTACTGTAGGTACTGCATTATCTGGAAACTATTCACACTATACTGGCTATGAAAGTGAATGGCAAACTTTGATGGGTTCAACAAATTGTTCAACAAATCAAAATGCAACTTTCTTCAATGCTACCAACCCTTGTTATTTAGATACATCTAATAATAGAATCTGGATAAGGTTACCTCATTTCTCAGGAACTCAATCTAGGGTTAATGGAGATGTAACTGTTGTGGTTGCAGCTGAAGAAGAATCTAGCAGTAGTAGTAGTACCAGTGGAGGTTCTTCAAGTTCAGATTCAGCTACATATGATGCAGGAGAGCTTGATGACGATGGATATACTAAAACATTAAGTTCTGGAGATAGTGTTAGTTTTGAAGTTGCAGGAGAAGCATATAGTGTTGAATTAACCTCAATAAGTGCAACTAGCATTGAACTTGAATTAATTGAATTAGGTATAACAACAACAATTAATGAAGGAAGCAAGAAGAGAATTGACTTAGATGGTGATGGCCTGTATGATGTGTACATTACTTGCGATAGTGCAGCTACAACAACCGCACAGATAACTATTGAATTGTATACTGGAGTGCAGGATGGAGTAGATGATGGGACTACAGATGACACAGATGCTGATGCTGCCACATTAGGTACAGAAGGTGAATTAGGTGATGATGCAGATAGTAAACCGTGGTATAAGAAAGCATGGATTTGGATACTAATTGGTGTTGCAATTGTTTTGATTGTACTAATTGTATTAAGGTTTACTGTTTGGAAAAAATAATTTTTTTCTTTTTTCTTTAAAGAATAAATTTAAATAATATTAACCTATTTAATTAAATATGAAAAGAGGTCAAGTTTCATTATTTTTAGTTCTTGGTATTATGTTTATTTTTGTAGTGATTATCTTCTTTGCATTTATTAATAGAGATAGTGGGAATGTTAATGATGGTTTAGTTGTTGTTGAGAATATTGAAGATGCTAAAGAAACTATTGAAGATTGTGTGCAAGAGAGTGTTGAGGATGGCTTTTATTTAATGGGATTACAAGGGGGTTATTTAGACTTACCTGCTGAATCTTCTTCTTTTGGAACTGTTTATGAGTTAGTTACAGTACCTATGATGACCACTAATTTAGAAGAACATCTAGAAAATGAGATAGTTGAATGTCATTATTTGTTAGATGACAGTGGATTTACTTGGAGTGGGGGGAAACCTATGGTTGAAGTTTTGTTTTTAGAAGAGGCAGAGATAGCTGTTTCTAATTTAGGTATGATTAGTGATGGAGATGTTCAAAGAGAGTTAGGTGATCAAACCGAGTACTTTGCTGTGGATTTAAGAGAAGTTTATAGTCTTATTGATGAAATAACTGAAAGTGATGCAGGAATTAAAATTGTTAGTTATGATAATTATGTAATACAACCATTTGTTTATTCTGAAGATTATTATGAAATGATTATTGAAGTTACTGAAATTGAAACTGAGTTCCAGTTTAGAGTTGCTAAATTATTAGTTTAATTAATAACAAACCTTATAAATAATTAAATGACTATTAATTGTAATAATAATTGAGGTGATAATAAATGGGAGCTGCTGAACTAATACCAGACAGTTTAATTAATCAAGCTACAAAGTTTGAACAACAAGGAGTACCAGATATCGTACCAATGCTTTCTGGATGTTCTACACATCAAGACAATATAAGATTTCATGTTGATTGGGTTAGAAAATTTGGAATGGAGTTAAATGAATTACCTGCTCAAATTTCTAATGGATTTGGTGAATTACAAAGATTAGAAAGAGATCCTAGTCTTTCAAGAACAAGAAATGTTGGAATGCTGAGAAGTAGAATTAACTTTTTAAAGGAAGAATTTGCTAAAGAAAGGACAACTTCTCAAAGTGTTTTAGTTCATGTTAATAGTGCATTACTTGAGCTTAAAGCTATGACTAAAGAGTTAGAATCAATTAGAAAACAAGCTGCAAAAGCCGATAAAGAAATTCAAAGATGGGAAGCTAAATTTGATGCAAAGGCTACTCCACTTATGGATGCTAGAATGGATCTATTTTTGGACGGATTTAGAGATATGGCACAAGATGCTGCAACAGGAAGTAAGATTACTCCTACAGCAAGAAGAACTTGGAGAAGCAGGTTAAAGGCTATCTTTTTAATGAGGTAAAGGGAACTACATTTCCTCTATTTTTTTCTTTTTTAACAATTGGTACATAAGTTGGTGCTTCTGGAACACCCTCTACAATATATTCAATCGCTCTAGAAGTTAAAGGAGGAGTTAATTCTAATCGTGTTAGTAACTCTTCTTGATCTTCTGTTAAGCTTTCTAATGCCCGAAACTGATCAATTAGTCTTAATCTTGCTACTCTTAAAATGGAGGGTATATCAACTAAAGATTGTTGTGCCTGAGTCCAAGCATCTTTTTTGAAACTTTCTCCCCTCCACCAAGCCATGTCCCCCATAAAAGATAAACCATTATTTCCTTCATCATAAGGCATAAATTCCATTTCACCAGAAGAATAAAAAACTACATCAAATGAAACATCAACTGGAACTGTATCTGTAGATTCTACCCAAGGACCACCTCTACTACTTAACTCAGTTGTTGCTTCAGCATAAACAGTTCCTCCAAGTTGAATATAGTCTGGTTCAAGAATGGGATCTGCAAATTGTAAGTAAATATCAGGAGAAGGAGTTAATTTCATAGCATTTCTTGGTTTAAACATCTTTTTTACCTAATTTTAGAAATTAATGTATAACTTATAAATCTTTCTTTAAAAAAACTGAAAGATATTTAAAGTTAAATCTATTATTTATTCCAATGATAACGCGGTTTCAGAGGATAACTATTGTAAAATTAAAGCCTGTTGAAGAGAATTTGAACAAAGAATTACAATTTTTATCAGAATCTCTTGGTTTATTTAGTGAAAGAGATAAAGAAAGGAGCTGTTTTAGGATCTTTATTGAGCTGTTAAAGGCTACAAAGAAGAAGGAAGGGCTATCTTCTGATGAGTTGGCATATAAGTTAAACCTTTCAAGAGGAACTGTTGTATATCACTTAACAAGGCTTATTGGTGCAGGTTTGGTTGTTGTAAATGATAATAAGTATTCTTTAAGAGATAAAAACTTAGAATCTACTTTAAAGAAAATGAAACAGGATTTTGTATCTGCTTATGAAGAGATTGAGAATGCAGGTAGAGAAATAGATAAAAAGTTAGGCCTTTAGTTGGTCCAAAACTTCTTGACAATCTTCTATAACTCTGAATTTGGGATTATTAATATCCCTATTAGCATCTATTTCAGCTAGAAGACCTTTTTCTTTGTAATAATCAATAACTGGTTTTGTTTTTTCTTGGAAAGTGTTTAATCTTTCCTTTACAATCTCGGGTTGTTCATCTGGTCTTTGGTATATTTCTCCACCACAATAATCACATACACCTTCTTTTTTAGGTGGGATGTTTGTAGTGTGGAAGATTGCACCACATGCTTTACAAATTCTTCTTCCAGCAACTCTTGCAATTATTACACTTTCATCTGCTGTGAAGTATAGAACTTTGTCAATCTTTGTAAAGGACTCCAATGCTTCTGCTTGTGCAGTTGTTCTTGGGAATCCATCTAGTAAGTATCCATTTTGAGCATCTTCTTTAGATAGTCTATCTTTAACCATATCAATTGTAACTTCATCAGGAACAAGATTACCTTTATCAATGTAGGTTTTTGCTTTTATTCCTAGTTCTGTTTCATTCTTTATGTTTTCTCTAAATAAGTCACCTGTAGAAATATGGGGAATGTGGTATATTTTTTTAAGCTTAGAAGCATAGGTTCCCTTTCCCACACTTGGGCCTCCAATAAGGATTATATTCATTTTACATCTCTTTTTCTATAGTGCCATGCTGCATCCATTTTTTCATAGTCAAAGATTTCATTATCTGGGAACCAGATCTTAATCTCTTTTTCTGCTTCATCTTTCTCGCCACTAGCATGGAGTATGGTAATAATGGGTCTATCACTAACATTTGCTAAACCATAAGTATCATGTGAGTAGTCTCCTCTAATTGTTCCAGGAAGTGCTTCTTCAATGTTTGTTGGACCTGTGATTTTTTTCACAACAGCAACTGCATTATGGCCTTCAATAACCATTGCAATAACTGGGGAAAGTCTCATATCATCAATTAGAGCATCTACAATTTCTCTTCCTGCTTTTTTAGGATCATAATCATCTGCATATTTTTTATTTTTTATAATTCCCACACCTTTTTTTGTCAACCACTCATCATCTTTGTGATAATGTTCTTCTAATTGTTCTTTTGTTGCAAACAACATTTTCATTGCTGCTAGTTTTAGACCAACTTTTTCAAATCTGTGAGTTATTTCACCAACAAGTCCTCTTTGAACAGCATCGGGTTTTATAATAATTAATGTTCTCTCGATCATTTTTTCTTTTCCTTTGTTAACCATTTCTGTTTTTGAGGCTTTCTTTTTAGTTTAATAGAATTTATTTCACACTTTTTATTGCAAAACCATAGAGTTTTACCATCTTTTTTAACAAAAAGCATTCCAGTACCTTTGCTTATTTCTTTTCTACAGTAACTGCATCTTGCCATTATCTCTTACCTCTTGTTAATTTTCTAGCCTCTATTTCAGTTTCTCTAAGCATTAGAACATCTTGTACCCTTATTGGGCCTTTAACATTCCTTGTAAGAATTTTATTAGCATCTCTGCCCTCAAGAACCTTGCACCTAACTTGGATAACCTCTCCTCTTGTTCCAGTCCTACCTACTATTTCTTCTACTCTAGCAGGAACTGCATTTGTGAAAAGAGATTTATTCTTTTCTTCCTTATCTTGTTTCTTATCAGGCCTTTTCGCCATCTTTATTTTCCTCTACTTTAGGTGTTTCCTTTGGGGTCTCTTTTGGAGTTTCCTTAGGTTCTTCTTTTTTTGCTTCTTTAGGTTCTACCTTTGGAGCTGCTTTAGGTGTTTCCTTTGGAGTCTCTTTTGGAGTTTCCTTAGGTTCTACCTTTGGAACTACTTTTTTAACAGTACCTAGTTTAGCAATAAGATTTTTAGCATCTCCCTCTTGGGTTACTGCTACTGCACTTGTTCCTACTGGAAGTCCAGCTGCTGTTCCAAGTTCTGTTTTACTTGGTACTGCGAAACAAAGTACCCCTTTATCTTTACATAATGGGGCAATGTGCATTATAACTTCTTTTGGGTTGACATCTTCTGCGTAAGCCACTAATTTAGCTGTTCCTTTTTCTACAGCTTTAGTTACTTCGTTAGTTCCTTTTCTAAGCTTACCAGAAGTTTTGACTACCTCAACAATTTCATATATTTTTTCGAATTGATCATCAGCCATTTGATAAACCTCCTATCATTGGTTTAGTAGTATGGAAAAATTAGCCATTTATAAAGGTTTCTATGTGGTGGGTATATTAGAAACATATTTATAGTTAATTTAGCTAGACTTTCTAAGAGGTGGTATTGATGAAATCAAAATATTTAATATTCTTAATAATCTTAATGGGTTTGTTTCTTATTGTGTCTTGTGCAAAGGATGTTCCTGTAGAAGAAGATGAAATTTTAGATGAAGAAA